>CAKZLA010000377.1 GCA_937124525.1 uncultured Desulfobacterium sp.
ACTTGCATGTGTTAAGCACGCCGCCAGCGTTCATTCTGAGCCAGAATCAAACTCTCCAGTTATAATTCTTTTAAAAATGTTTTTTAATGTGCTTTCCTGCACTACAAACATCTTTGTACTCAATTCATTCACTAACCAGTTTTCAAAGATCAATTTTTTATTTTTTGAAGACACCTGAGTGACTCACAAAACCCGATCTTTATACGCTTCACAAAAATCCTTGTCAAGCTTTTTTTTCGAAGCCTTATTTTTTTTTTCGGCCACAAAAAAACCTGCAAGAAACCGTCGGGCGTGTTCCCTGCAGGTGAGAACGATTTATATAGAAACCATCATTGCTTGTCAACTGATATTTTCATTATTTTAAAATAAGTTTATGATACTTCTTTTTTCCGGCCCGTAGCAGGATCTCTCCGTCCCTGGCATGGGATGTTAAAATCAACTGATCAAAGGCAGCAATGCGCTCATCATTGAGATACCCGCCTCCCTGGGTCAGGAGTCGTCGGGCATCACTCTTAGATTTACACAGGCCGACTTGGGCAAAAACATCCACGGCCGGGATACCCTTGTCCAGAGCCACCCTATCATAAGAGGTACTGGGTACTGCATCCCCTGCTCTGCCCTTTCCGGCTTTGGGAATGCTGGTGGAAGAAAAACGATCCTCGGGAATTTCAGGGGCACCAAACATGGCACAGGCAGCATCATAGGCTGCTTGGGCCTCCTTTGTACCATGGGCAATGACGGTGGCTTCCCAGGCAAGGACAGCCTTGGCGCTGTTGAGCATGGAACCCTCCAAGGTTTTGACATCTTCAATTTCTTCCATGGGCAAAAAGGTAAACAACGCCATAAATCTTGCCACGTCTGCATCATCGAAGTTGATCCAGAACTCGTAATACTCATAGGGTGAGGTTCTTTCAGGGTCCAGCCACACAGCCCCTTTATGGGTTTTTCCCATTTTTATGCCACTGCTGGTTGTAATCAATGGAAAGGTGATGCCAAAGGCTTTTTTTTGCTGGGTTCTGCGAACAAGATCAATGCCTGCCACAATGTTTCCCCATTGATCACTACCCCCCATCTGCAAAAGACAGTCATGCCTGCGGGACAGCTCCATGAAATCATAGGCCTGGAGCAGCATATAATTGAACTCAATAAAGGTCAGCCCCTCGTCGGACTCAATGCGCATTTTATAACTTTCTGCCTTGATCATGCGATTGACGCTGAAGTGGCGGCCAATGTCCCTCAGAAAGGGGATATACTCAAGCCCCTTTAGCCACTCTCCGTTATCCAGAAGCAGAGCCTTATCCTCACTGAAATCAATGAACCGGGACAATTGTTTCCGGATTCCGGCCCGGTTAACGTCAATCTCTTCCTGGGTGATCACTTTACGCATTTCCGTTTTTCCACTGGGATCACCAATAAGCCCGGTCCCCCCCCCCACAAGCCCTATGGGACGGTGACCATTACGCTGCATGTGGGCCAGGGCCATGATACAGACCAGACTACCCACATGGAGGCTTGAAGCTGTGGGGTCAAACCCGATATAACAGGTGGCTCTCCCCCCGTCCAGATAGGCACTCAACTCCTCATCATGGGTAACCGCCTCAACAAAACCACGCTCCTTTAATATTTCAAGAACCCCCATTTGTGTATCACTCTCCTTATTTATTTGTATATTCCACAGCCCGTGTTTCCCGGATTACCACCACCTTGATCTGGCCCGGGAAGGTGAGATTTTCCTCTATTTTGGATGCAATATCCCGACTTAACAACACGGCATCGGTGTCGGATATTTTTTTACTTTCAACCACCACACGGATCTCCCGCCCGGCCTGGATGGCATAGGTGTTGGAGACGCCGTCAAAGGAGTTGGCCAGCCCTTCAAGTTCTTCAAGACGTTTAATATAATTTTCAAGGGTCTCTTTTCTGGCACCCGGCCGTGCCCCGGAAAGGGCATCTGCAGCCTGTACCAGGAAATCATACACCGTGGAGGGCATCTGATCCTCATGGTGGGCAGCAATGGCATTTACTACCTCTTCTGATTCCCCATGTTTTTTGGCAAGCTTGGCACCAATTAGTGCATGGGGACCATCCACCTCGTGGTCCACCGCTTTTCCAATGTCATGGAGCAATCCCATTCTTTTGGCAAGTTTTACATCCAGTCCCAATTCAGCGGCCATGATCCCTGCCAAAAAAGCCACTTCCACAGAATGCTGCAGCACATTCTGGGCGTAACTGGTCCTGAACTTAAGCTTCCCAATCACTCGAATCAACTCAGGACTAATACCGTGAACCCCCAGATCAAAGGCGGCCTGCTCACCGGCCTCTTTAATGGTGACATCCACTTCATCGGTGACCCGCTGAACCACGTCTTCAATACGAGCAGGATGGATTCTACCATCGGAAATCAAGCGTGTCAGGGCAATTCTTGCCACTTCTCTGCGAACGGGATTAAAACCGGATAAAATTACGGCTTCGGGGGTATCATCAATAATTAAATCAATACCAGTGGCAGCTTCCAACGCCCGAATATTGCGCCCCTCACGACCAATTATGCGCCCTTTCATCTCATCCCCGGGCAACTGCACCACAGACACCGTACGTTCAGCAATAAAATCCCCGGCATACCGTTGTATGGCCGTGGAAATAATTTTTTTGGCCTCTTTATCCGCCTTTTCCATGGCTTCACTGGAGATGCGTTTCACCAACTTTGCCCCATCATGCCGGGCTTCGTTTTCCATGGTTTTGAGCAATATATCCTTGGCCTGCTCCGATGTAAGACTGGCCACCTTTTCAAGCTCTTTTCTGGTGTCAGAAAGCAATTGATGATAATCGGCCTCCTTTTCATCCAGTGTTTTCAGTCGACTTTGAATGCTTTTTTCCGTTCGTTTCAGCTCAACTTCAAGGATTTCAAACTGCTCCTTACGTTTATCCAGTCTCTCACTCTGCTTCAATACGCGACGCTCTTCAGTTTTGAGCTCGGCCCGGGCCTGATCTGTCTCTGCATCAAAGGCGCCTTTCATTTCAAGCAAACGGCTTTTTGCCTCCAACTGGGCTTCTTTAATAAGGTTCCCAGCCTTCTTTCGCGCATCTGCAATCAACCCCATCTGCTCTTTCTCAACCTCCTCGGCCCGGTTTTCAAGCTTTTTCTGGGTCAACCAGTAGGCCAGCCCGAATCCGGAGGCAGTTGAGATCAGCAGTGAAAGAAACAACACAGTATATTCCATTAATTACTCCCTTCAATATTTGGTATCAGATAATTATCACTAAAATCCCTGCACCCAGCTTATCCATCACTACAGAAAGACAGGATGAAACAATCGTAGATTCCCATTTTTATGTACGAAAAAACAAGATATGAATGGATCAAACATCACAAGATATCTTATTTTACACGTAATGCAAGAAATATTATTTTGAGAGGGGATAAAAAAAGAAGAGGATAAGAGTAAAGCAATTAGTGATGGCAATGAGATCTGCTATCACGAGGGGAGAAAATAAATTCCCGGTAAGGATTAACCGGAAATAAACATGCAGAGACAGCCCCCGCATCATACCGTGTTGCTTATGTCTTTGAACCAGTAGTTCAAAAGGTCGGTCGTCCATGTGGGTACCTTCAGGCTTTTCCATGCAATGTGGAACTTGCACACCAGCACCAGGGTGGACTCCCTTGTATATAGCGTTAGGCAAAGCACTCTAAGCAATCACAAGTAGAGCAGGGGTGTTTCTGTTTATCTATTTGGACTCACAGGATGAACCCCATGGTCTCATCCTGAATTTGAAGCAAATGCATTCAATTTATTTAACAGGTCGGAAGATTTACGGACCACATTGTCATGGAATGCTGTTAATTCTGATTCCGCCACAGCAAGGTCATTTGCCAGATTCATCCCAGCCAGCAGCAGTATCACCACTGTATTTTGCACTGAACCCGCACCTTTGAGTCCCTGTTCAGCATCGGCAACATACTGCTTTAATTTTTCAACAACCTTTTCAGGGTCATCAAGTGAATCATCCGCCCGGAACTGAAATTGTCTGCCAAAAAGATCTATTTTGACAGTCTCTTCCGATGGTGCGTCTTTCTTAAGAATTGGAATTCCATTTTCCACGGGGGTCATTCTGTTTTAAGACGTCTCTGAAAAGCTGTTCAGTTTAGTCAAAAGCCCGTCAATCTTTGATTGAACAGCCTCTTGTTTTTTTACAAAATTCTCTTCAGACAGACTTTTTTCAGCAATCTGACCATCAAGGGTCTTGACCTTTGTCAGCAACTCCTCATTCTCCTGTTGAAGTGTCTGACAAAGCTCTATTAAAAAATCGACTTTCTCGTCAATATCTTTAAACTTATCTTCTAACAGCTCGTTTTCCATTCCCTGAACCTCACAATATTTAGCTTAACTATAAGTCATACTATTTAACAAAGTCAAGACAATTCATTTGGCGTTTCAGCCATACAGCAGGCCACCCTTTGAAGATCTGCCGGGGTGTTAACGCCCATTATCTCTCTGGCGCTCTGTCCCGGAAGGGAACCTGCACTCCTGCCCGATGCCACAGCAATTTTAACAATGTCTGTCAAATAATACTCCTGCTGGGCATTATGACAATCAATCCCTTTAATTGCATCTATCAAAAATTCTTTTTTTATGCAATAGATGCCTGAATTAACCAGTGTATTTTTTCGTTCAAAGTCGGTTGCATCCGCCTCTTCCCGGATACACAGCAACTTATTTTCTTCATCCAGCAGAACCCGCCCATACCCTGTGGGGTTCTCAATGTGCACGGAGAGCACAGACACCTCATTGTCCTCCCGTCGATGAAATTCAATGAGACCTGCAAGGGTTTCCGGACGAACCATGGGCACATCCCCACATAGAATAAGCACATCCGCCACCCCATCGGGCAGCACGGGCAAAGCAGACTTCACCGCATCACCGGTACCCAAAAGGTTTTTCTGCCAGGCATACAATACATCAAAATCCCGGGACACAGTTTCTTTGACAAGATCACCGCCATGTCCAATAACCACAACCACTTGGCTGCCCAAAAGCGAAACCGCACAGGAGAGCACTGCATGAATCATGCTTTGCCCGTTAATTTCATGGAGGACCTTTGGCAGGTCAGACTTCATTCGAGATCCCTTACCCGCTGCCAGAACAATGGCTCCCACATCATTGTACTTAATTTTTTTCATATTCAACCTTAAAAAAAAAGGGATGCTCCAAGCCAACGCAGAGCACCCCTTTATTCCATCATATGGGTCTTAACAGATTATAATGTGCAATTAGATCATCTCACCGACGCAATGTCCAATCGATGCAATGCCCGTCTCAGGGCCGCCTCGGCACGGACAAGATCAATGTCGTCAGAACTACTGGAGATGCGCTTCTCAGCTCTATCCTTTGCCAGCTTGGCTCGATCCACATTGATTTCAGCCCTGCGTTCTGCAGATTCAGCAAGCAGGGTTACCTTGTTGGGCAGCACTTCTGCAAATCCGCCGTTGACAAAGAGATAACGTTCTTTGCCCGAGGCATCCTTATAGCGCAGGGTACCGACCTTCAAGGATGTTAGAAAGGTGGTGTGGCCATAAAGTACACCAAATTCACCTTCCGAACCCGGGGCAACCACAATCTGAGCTTCTTCGCTGACCACCGCCTTCTGGGGAGTGACCACTTCCAGAAATATATTATCAGCCATTTTATCCCCCTTGAGTTAGTTATCTGAACTCATTTTAGCAGCTTTCTCGACGGCCTCTTCAATAGAACCAACCATGTAGAATGCTGTCTCGGGAAGATCGTCATGTTTTCCATCAATGATCTCTTTAAAAGATCTTACCGTGTCTTCAACCTTTACAAATTTACCGGGCATGCCGGTGAAGGTTTCCGCCACATGGAAGGGCTGGGAGAGGAACCTCTGGAGTTTACGGGCACGCTGCACCGTAATTCTATCTTCATCGGAAAGCTCATCCATACCCAGAATTGCAATAATATCCTGGAGCTCTTTGTATTTCTGGAGGGTCTGCTGCACGGTATTGGCCACAAGATAATGTTCTTCACCAATGTAGGCCGCATCCAGAATTCGTGAGGTTGAATCCAGGGGGTCCACCGCAGGATAGATACCAAGCTCAGCAATCTGACGGGAAAGTACAACCGTACCATCAAGATGGGCAAAGGTAGTGGCAGGAGCCGGGTCAGTCAAGTCATCTGCGGGTACATATACACACTGTACAGCGGTGATTGAACCCTTATCCGTTGAGGTAATACGTTCCTGGAGTTCACCCATGTCAACGGCCAGTGTGGGCTGATACCCAACTGCTGAAGGCATACGACCAAGTGTGGCAGACACCTCGGCACCGGCCTGGGTAAAACGGAAAATATTATCAACAAAGAGAAGCACATCCTGGCCCTCTTCATCACGAAAATATTCGGCACAGGTCAAAGCAGAAAGGGCAACCCTTGCACGGGCTCCCGGAGGCTCTGTCATCTGACCATAAACCAGTGCACATTTGGGAAGAACACCGGAGTCTTTCATCTCATGGTAAAGGTCATTACCTTCACGGGTTCTCTCCCCTACGCCACCAAACACGGAAATACCACCATGCTGCATGGCAATGTTGTTTACCATTTCCATCATGATAACGGTCTTACCTACACCTGCACCACCAAACATCCCCATTTTACCACCACGGGGAAAGGGGACCAGAAGATCAATTACCTTAACACCGGTTTCAAGAACCCTTACAGTGGTGTCCTGGTTGATAAAGTCAGGGGCAGATCTATGGATGGGCAGCATCTTGGAGCGATCAATTTCGCCCAGCCCATCAACGGGTTTTCCCACAACATTGAGTACCCGGCCAAGGGAGGCCGCGCCAACGGGCATCATAATGGGAGAACCTGTGTCTTTTACTTCCATTCCCCGCTGTAGACCATCGGTGACGTCCATACCGATGCACCTTACAACATTGTCACCCAGATGCTGGGCAACTTCAATGACCAGGTTATCCGTATCATCATTAATGACAGGGTTAGTCAGCGTCAGGGCCGTAAGAAGGGGGGGGAGTTTTCCAGGTTCAAATCTAACATCAACAACAGCACCCAGCACCTGTGCTATTTTTCCTATATTTTCAGCCATGTATTCCTCCTGTTAAAGCTGTTTGCTTTTTTATATTTGGTATATTATCCGTTGAGCGCTTCAGCACCGCCGACAATGTCCATGAGATCTGCTGTAATACCGGCCTGACGAGTCTTGTTAAAGATGGTCTGCAGTTCATCAATCATGTCTTCGCATGCCTTGGTTGCGTTCTCCATGGCCCTCATCCGGGAGGCATGCTCACTGGTTGAGGTCTGAAGCAGCGCATCATATATCTGAATAAAAATATTCTTGGGCAGCATTTCACCCAGCAGCTCATCGGATGAGGGTTCGCAGATATGCTCTGCAAGGTATACCCCATCATCCGTTGCTGCATTCCCATCCGCCTCTGCAACTTCTATGGGAGGAATGGGAAGGATCTGCTTTATCACCGGCTCCTGACGTGCCAGGGTCTGAAAGTCAGAACATACCAGATATACTTCATCAACAGCTTCTTCAAGAAAATTATTTATCAGTTTCTGTCCAGAAGATGATGCCACACTGAAATCAAATTGTCCGCCCACAACGCCGATGTATTCATCTTCGATGGTCATGGGTGCTCTTCGGGCCCAATCACGACCCCTCTTTCCAAAACAAGTAAAAGAAACATCCTTGCCCTGGAGGGACTCATTGACAAATTTTTCTGCTTTTCCGATCAGATTTGCATTAAAACCAGCACAAAGTCCCCTGTCCGATGTGCACAGGATGATATTCACCTTTTTTACTTCTTCCCTTGGAACAAGCAGGGGACTGGCGTCTTCACCGGCCTTACCTGCAATACTTCCCAGTACTTCGGAAAATTTGGACGCATAGGGCTTAAACGCCTCCATACTCTCCTGGGCACCGCGAAGTCGGGAAGTGGCGACCATCTTCATGGCAGAGGTGATCTGCTTGGTCTTTTTTACACTACCTATCTTTGTTTGGACTTCCTTTAACGTTGCCATATTATTTCCCTTTTACACCTGTTTATAAATAGTACTCATTTTACACAAAAAAATTTCAGAGTGGTTTTTAAACAGCCGCCTGGAATTCTTCAGCATAGGCGTCAAGGGCTTTTTTCAGCTTGGCTTCAATATCACTGGTGATGGCCTGTTGTTCCACAAGGTCTGTGAAAATGTCAGGAAATCTGTTGTCAATAAAAGCGTAAAGTCCAGATTCGTATTTAGCCACTGCCTCTTTGGGATATTTATCCATGTATCCCTTGGTTCCGGCAAAAAGAATAGTTACCTGTTTTTCCATGGGAAGGGGTTTGAACTGGGGTTGTTTCAGAAGTTCAACCAGACGTTCTCCCCGGGTGAGCTGACGCTGGGTGGCAGCATCAAGGTCACTTCCAAAGGCGGCAAAGGCTTCCAGCTCACGGTATTGGGCAAGATCCAGTCGCAGGGTACCAGCCACCTGTTTCATGGCCTTACACTGGGCTGCACCACCCACGCGGGAAACGGAAAGTCCAACGTCAATGGCAGGACGAACACCGGAAAAGAAAAGGCCCTTATCCAGATAGATCTGACCATCGGTGATCGAGATCACGTTGGTCGGAATAAAGGCCGACACATCCCCTTCCTGGGTCTCAATGATGGGAAGGGCGGTGAGGGAACCGGCACCCAGATCATCAGACAGCTTTGCAGATCGTTCCAGCAGACGGGAATGGTTGTAGAAAATATCTCCGGGGAAGGCCTCGCGTCCCGGCGGACGTCTTAAAAGAAGGGATACCTGACGATAGGCAGCTGCCTGTTTGGAAAGATCATCATAGATGATCAGGGCATGCTCACCCTTGTCACGGAAGTACTCACCCATGGCGCATCCGGCATAGGGAGCCAGGTACTGCATGGCAGCAGACTCAGAAGCAGAAGCGATAACAACAGTGGTGTATTCCATGGCACCGTTTTCTTCCAGGGCTGCAACCACCTGGGCCACGGTGGATTTTTTCTGTCCACAGGCCACATAGATACATTTCATATCTGTGTTTTTCTGGGCAAGAATGGCATCAACGGCAATGGCGGTTTTACCAATCTGGCGGTCACCGATGATCAACTCACGCTGGCCACGTCCCACAGGGGTCATGCCGTCAACGGCTTTACTTCCGGTGTAGCAAGGCTCATGGACGGATTTACGGGCGATAACACCCGGGGCAACCAATTCCATGTTCATGGTGATACTGGAATCAATGGGACCTTTACCATCAACGGGCTCACCTGTGGTGGAAACAACACGACCCAGAACTGCCTCACCAACGGGTACAGATGCAATGCGGTCGGTACGTTTTACAACGTCGCCTTCCTTTATTTTCTTATCTTCACCCAAAATGGCAACACCAACGTTGTCTTCCTCAAGGTTCAAGGCCAGACCAAGAACGCCACCGGGGAACTCCACAAGCTCCATGGCTTTTACTTTTTCAAGGCCGTACACACGGGCAATACCATCACCAACAGAGAGCACCACCCCGGTTTCGCTGAGCTCAACCTCTTTGTCGAAATCTTTAATCTGCTCTTTTATAATCTGGCTTATTTCTTCAGCTCTTATTTTCATTAGACTCTCTCACCCCTTTTTAATGATTCCCTCATATTGAACAGTTGAGTTTTAACGCTGCCATCCAGCACAAGATCGCCTATTTTGGTCACAATTCCGCCAATCAGCTCGGCATCCTGCTCGACATCCAGAATAATATCTTTGCCGATTCGTTTTGCAAGGCCCTGTTTGATTTTGTCTGTGGCCTCGGCGGAAAGTTCTGTGGCCGATACCAGGGTGGCATGAACCACGCCGTTAAGTTCATCAGCAAGTTTTTTATAAAACTCACTGATATCCCTTAAAAAAACGATACGCCGCTTATCAAACAACAACACCAGGAAGGATTTCATCACCCGGGAAAAAGAGGTTTTTTCCAGAACCGATGCCAGCACCGTTCTCCTGTCATTCTTGTCGAACAAGGGATTGTTTACAGCCTTTTCAAGTTCAACATTGGTGTCAAAGAGTTCCACAATCTCATCCAGTTCTTTGCGATACTGATCTGCATTGCCGTCCTCTTCGCCGATAAGCATCAATGCTTTGGCATAGCGCCGTGAAATAGATAGATTTTTCATTATGCCACCACCTTGTCCAGATACTCATCAACCAGACGATCCTGGTCGTCGGAGTTAATCAACTCTTTTACCAGGGTTTCTGCCTGTTCAAGGGCTTTTTCAGCAATCTCCTGCTGCAGTTTCAACTTTGCAGCCTTGAACTCCTGCTCAATATTTCTCTTTGCAGACTCTTCCAGTTTGGCAGCCTGGGCTTCGGCTTCGGCAAGTATGCGTTGCTTTGCAACCTCGCCCTGTTTGACATAGGTTTCCATGATTTTTTCGGACTCCTGGTCAAGACTGGCCATTTTTTCTGCATACTCGGCAAGATTTTTTTCTGCAACTGCTTTTTTCTTTTCAAGATCGGCAAGTTCGTCCTTGATTGCCTTTACCCGGGAAGAAAAGAATTCAGCCACAGGTTTCCGTGCAATGTAAAACAAGGCAATCATGAGCACTGCAAAGTTCATCACCTTGTAGGTATCCGTTGCCATCCACCCCTTGGGGGCTGCCGCACCATGCTCTCCACCACTTGATGCCAGGGCAATTCCGGCAAAAACAAAAAGAAAGGTCGATGCTGCAGGAATGATGGTCTTGGAATGTTTCCGCATAAACCGTACAATCTTCATCAGCACGCCCTCCCCAGTATTTTTTCACCGATCGCCCTGGCAAAGGTTCCAATCTCCTGTTCAAGAGCAGATTGAGCCTTCCGGGTCTCAGTGGCAACCTGACCACGAATTTCAGCAAGGTTGGCCTGAGCTTTTTTGTTGATCCTTTCAATGATCTCTTTCTCTTCCTGGGATGCTTCTTCGACAAAGGCGTCTTTTTGTTTCAGACCCTTTGCCCTTGCACCCTTCAGCCCTTCCGCATACTCCTTGTCCTTGAGGACCGCTTCGGATGAAAGCCCTTCAACGCCTTGTTGAAGTCCCTCAACCTTGGCCTTTCGATCCAGGAGAATTTTGCGAACAGGCTTGAACAGTACCCGGTTGAGCACGTACAAGAGAAAAAGGAAATTGATGATCTGAATAAACAATGACCCATCAACACTAACCATACATTTCCCTCCGCCAGTTAATAATTAAAAAAAAATGCACTAACCTCTATTCCATACAGTTGCCCGGCGTCATCACCGGCAACTTTAAATACAAGGCAAATCGAATTTTGAGTACCACCAAGATGCTTTTTTGTCAACATCCAAATAATTCCGGCAACAATTCTAATTTTGGGGCTTGATCACAACATCTGCCACTATGGGAAGGGAGAAGACTTGCGTTATTGAAACTTTCTTTTAAATTAACTTTTAAATACAGAGTGTCACTCAATGTTCAAGCAAATTCTCAATAAGTCCTGGTATTCTGAAAATCCATTTTGAATGCCCCCCCCGCGTTTAAAGGATAAGTGGGCTTTCTCAGCCCGAGTTGTTGAGAACTTGCATGTTCAAATTTTTTCTGCCGATGCTGCGAGAACGAT
>CAKZLA010000378.1 GCA_937124525.1 uncultured Desulfobacterium sp.
TGCTCCCTCAATAACTCGGCAACCAAGGGCGATAAGAAGCGCCTCAATCTTGTTCCATTCCATATTCCCATTTACAGGGTCAGTGAAAATTGTAGCCAAGGTTTTTTGGTGTTTTGTTTTCATACTAATATGATAGCGCATAACGATTGCATGTGCAAGCTAAAAATGATTGCATAGCACAACAACTCAAAATCGGCAAGGAGGCTTTCCAACGTAAACATATACGGCTTGCCCGTATAATGTTTTGGTTGGATCATTAATCTCTTAAAAGCATCTTTTGGGGGCGAAATGGCGGATTTAAGACCGTTTCAGGCCCCAAAATTATTTGTATTGTATTTAATTACAAACTGTTGTGACGGCCCGACCCAGCCTGACAGCCTGTGGATGAATATCCCCTCTATCCTTTTATAGCTTTTTCCAATCCATGCCCTTCTCTGTTACTCATATTTTGAATTTGATTCTCCTCTGTATTCCGACTACTGATAGGTAGATTTAATTTTAGGAAGAGATTCAAGAGAGAATAAAATAAGTAACGGATATGGGTCCATGTGGAAAAAATCAGGGCTGAACCTTGATGCCCACAACGCCCTGCTGGACACTCTGGGCAAGGGGTATACCGATATTTATTTCTTCCAGAAGGACCGCCCAAGGGCATGGAATATTTTGATTTTGTGATGGGTGAAGTCCATGGTCTGAGAATCAAGGAGCTGGTGGATGAAAAGGATATCCCCTGTCTGCGCATTGAAACCGATTACGGCATGGAGAATGTCAGGCAATTGGAACCCCGGATAGAGGCCTTTATCGAGCAATTGAAATAAAAAATTGGTATTTAAAACTGAAAAATCATCCTATGAGGGGAATCATAATTATGAATATTGAACCATTGATGAATGACGGATTTGATGGAGAACCTGCCAAAAGAGTATTACGTTACATGGAGGGCCATAAGAAAAAGGGTCATCCCATTGTCGGCATCTATTGCGGGTATGCACCCATTGAACTGATTTATGCCATGGGCATTGTCCCCACCGTTTTATGCGCCTTTTCCAAGACACCCATTCCCAGCGCAGAGGCCATTCTTCCTGCCAATCTTTGCCCCCTTATTAAATCCAGCTATGGATTTATTCTGGAGGGGACCTGCCCGTTTTTTTCCATGTCCCATGCCATAATCGCGGAAACCACCTGTGATGGAAAAAAGAAAATGTTTGAATTGGCAGCCCAGGTAAAGCCCTTACACGTCATGGATCTTCCCCAACTTCCAGATGAAGTGGAAGCCTTGGATAATTGGACGGTTATGATTCGAAAACTCCAGGGATTTCTCGAAAAAACCTTCCATAAAAAGGCCACGGATCAAACAATTGAAATGGCCATTCAAAAGACCAACCTCAAAAACAGCATGATGAGAAAATTTTATGATTTTGCTGCCATCCACCCGCCCGTCATCAATTGGCAGGAGATGTATGATGTGGGTTTCCTCGCTTTGCCCTCCACTGGAGGTGAAATGATCCCCCTTTTGGAAACCCTGTTGAAAAAATTGGAACACCGAGTGGAACAGGGGGTGCACTATGGATCACCGGAATCTCACCGGGTGCTTGTGACCGGTTGTCCCGTGGGGGGCGATGCCCTTAAAATATTCAAGATCATCGAAGCCTCTGGCGGATTGGTGGTGGCACCGGATGCCTGCACCGGCATCAAGGCCTTCATGGGCGAAATCGAAGAAAACACCCCGGATCCTGTCAAGGCCATTGCCAAACGATATCTTGAAATTCCCTGTGCCTGCATGACACCCAATGATCGCCGGTTGTCGTCACTTTCTGAAATGATTGAAAAATTCAAACCCGATGCCGTGGTTGATTTTGTGCTGACTGCTTGCCATTCCTATAATGTGGAAGCCTATAAGGTCGGCGAATATGTGGAAGAAAAGCATGGATTGCCCTACTTGAAGATAGAGTCCGATTATTCGGACAATGATGAGGGGCAAATTCGAACCAAGATTGAAGCCTTGTTTGAAATTCTGGGGTAAAGAACTGTTGGCTACCGCCATAAGCTGGGACAGTTTCAATCATCATTGTGTTTTAAATCCCCATTTCATAGGCATTCCCAAAGGATCATTCCCGAAAAGTGTCCCGCTTTATGTTGGTAGCCTTATAAAATAAGCCAGAAAAATTATCTATCGGGTTGTCGGATATAATGACCAACTCAAACACGTTTTAAATTTTCTTTTCCTTTTGAAGAAATTTGAATTTTCATAATTCTTTTAATACTATCCATCCAGGAACAACTTACCTGGAACCTTTGGGGCTTCCCGAGTTCTAAAGCGTATCTCTTCTTGCATACCACGGCCTGTGGACTCCGGCGGACCTCCACACTCTGCCATTAAACGAATGCTTCTGTGTTGCCTTCGGTGTACGTTAAAACCTTCGGCATCCGCAATTACCATTTCGAAGCTGTACCAGCACTTCAGGGTGCGCGACCACCCCTACGGCCTACACAATTTTCTGCCTACGCTTAACCCATCTTGTTCGCTGCATTAATTCATACAGCTCCGACCATGGGTCCAAGGCTCGGCTAATCCTTACAGAAATAAGGGACTCAGAAGTTTTTAATTTACCGCTTAATAATGAGACAAGTTATCATATAGTGGTCGCCAAGGGTTCATAAACGGTAAATCAATAAGATCTGACTCCCTAATTACTGATGATTTCCTCTCGACAGGGACTTTCACCCTGTAAAATACGCCAAGCTTTCCTCGGCGCGATAATCGTGGTGATGACCGGCGGGAATGAGGTGCAGCAGAATTCCCGTCCGAGTGCATGCCATGGTTATATTGTCCAATCGGGAATAGTCTTATCGAAATATTGATAGTGTTGCAATATAGACTTTATCTTGTGCTCAATATTCCCCATGGTTTCTGGATAAAATCGTAGCGTCCAGACAACTGTTGAAAATATGCTCATTGCTATATAGATACTTATTTTACGACAATCATCTTCGCCAATTCCATGCTTTCCGTAATATCCTTTTACCTGTCCTTTAGCGAAATCCTTACTGACAGGCCATGTGAACCATTCAAGCTTTACAAATTCATGAAGAGGATCGCCCCAATCATACCTATTGAAATCGAGAATCCCACCATATTCATTATTATTGACAATGATGTTTCCAAGGTGAAAGTCATCATGCTGAAGCAAGTCAGGTCCTGAATCTGTCTGATTGTAGTTTATTTCAATAAATCTCTGCACCTTTTTATCTTCATCGAATTTGTAGCCTACTTCGCTGTACATTTTTAAATAATGATCGTGTTTTTTCCATTTTCTTTTATACCAAGTTCTTGTATCAGATGCTACGCTGTTAATTTTTTTTAGATCTTTTCCAGCCCTGACCCCCATTTTGTATTGCTGCGACCGGGTTGTTTCATTGATCCGGGTCTCAGCATCGTGCCCCGGCAAATAACTATATAAAAAGTAAATCGTAATTTTATCAGTGCTCTCAAAAAAAGCAACAGGTTTGTTGCATTTTACCCCTTGCCTGTATAATCTGCTCATCAGATCATACTCTTCTTTTTTTCTTTCAAGCATATTTGATTGGGATGATCTCAGTAAAAATATCCCTTTTTCTGCTATCACTTGCCATTTTTTTTCAGTGGAAAAGCCTTTTTCAATTGGTAGGATTTTATAAATCTCTCCAATGGCCTCCTCAGATCTAATCTGTATTTCTTTTGACTCAAGCATAACTCCCAATTTCCTTACAAAAGCCCCCAGTGATTATCAAAAATCTCATCGTTGTTGTGCAAATGAACATATTGAATCCGATCTCCCAAACCTTTTATCCATCCCTCAAGCGTTTTAGAGGAGTTGGAATGAACGTGCCCAATATCAAGACAAGAGGTAAGTACGTTTCTTTGTAGTATCTCGTTCACACGGTCAAGGAGTTCAGAAATCACAGAGTAATCGTCGTCATACACATTCTCCAGATGAAACTGCATACTCGAATTTTTATTTGAGAGGAAATCCACCCAAAACTTAACTGAATTATTGATCCAACTTTCTCGCGGATATGTCTTCGGAATATAACCTGTATGCAATATAAAATGCTGTGCACCGACAACCTTAGCTAACTCATATGCACTTTGGAATCTCCTTCTTGCCACTTCCTGAATCAGTATATCTCTACTGGCTGGAACCAACTCTGAAAATGGACCGTGAAACCCGCGCAGCGGGATGGTTTTCGAAACTTTATCTCATATTGTCGGAGTATTAACTTGGTCCGACCTGGCGACCTCGTGGCGTGGCGACCCGCGACCTATTTGAGAAGATGGATCTGCCTGGTTGTGACAGCATCCTTTATCAGTTTTCCGGTTATTTTAAGCCGGCCAAACCGTCCTTTCTTCTTGGCCATAATGATGTCATACAGATCTTCCCTCGTTTTCGGTGGGCGAGTCTCCTTATCTTTTTTGTGCAGGACAACAGACTTGGTCGGACAGGCTGCAACGCAAAGGCCACAACCGATGCACCGGTTCAGATCAATGACCGGCACCTGCCTTTTTTCAAGCATCTTTACCGCAGTCACCTGACATTTTTTTTCACAGGTCCCGCACCCATTGCAGGTATCCGTATCAATGGCAGCATAAAAGTTTGATGCCCAATAATCCAACGGTTTGGGCAAAAACTTCTGCATCCGCAGCATACCACAACAGCAACCACAGCAAGAGCAGATAAACTCAGCCTTTTCTGTATTAGAAGGTTGCAGGACCATACCCTCTTGCACGTTTTTTTCAAGAATTGACAATGCTTCATACATATCAACCGTTCTTCCAACACCTGACCGGAGCACTGCTTTGGCAAAGTCGCCAATACCCAGACAGGTTTCTTTACGTTCTGTCAATTTGCAGGGTTCATCCAGCAGGCTCTGCTTCTTGCGGCAGATACATTCGAAAATGGCAATATTTTTACCGATGGGGATTGTTCGCATCTGAGGCAGTTCGGTACTCAAGAAGGACACTCCGAATTTACGGTCTGATGTGTAAGTGTCAAAATCTTTTATAAATTCAGGTGTGAGCCTGTCCAGTTGATATTCATACATTCCCACAATCAACGGTGCCGCACAATAATATTTGATGTCACCTTTTATCTTTGATTCCAGTCCACCTTTTTCTTCAAGTCTATCAAAAATCATAGATAATTTTTTCAGAGAATCTACAAGACCTCGTGCCCGATGATAAATCGTTTCAATAGGCTCAAGTTTGTATGTCAAATAGATCGCAAGTCTGGCTTCATCAGGTGTAAAAATATGTTTTAGAATCCGAATCTCGGCGCCGGAAGAAGTCGCAGGATAACCCACAGCCAGGCTGTCCAGATGTTTTTGCAAACGCAAATAAATTTTTTCATCGTTTTCCATTGGCTCACCTTACGGTTCACTTTCCATATTCAAATGGAGACAATTGGGCTTATCCTGTTCCACTGATATTACACAATGGGTTAGCGTCTGTCTGTTCG
>CAKZLA010000379.1 GCA_937124525.1 uncultured Desulfobacterium sp.
ATTATTCCAGGACCCAGCAAAAGGGTCATCAATACAAAGAAACCACCGATGATCAGATTTGATCCGGCGCTTCTGGCACCAAAGCGGTAGTGGGCCGCAAGGCCCCCGGCTCCGTGGCAAAGGGGGATGCCTCCCATGAAAAACGACGCAAAATTCGCAAGGGCCATGGATATACATGCGGCTTTATAAGTGACTTTTTCAGCATCCTTGCCAAAATAATCCACGGAAAGATCTGAGTACGCAATGACGGCATTTCCAAGGGTCATGGGAATCTGGGGCAGCACAAGGGCCATGAGGGCAAAGGAAAAATCCACCTGGGAGGGCAGCCCTTCAGGTAAAAAAGAAGGGAGATGAATCCCCAGAGAAAGGTTATTAAAGATGTCTATATTTCCCAGCAGTACCCCCACCAGCAATCCTCCGATGATCACCAGCAGGCCTGCGGGAAATTTTTTGTTTTCCAGAAACAGCAGGGTGAGAATACCTCCGGCAAGGCCCAGGACAATGCCAATGGGTAGGGGACCCAGATGTTGAAGGGAAAGCCAGGGTTCGGCACTGGCTTTTAGTAGCTGAAATTTTGAGGTGCCCACCATGAACCGCACCCCCTCTGCCATGAGAAGGATACCTGTGGATAGTTGGACCCCCCGGACCACGGGTTTGGTAATATATTTTCCCATGAGTGTAATGGTGCCGGTGCCGCCGATGATGAGCAGAAAACACCCCACCAGAAAAACAGATGCTGAAATCTGGGGGGCCGTCATACCCGTGGCAATGGCATAGGCCCCGATCACCTTCATGGGTTGTACCGGTACGGTTACTTTATAATAGATACCTGAAAAAATAAAGAAAAGACCGATGGTCATGAATGTCCCTGTGGGGTCCAGTCCATTGGCAAGTATCATCCCAAGAGAAATGGGTAAAAGGGTTCCCAGATCTCCCAGGGAGCCTGCAACTTCCATGCGGTTAAACTGCCAGGTTTTGCTCATGCAAATGTCCTTCAAAAAAGTTTGACATTCCGGTATCCTTCATTCCTTTTTTATACTTTCCAGAGCAATGCCCCATCTTCGGGCAAGCCTTTCAAAAAAGTGTAAACTACATTTGAGGTTATATGATGGATGCCGAGACCCTTTACATTTTTTTATTTCTGGAAGTAATATAAAAAGCGGTCGTTGTTCAGTTGTCGCAGCCAAGAACCCTTGCCAAGTTGACGGGTATTTGAATAAATATTTTTCAGCAAAAGTGAACTCTTTAACACTACAGCGGCACTTCGCTTACTCCTCTAAAAATCGAGTGTCGAAAGTATGGGGAAACGCATTTTAGAATACTCTCTAAACAGGGTGATTCATGAAAGTATCGCTATAGTGTTAATGCTAAAGCCAAATTTAAGATAGGAGGACGCTTTTTGTCAACAGAAGTATGAAAATACTTAAATGCGTAGTGTTGACTTGGTGGATAGGAAGAGGCAGCGTTGAGTTATGAAGAAGAAATATGGGAGGCATACATAGATGAATAGTTTTTTGTGCCATTCCGTGAGTCTGCCCCCCTGGTTTTTAATTTTTTTTATATGAAACTCCGCCCAAAGTAGTTGAATGATTGGAGTTTTGTTTCTTGTTGTGGCAGGCCAAATCCCTAATACGGTCTGCCCGTGGCAGTTATAGCAGATTCAAAGCTTGTTCCAAATCGGCAATGATATCTTCCGGGGATTCAATGCCCACGGAGAGGCGGATGAGGCCGTCATCAATGCCCACGCTTTCCCGTTCCTGTTTTGTCATGTGCTCATGGGTGATGGTGGGGGGATGCATGCAGATGGTGCGGCTGGTGCCAAAGGTGACGGCATGGACTACCAGTTTGAGATTGTTCATCACCGTTGCAGCACCGCCCATGCCATTTTTGACCACAAAGGAAATGAGTCCACCATGGGCTTTCATCTGATCGCAGGCCAGTTCATGCTGGGGATGGCTTTTTAATCCTGAACGTTGCTCCAGAACCCGGTTGGTGGGGGGGCTGTGTCCGGCCATACACCGGACAGGGGACCTGTTCAAAGGTGTCGTAGAAAGGTCACCGATTGAACCATGGGCGTGGTAAAGGAGGAAAAGTCGGCTTTGCTCTCCAGGGGATGAAACCCGGTGTGCAGGGTTTTTGTCTCAAAGCCAGTGTTGGCATCTGCCCTCATGTGACGGGGGGCAGCTGGATTGTAGGTCCAGGCATCTCTCAGAAAAAAATGTTTGTCAGCTTTCATATCAGTACCTTATGTGCGCGTTGGTAAGTTCTCAATAAGTCCGGGTATTCAGGGAATCCTTTTGAAAGGGTAAGGGAGTCAGAGCAAATCAATTTACCTGCAAATCCGGCTGAAAAACCGATATATCTAAGTCTGAAAAATATAAGCGGTAAATCGAAAATTTCTGACTCCCTAAGCAGGCTTTATACTCAGAATTATTGAGAAATTACCGGCGTTGTGATTACGCTTCTTTGACGTCAATCCATGCCTGTTCTCTTTGAACAATCGATTTTATTTTAAGTTGCACCTCTTCCGGGAGGGGTTCAATGGTATGTGTTTCAATGAGTTTGTCCACCACCTTGGCCGCATGTTCTTCCATGGTCATTTTCCCCTTTTTTTCCCACTGGGAATAGGTTCCTTTTTCAAAGAGCTTTGAGTAAAAGGGTGTCTTGAAATGTTTCATGGTGTGGGGATGTTGCAGGTACTGACCGGTGGGCCCCTGCTCGTCAATAACATCCAGCGCCAGGGTGTCGTCGTTCACCGGAACCCCCCTTGTGGCAGCCCGGATAAAACCAATGGTTTCATTGGCCATTACCTGGAGCTGCAAAGAGCCCTGGAGCCCGGAATCCATGAATCCCACATCATGGACAATGTTGGCACCGTGGAGCAGGGCCGTCATGAGACTCAGAGTCATCTCAATGCCGCATTGCTGATCCAGCACCTTAGAATCCGTGGAGCCACCCAGACCAAACACCGGCAGGTTATAATATTTACCCATGGAGGTGGGAACTCCCTGCTCATCGGCAAGGACATAATTGCCCACCATGGTCTGAAGGTTGTAAGGGCCACCATTCCAGCCGGGAACGGCAACAGGGGCACCGGGTTTGACCAGCTGGGAGAGTACAATACCCAGCAGTATGCCCGCATTCATGGAGGCCATGCAGCCTGCCGTGGTGGCAGGGGCGTTTACCCCACCGGCATTGAGGGGTATCCAGAGTTGGGGAAGCCCTTTTTCGGCGAGATATATGCATTTTTGCAGGGCCTCGTCATTGGCCACAAGGCCGGAGGTCACGTTGATGTAACAGGTGGCAAAGGGATGGCGGCAAAAGGCTTTTTCACCCCCTGCAACGGCTTCGCACATCTCAACGGCAGCCTTGCACCCTTCAAAATCAGGGGCCACAAAGACAATGGGTTTGGTGGTGTGGTTGAGCATCACCTCCATCTGGTAGCGATCATAGATTCTCTGATCCACATCCACGGGAAGAATCAGGGACATCACAAAATCTATCTCCGGGAGTGAATCCATTACCTTGGCAGCTTCCACCACATCGGAAAGCATAGGTCTTCGTCTCTCACCGGTGCGATGATCAAGGATGTTCAGGCAGTCTGATCCCCCACCATAATAGGTATTGTGGCCCCAGGCCCGGATGGCTGGTTTTTTATTGCGGTCGTAAAGGGTGATGCGCTGGGGCACTGTTGCCAGGGCCCGGGTGACCATATGTTCGGGCAAGCGCACCCGAAGACCTTCCACATCTGCACCACCCTGTTCCAGGATTTCTCTTGCCTTTTCGTCGTGGACATCCACACCGGTACGTTCCAGAATTTCCAAGGTTGCCATGTGAATCTTCTGACATTCTTGGTCGCCCATGCGTGCATAATGCCCGCTTTCCATGCTTAAATCGCGAGTTGATATCATTTTTTCGCCTCTTTGATGTATCAGTTTGATTAATAGATATAATATCTGTTTATATTTTAAATTTTTAAATGTCAATTCCATAATTGATAATATATTATATTGTTGATATCGTTTTCCGGCAGTGATAAATATGAACACATATGCAGATCAAAAATGAGAACATTTGATGCTTTAACTAATATGAAATCCTATGTCTTAAACTCCATGGTCCAGTTTTTAATGTTTGACTTTTATACTTATCCAAATGACGAGTATTTTTTCAGAACTTATGATCTATAAATTAAAGGTCCTCTGTGACCAAGAGAGTTGATAAATGGGGTTGGTTCTAACGTCGACCAGTGGATATGCACCAAGCAGTCGACAATTAAATATAATATTAAATTTCAATTGTTTAATTGTTGCTATCGTAAGTTCTCAATAAGTACGGATATTCAAGGACTCTTTTTGAATAGCACCCGGCGTTTAAAGGGTAAGCAGACTTTATCACCCGGGTTATTGAGAACTTACTTGCTATTTGATGTGGGCTGTCAAAAGTGACCGAGCTTAGAATCAAGCCCAAAGATTTAAATTAAAGACGGGGGGAGAATGTCCAGAGGGCAAAAGAATGGCACGGCTAAAACTGCTATTTATAACAGGTTGCGAAGTGAGATCATTACGGGTCAAAAGAAACCGGGTGAACGTCTCTCCATTGAGGCATTGAAAACTGACTACGGTACCAGCGTTACACCGGTTCGGGATGCGCTTCAGATGTTAAATCAGGAAACTCTGGTCACCATTAAACCCCGTTCCGGTTATTATGTTGCTCACATCACGCTTAAGGATCTCCATGATATGCTGGATCTGCGGGAAATATTGGAAACGGCTACAGTTGAGCGGGCCGTGGAAAATATTACAGACGAGCAAATCAAGCAGCTTGAGGGGATTCATGCCGGCTATACCGGGGATGATGAGTTTTCTTACACCCGTTATACGGATGAGAATCGTCAATTTCATTATATTGTTGCCCAGGCATCGGGGAATCAGGAACTTGCGGCGCAACTGGGGCATCTTCTGGATCGCATGGCCCGTTTCATGGTGATCCGACGGGCGGGGAAAAATCTGGCTGTCATCCATGAACCCTTGATAAAAGCGCTGAAGAAAAAAGATGTGAAGGCTGCCAGAGAAGCCATTTATATGGAACTCCGGGACACCAAAATTCATATTATTTTTCGTTACGTGCAATTTCGATAAGTTGCTCTATTGCAGCGGCTGGTTGTGCACCATTCAACGGAAATGTCTTGCCGTTTGGGGCAATCACAATACTCCATGGTGTTCCTCGACCACCTGTAGCAATAGCATCTTCAACATCTGCCTGCACCAGAGATTCAGTACGCCCACTATTGATACACTCTGTGAGTGCTGCCGCAGTTACACCCGCCTCAGCCGCCAGACGGGGAACTAGTACACTGTGTGCACTACCATCTCCTGCCCCACGTGCGGCAAAATAGCCGTCAGTAAACGACCAAAATGCTGTCTCACCAGCTAGCTCTGCTACACATTCAGAAGCAATAGCGACACCTTCTGCTTCTGGATGGAGCTGCTCAA
>CAKZLA010000380.1 GCA_937124525.1 uncultured Desulfobacterium sp.
CTTATGGGATCAGCGGGCAAGGAGAAACCACTCTTTTATTCGTCCACGGCTGGTTATGTGACCATAAAGTTTGGCAACTCCAGATTGATTATTTTTCAAATAATCACAAAGTGGTTTGGTTGGATCTAGCCGGTCACGGAGATTCTGAAACCAACCGCCGGAGATTCACGATGTCAGCATTTGCCCAAGATGTTAAATCGGTTTCTGATGAGATTGACGGAGAAAAAATAATTCTTGTTGGTCACTCCATGGGAGGCCCCATAGTGATTGAAACGGCAAAATTGCTTGGTGAAAAAGTGATCGGAATCGTCGGCATTGATGCTTTTTATACTCCTCTTGCATCTGTTCCGGAAGAAATAAAATTGACTTTTCTTGAAAAACTGAAAAATGATTATCCTATTGCCTTGGCGGAAACGGTGAAGTCAATGTTTACAAAAAGTGCAAATCCTGATCTGATAGATTTATATTATAAAAATATGCTTGCTGCTAATCATAAAGTGGGAATCAGTTCATTATACGAATGCATCAGGTGGAATTCACAAAAAGAACCGTCGGAGCTTATAAAATTTTCAAGCAAACTTCATAATATCAATGGTGCACCGACAGGTAATGAAAAAATTTTGCATGACAGTGTCGTTTTAATCCCAGACGTCGGACATTTTGTGGCTCAAATAAAACCGGATGAGTTTAATGCGGCATTGGAAACGATTATTGAAAATTACAAAACTAATTAAAAAAGTACACATAAACCAGCGCCGAACTCCGGCACAAAGGGCTCCGGTGGGCTTATCGTTGAGCGGGGAGAATATATGGGATACTTGTATCTTTCTATAGCAATAATTGCAGAAGTTATCGGAACCAGTGCTTTAAAAGCGTCGCAAGAATTTACCCAATTAGGCCCAAGTATTATAGCAATTGTAGGTTATGGGGCATCATTATATTTTTTATCCCTCGTGTTAAAAACAATACCCGTAGGAATTGCGTATGCAATCTGGTCAGGAACCGGGATTACGCTTATTACAGTAATAGGTGCCATATTGTTTAAACAAATGCCGGATATTCCTGCGATAATAGGCATGATATTGATAATGTCCGGGGTGGTCAAACCCCTGAGCCGCACCTCTTTTGATGAGAATATCCGCGCCGTTATTTTTCCGGTAAATCCGGTTGAGTTTTCAGGTCTTGTAACGCTTGCAGGGTCGGTCATGCAAGGAACCGATCCTCTCCGGGCACCCCAAGGTACAGATTGCAGCAGTATTGCCGCTTTTGCCTATGCCGAGTTGGAATTGGCGGCCCCCAGAGCAGTGCTGGGCATGCTGGGGAGCGATGGCCGAGAGGTTATGCGCAGACGTTTCCGGGGCGATATCATGACTCTCACCCTGCCTAACCCCCTCTTCCTGCGGATGGAACAGGAGGCAGACGACTGCGTTTTTCAAATCCCCTCATGGGAAAAGTTGGTTGGGTGTTGATTTCAACTCAATTAGGCGGCTCAACCAAAGTGTGAACAGGACGGCGAGAGGGGGGTGGACAGCAATCACCATGTCGTGAAATATGATTAAAACGTAAAAGGATTTAATTTACTCACAATAATAACGGAGTAATATTATGAATTCAAAAAAATGGTTGACGGAAGAGTATCAAGGCTACTTTAACGAAGTAAAAAAAGCCGTTATCGCTCTTTATAAAGAGAATGAAGGTAAAGACTTGCCTCATTTTACACCGCATGGCGAAGAGCATTGTAAAGCAGTAGAAGAACTTATATACCAAATTACTGATAGTCCTAAAGTTGATCCTTTGATTGCGTTCAGCGATAAAGAACGTTTTTGTCTGGTAGCTTCTGCCTGGCTGCATGATATTGGTATGCTTCCCACAGTATATAGACAAGTGTATGATCATAAAATAGCACCGTCCCCTTCCCTGATTCGTGAAAAACACCACAAGACATCTGCTAAATTCATTGTTGAAAAGTATCGCAGCTGTGGTTTGAAAGAAGAAGATATCGAGGCAGTAGCTCAGATTTGTTATTTTCATCGTAAAAAAAAGAATATAAAAGAGTGCAAACGAGAATTTATTGTAGGATTTGATAAATCGAAAAATGTCCTGCGTTTAAGGTTGCTGGCTGCCTATCTTAGATTGGCAGATTCTCTGCATGTAGATATATCCCGTGCTCCTAATCCCAATTATAATATTTGTTTGACATACAGTATCCCTCCGGATTCAAAAGTCCATTGGGTAAAAAGTCAGATTGTTGACGGGATCAAAATTGATTGCGAAAAAAAACTTATTACTGTTGCGTTTAAAACACCACGTTTTGATCCCTCAAAACCCAGCAAGCAACCGTATGGATTTGAGGATAAACTTAACAGCATTATACGGCTTGTTATGAATAGTCTGCATGAAGAATTGAACAGTGTTATAAATGTGCTATTGGATTATGATATTACCTATTTCAGGGATATTATCGATAGCAGACAACCTGACATTATGTCGGAACAGATGAAAAATGATTTGAATGAATTGGTTTTGAATTATGATATCATGGAGCACCCCAGTGCATCCAAGCTTTTGGAAATGACAAGTCAGACAATTGCAAATATCGCTGGGTATAATCTGACTGATAGTCAGCCTAGAAAATTCAGAAATACAGATGCACTGGAATTTGAAGACATAAAGGCGATTGTAAAAGATGAATTCCTGGGTAAACTTTACAAAGATGTTAAAAACACAAGACCTTGCCACAAAGGAATAAACAATCTAATCAAGTCCTGCGAATTAATTCAGGAACACAGTTCAACAACTGACGAATATATAGAAAAACTTCAAAAATTGTATCTTCAGTATAAAAACACAGCTTATGAAATTAAGAAGAATGCTTCTAGTTTTTTTAAGAAGTGTATTTTAGATAATGATCAGCCTGAAGAAAAATTTACCATCATTCTTTTTGGGTACAGTCAGTCGGTTATCAATGCGCTTTGTGGTTTTAGAGATGCTATAATTGATCATGAGTTGCCGATGTTATTAGAAAAAATGCCAGAAGGGTCTGGCGACAAAGTCGAAAAAA
This sequence comes from uncultured Desulfobacterium sp., assembly GCA_937124525.1. Next base: position 3,062 of record CAKZLA010000380.1, read on the forward strand.
GGTATTCACAACGTTTCAGATTTTATATTTGTGAGGGATCTCCAAAAACACAAGTTGGTTCTGAAAATAAATTATTGTATCACGATGGATCTCAATATGCCTTGGCTTTGAAAAGAAATAATTTTTCAAACTTGGTGATTATTCCGGATATTATCGTTGACAATATTATTGGAAATGAACAAGACAGAAAACTTTTATTCATGGTGGGTGCCAATGGTTTTAATCAAGAATTCTTTATGCATTCTGCCGGTCATCACTCGATATTTAAGATTGTCAAACAGTTTAATAAAGAGAATATATCCAGTCAAAAGATAAAAACAATACTGGTGGTGTCCAATCACAAAAAAGACCGGAATGAAACTATAATTGATGAGAGATATAAAGACGATGATACAAAAGAAGCGAATAACAAAAGAGAAAATATAGAATCCTGCTGGTTTTGGAAAAGAAATAATAAAGAGGCCACACGCCAACATATATGGCTACCGCGTGATGAGGTTATTCTCAGTGAATTATTTGATAAAGAAATTATGTTTTTTAATCCAAGAGAGGATAAAATCCCAATAGACAAGCTGGATTTTATTATCAGTAATGTCAAGTATCATCCAATTATTGACGAAAATCCTGAGGAGCTTAATAAAAATAAAAACTCTTTTCATGAGGCGATAAATGAACGCAATTACAAAGACCAACAGGAACTGAAGAGGGGGGCTGGTATGGGTAGCTAACTGAAATTTTGTGAAAAAGTTGAAAAAACAGCTTCAAAATTATCTTAGGTTAACGTTTTCGATCCCCAAAAACAGCTTTCTAAGAATTATTATGAATTCCCAACAATGCTCTTGCTACGGGTCGCAAAAAGCCGCGACCGCAGAAGAGCAGCGTTAAGTGCGCCTGCGGCGCACTTAATGCCGAGTTGAGAATGGGTTTGACGCACGCCGCAGCACACTTAATCGGGTAAAGGCGGGTTTTTCTCCCGCCCTCCCCACAACACCCCGCATGCGGCTCCGCACAGGGCGTTTCATCAAGTGCGACCTGAAGCTGCTGAGATTATTGTAAATAAACACAATTTAACCTGCTGTATCACCGGCAGTTTCTTACCCTGGCATGCAGTGAAGCCCGGGGGACAATGAAGCCCTTGGTCGAAAGACATAGAGAGTGAGCCGTGAGGCAAACTCAATTCTGGCAGCATCAAGCTGGATGGGAGCTAAGAATAATGGTATGCGTAACA
>CAKZLA010000381.1 GCA_937124525.1 uncultured Desulfobacterium sp.
CAAAAGTAGTATTGCCAAAACACTTAAAAAGGAAATGAATGTGTTGAATTTAGAGGGTCGCTTCACGGGTCAGTCTTCCTTACCGGCTTTGAATAAAAAATCTTTCTCCGCTTTTGATAAACTCTCATAGCCAGACTTACTGATTTTGTCAAGTATGCTATCTATCTTCCGCTGATGGGCATCTTTGCCGAAGTCTACCTTTGATTTGGAAGTTGCTTCCCGCTTTTTATAAACCGTTTTTAAGGGTGCTTTCTTTTTCATCTTCATCCAGGGCATAAAAAACCTCTTTACCCACATCAATGCGAAAAAGGGGGGGCATGGCCACAAAAATATGTCCCCGGCGCACCACTTCACTGAAATGACGGTAAAACAGGGCGCATAAAAGGGTGGCAATGTGGAGACCATCGGAGTCGGCATCGGCCAGTATACAGATTTTATGATACCGAAGGCCGGAAATATCCGGTGTGTCCGGATCAACACCCATGGCCACAGAGATGTCATGGATTTCCTTTGATGCCAAAATCTGGGAGGGGTCGGTTTCCCAGGTGTTAAGAATCTTTCCCCTCAGGGGCATGATGGCCTGGAATCTTCGGTCCCGGGCCTGTTTGGCTGACCCACCGGCGGAGTCTCCCTCCACCAGGAATAATTCACTTTTTTCAGGATCACTTGAGGTGCAGTCAGAAAGTTTTCCGGGCAGGGCAGGGCCGGCAGTGACCCGTTTGCGGGTGACTTTTTTGGCCTTTTTCAAGCGGGTTCTGGCATTTTCCAGGGCCGCGGCTGCAAGTTTTTCCCCCACTATCGTATTTTGGTTGAGCCATAGACTGAAAGCGTCTCTCACGGCGGTATTTACAAACCCGCTGCAATGGCGGGAGGAGAGCCGTTCCTTGGTCTGGCCGGAAAACTGGGCATCGGAAAGTTTAACCGAAAGAATAAATCCAATGTTGTGCCAGATATCTTCTGGGGCAATATGAATTCCCTTGGGTAACAGATCGTGAAATCCACAAAATTCACGGATGGACTCCAAAAGACCGGAACGAAACCCATTGACATGGGTGCCTCCCTGGCGGGTGGGGATAAGGTTGACATAGCTCTCACAAAGATTATCCTGTCGTTCTTCACTCCAGTCCACAGCCCAGTCCACAGCGGCGTCTTCTGTTTTTTTTGTTCCCGTAAAAGGGTCCCCCAGCAGGGTTTCGCATCCATCAAAGGACTCTGTGAGGTAGTCAAGCAGACCGTTTTCAAACTGCCATTCATCCCGGGTGCCACTTTTTTTGTCCATCAGGGTGATTAAAAGCCCAGGGCAGAGAACCGCCTTGGCTTTCAGGGCATGCTTTAATGTCTTTTTTGAAAACCTGGGCACCTCAAAATAGGAGACATCCGGATAAAACCGAATGGTGGTACCTGTTTTTTTTGTATTCGTTTTTTTAATAATTTCAAGATCTTCATCTTTAAAACCATCTTTAAAGGTGATCCTGTAAAGGGCACCTCCTCGGAGAATAGACACCTCCAAAAACGTGGAAAGCGCATTTACAACGGAAACCCCAACCCCATGGAGGCCACCTGAAAAGTCATAATCTTTATTGGAAAATTTGGCACCGGCATGGAGCCGGGTCATGATTAACTCCACCCCGGATATTTTTTCCACAGGATGGATATCCACTGGCATACCGCGCCCATTGTCACTGACTTCAAGGGAGTTATCATTGTGCAAAATCACGTCAATGCGGCTGGCATGACCGGCAATGGCTTCATCCACGCTGTTGTCAATCACCTCATGTGCCAAGTGATCAGGACTGGTGGTGTCCGTATACATGCCGGGTCGACGTTTTACAGGATCAAGCCCTTTGAGAACCTCTATGGATTCGGCATTATAACCGTCTGACTTGGCTTTATTTTTGCCAGGGTCTGTGTCAATTTCGGATTTAAACAGCTCCATGATCAGGGCGATAACTCCTCATGATAAAAAAGGTAAAAATAAAAAAAACAGCAGAAATACCATCAGACAAGGGGGACACCCTTGTCTGGGATCTGCTGTTTAATGGGTTATCACAGGTATCGGTTTGAAAGTGTTAATCCCTTGATACGCCAAAAATGTGAAGGAGCATAATAAACAGATTGATGAAATCAAGGTACAGGGAGAGGGCACCCATAATAGCACCTTTTCTGACCATGGCACCACTGGCATCAGCGGGCTGATTCAAGGCCATCTGTTTGAGTTTCTGGGTATCATAGGCGGTGAGGCCCACAAAAAGCAGCACACCCACGTAGGAAATCACCATGCTGATACCAGGACTTCTGAAGAACATATTAATTAAAGACGCAATGATAATGCCCATGAGCCCCATCATCAGGAACCCACCCATGGAGGTGAGATCCCGTTTGGTCACCATACCATAGATACTGCATGCCCCAAAGGTCAAAGCGCATGTAACAAAGGTGGTGGCAATGGATGAAGCCGTATAAATGATAAAAATAGATGCCAGGGTGGCACCATTAAGTATGGAATAAAAAACAAACAGGGCCGTGGCCGTGGCAGCATTCATTTTTTGTATCCGGGCAGACAGATAGAACACCATGGCAAGCTCACCGATGATCATGCCAAACAGAATCATCTGGTTCCCGAAAATAATTTGGAGCAGCGCAGGGGTGGTAGCCACGTAAAATGCGGTGACAGCGGTCAACGCAAGACCAATGGCCATCCAATTGTATACGCTTCTGATAAACGCGTTAACGCGGACCAGTGAACCTGCCTGGGAAAATGAAGAAGAAAGATTCATCTTAAAATGTCTCCTGTATGATTTTTTTAATTAGTATGAAAACAAAACCCAAAATTAATCATGGGTATTTTTATAAGAAACTCCGTCCTTTGTTTATGTCTTAGTTATATAAAAATATAACACAGCCCATGGACATTTCAACTTAAATATTGCAAATACAATTATTCAAGAACTGCCACAGCAAAATAAGCCTTGGTCCCAAATGGCAGCCAAGGGATCATAAACCGGAAATGCCAATTGCCTAAAAATGGAAAATATTTCATATAGACTGGTTTTTAAAATTATTAATCCAAAATTTTTCAATCCGGTATTTTCGATGTGTTCTATAATTTTGTTTTGAGCAATTGGAACTCCATGAAAATAGGGGAGAGAGATTGTTGTTTTGGGTCTTGTTATTTTTCAATAAAAAAGTTAACATAATATATATTATCAGGCAACAAAAAATTCAATATATATATTATCAGGCAACAAAAAATTCAATTAGAATATGCCGTCACATGTTACATTAAGTATGTGTTCTGAGATCCGCTTATTCAGTTTATTCAGTCCAAGTTGCCTCCAGCGAATTAAAATTATGCCTTTCAGTTTATATCTTGATTTTAATCCAGTGACTTTAGATCTATTCCATAAAATGATAGATCTCATATCAGAACATGTTTGTTCAGGCCAGGCTTGCAGATATTGATTTGGTATTGTCATTCCGTTCTGTCTGTTCTATAAATCTAAATATTGAATTTACTGCTAATTGACCTGCTGGGTCAGTTGATGGTACACGGATTCAGATTTTTGTTTAACGCTTTATTCTTAAACAACATCTGCTGCCAGCAAAAGAAATTATGGAATGTAAATGAACAGCAATAACAGAACACAACAAATTTACACGGTGTCCGGTTTGACACGCCAACTCAAACAGCTAATTGAGTCCACATATCCTTTTGTCTGGCTCACTGGAGAAATTTCCAACTTGTCGGTGCCTGGGTCCGGCCACTGTTATTTTTCCTTGAAGGATGACACAGCGCTCATTAGTGGCGTTATTTTCCGTAATCAACTGAAACGAATCCCCTTTAATCCAGAAAATGGCATGCGCATCACCGGCATGGGCAGATTATCCCTGTACGAACCCCGGGGAAGCTATCAAATCATTTTTGAACACATGGCACCCGAAGGTGCGGGGCTTTTGCATGCAAAATTTGAACTGCTGAAAAAGCAGTTGGCCCATGAAGGTCTTTTTGATGCTGCTCACAAACGCGCCCTGCCCTTTTTACCCAAAAAAATCAGCATTATAACTTCACCCACGGGTGCCGTTATCCGGGACATTATCCAGGTTTCCCACCGACGGTTTCCCGGGATTCATCTGGAGGTTGTACCGGTAAAGGTCCAGGGAAACGGAGCTGATGTGGAGATTTTGCAAGCCATTGAAATTGTTAATAAATGTGCAACATCTCAAATAATTATTATTGCCAGGGGAGGCGGTTCATTGGAAGATCTGGCCGCCTTCAATTCTGAGAAGCTTGCCAGGGCTGTGTTTGCCTCCACACTCCCTGTCATTTCTGCGGTGGGACATCAGACGGATTTCACCATCTGTGACTTTGTTGCCGATCTTCGTGCCCCCACGCCATCGGCGGCGGCTGAGCTTGCCCTGCCCGAAAAAACAAAACTATTTCAAAATGTGTTTGCCTCTCAACAAGCTTTGACTGTGGCCCTTGGACGATCCATGGAACGTTTTAAGGCCCACTTGAAAGATCTTAATTCCCGGCTGAAAAGCCCCAGATCCCGTATGGACGATCTTCAAATGCGCCTGGAAGATCTTCAACAACGCCTCACAGGCCAAATGCGGGGACAAGTGAGTGCCCTTGGAGAAAAAACGTTATGGTACACAAAGGCCCTAACCGCAGCCTCACCCGCACGACGAATATCTGAACAAAAAGAAACCTGCCGATTTATGACCCAACGACTGGCACAGACTATGACGACAACCCTGGCTGCTGTCCGGGCCAGAACCCATGAGAATCATTCCAAGCTTGGCGCATTAAGCCCCTTGGCCGTGCTCGACAGAGGGTACAGCATTACCCGGACCTATGGTTCAGAACAAAAAATTATAACAGACAGTACAACAACCCAAAACGGAGATTCAGTCGAAGTTCTGCTTGCCAGAGGGCGGCTGATCTGTCAGGTGGAAAAACAATATGGCCAAAAAGAAAACCTTTGAGTCAACTTTGACACAATTGGAAGAGATTGTAAGGGAGCTGGAATCAGGCACCCTTACCCTGGAGGAATCCATTAAAAAGTTTGAAACAGGCATGGCATGCTCAAAATTTTGCCTTGAAACATTGGATAAAACCGAAAAAAAAATAACCCTCTTGATGAAAGACAGCCAGGGAGATCTGGTTGAAGAGCCCTTTGACCATGAATCCTGATGTCTTTGACCTGTCAAATTATCTGGCAATAAAACGTGATGTTCTGGACACTTCTCTCCTGAAAATACTTTCCCTGCAAAGGACTGAACTTGAACTCACCCGGGCCATGACCCACTCCCTCATGGCCGGGGGAAAACGGTTGCGGCCGGTACTGTGCATGGCGGCAGCCCAAACGTTGGGGAGAGATTTCTCTCTTGCCCTGCCCCCGGCCTGTGCCATTGAGATGATCCATACCTACTCCCTGATCCACGATGATCTGCCGGCAATGGATGACGATGATCTCCGCCGGGGAGTGCCCACCTGCCACAAGGCTTTTTCCGAGGCCACGGCCATCCTTGCCGGGGATGCCCTTTTGACCCATGCCTTTACAATTTTATCCCGCCCTGCCCCCTATTTTGAGGTGTATCCAGATGACGCGATTTTGCTCCAGCTTGTTTCTATGATTTCCCGGGCAGCCGGTGTCGGTGGCATGGTGGAGGGACAAATGATGGATATGCTTGCCCCGGATCTGGAGATGTCCCAGGCTGCGTCCCTGGAATATTTAAAAAAACTTCATTGGCTTAAAACCGGTCAGATGATAAAGGTCAGTGTCCAGGCCGGGGCCGTTGCCGTTGGGGCATCCACCACTGTGGTGGATCAGCTGGGCCGATATTCTGAAAAAATCGGGCTGGCATTCCAGGTGGTGGATGATATTTTAAATGTGGAGGGTGATCCTGCCATCATGGGAAAGGCAGCCGGATCCGATGCTGAACATGAAAAATTAACCTTCCCTGCCCTTCTGGGCCTTGAAACTTCCAGGCAATTTGCAAAAACCCTTGTGTCTGAAGCAAAAGAGTCCCTGGCCTCTTTTGGGGAGAAAGCCTGGCCATTAATGGCCATAGCTGACTATATAATCACAAGAAAAAGATGAGCTGGTTTGGTAATTTGATTTTAAACTTTGCACCTGTGGAGCCAATAACGCCATTTTCCTGTAATCATTTCCACAAAAGTGTAAATTGTTTTTAAATCAGCCCCCCAAATTTGATAATCGAGTACCCAAGTACCTATAAAATACCCAGTACCTGCTACCAAGGAGAATAAAGAGGTGAGCCTGCTTCAACAGATTCAAAACGGTGATGATCTTAAAACCTTTTCCAGGAAGGAACTGCCGATTCTGGCAGAAGAAATCAGGGAAAGAATTATTTCCGTGGTATCAAAAACCGGGGGGCATCTGGCCTCCAGCCTGGGGGCTGTTGAGCTGACCATGGCCATCCACTACGTGTTTGATCTACCCGTGGACAGCCTTATCTGGGATGTGGGACACCAGGCTTATGCCCATAAATTGCTCACTGGAAGGGACGAGCAATTTGATACGTTGAGGTCATACAAAGGGATTTCCGGATTCACCAAAATTACTGAAAATCCCTGTGATGCCTTTACTGTTGGACATGCCAGCACCTCCATTTCCGCCGGACTTGGCATTGCCAGTGCAAAGCATTTGAAACAGGATCAATCCAAAGTGATTTCCGTCATTGGGGATGGATCCCTCACCGCAGGCCTTGCCTATGAGGGATTGAACCAGGCCGGTGATTCAGAACGGGATCTCATTGTGATTCTCAATGACAATGACATGTCCATCTCCCCCAATGTGGGGGCCATCTCCTCGTTTTTAAGCAGAAAATTGTCAGCCCACTCCCTCCAGAGCATGAGAAAAGAATTTGGCGTATTTTTAAAATCATTGCCAGGGATTGGGGATGATGTTTATAAGCTTGCCAAACGATCCGAAGAGTCCTTTAAAACCTTTGTCACCCCGGGTATGCTGTTTGAAGCCTTTAATTTTGATTATTTTGGTCCCATTGACGGTCATCGATTAAATCATCTCATTGATATCCTGGAAAACATCAAAAAACACAATGAACCCGTGCTGCTCCATGTCATTACAACCAAGGGCAAAGGGTATCCCCCGGCGGAAAAAAACCCTGTGTACTACCATGGCGTGGGGGCTTTTGATGTTGAAACAGGTGACAGCCCACCCTCCCAAAAAAATCCACCCCAAAAAAATAAAATTCCCACCTACACCCAGGTGTTTGGTAACACCATGCTGGATCTTGCTGCCATGGATGACCGGGTGGTGGCCATCACCGCTGCCATGCCCGAAGGAACAGGACTGAAAGGTTTTTCAGAAAAATTCCCCCACCGTTTTTTTGATGTGGGTATTGCCGAACAGCATGCGGTCACCTTTGCTGCGGGTATGGC
>CAKZLA010000382.1 GCA_937124525.1 uncultured Desulfobacterium sp.
ATCCCAAAAGTACTTTACACTTTTTAAAAGACGCACCCCTTAAAATTGGCAGTCACCTTGTGAAAGTGTAAAGCAGGAATGAAGGATGCCTATATTTCCTTTATATTACCATTTGGTATCCCTATGGGGAAACCTTTGGCTAAACCCAGACACAGGAGTTCGCTATGATTGGTGGAATTGGCATGCCAGAGCTGATAATTATCCTTGTAATTATTTTAATCATTTTTGGTGCAGGGAAATTGCCTGAAATTGGGGCGGGCATTGGAAAAGGCATTAAAAACTTTAAGAAAGCCACAAAAGAAGTTGAAACAGATGACAAAGAACCAGAAAAATTGGATAATGATTTTAAATCATAACCAGCACATCTGCCACTGCCAACCCTTTTAAAAGCGCCATCAATTATCCCCACGATGCACAATCCCCGTGACTTCACTCTTGTCAACTCAGGATATCAAATCCGGGATCATACCGGGTCTCCATCCTGAGTGAAATCAAGGGGATAAAAATTATCATATCACGAGTTTCGCTACGATATCCATTTTACAAATAATTTGTGTAGGTTTTGGCATACTTATAAAACAATATTGTAATATAGCGCCCCTTGAATATTACAATATTGAAATTAATAGCGACCAAAACATCCAGTGGGTGCATTCCCAGGCCACACTTCCAATGGCATTTCATTTGCATTACTATCAGCTATTCAGGGGAATGGGCAAAATAGAGCCCAAACCTCTAACCAGAAACCAATTATGACAGTGGACGCCATGAAAAATGAGACCGACGCCAGCGCATTGATCCAGAAAAGAGATCTATTGATCAAAAATTTTCTGAAACACAAAGAACCCCAGTTTCTGGAATCCTTTGCCGGAATTCTGGACGAATATTTCCAGTCCGCCCTGGGAAAGAGTGATGCGGCAGCTACCATGACCTCCCAGGGGAATCCCGTAGCTCTGGTGGCATTGGGCGGCTATGGCCGCCAGGAACAATGCGTTCATTCCGACGTGGATCTGCTCCTCTTATTTGAAAAAAAAGTCTCCCAGGAGACAGAACAACTGATAAAGGACCTCCTGTACCCCCTGTGGGACATCCGCCTTGAAACCGGATATGCCGTCAGAACCATTAAGGAGTGCCTGGGTATGGCATGGGATCAATTTGACATCCTCACCACCATGTTGGATGCCCGGTTCATCTGCGGCGCATCCCCCATCTTTTTAATGCTGCGGGAAAAATTCAGAAAAAAACTATTATCCCGGTACCAGGGAAAAAGCCTGAACCGTTTAGTTGAAAACGGCAGCCAGCGTCACCAGGATTTTGGTGATTCCACCTACCTCATTGAACCCAATTTAAAATCCGGCCATGGGGGGTTACGCGACTACCACACCCTGTTGTGGTATGCCCGCATCAAGGAAGACATACGCTGTAGAAGGGATTTGGAGCGCAACGGATTTTTATCCCACGAAGAGTACGAAACCCTTGAGGAGGCATTGGCCTTTATCTGGAACATCAGAAATCGACTCCACTACATCACCGGCAGAAAATGTGATCAGCTCCATTTTGAACACCAGGTGGAAGTGGCAAAGTTATTGGGCTTTAAGGGCAAACACCGTCACCAGGGAGTGGAAAGCTTCATGGGAGAGCTCCATGCAAAAATGGATTTTCTTAAACAGACCAATCAGCGGGTCACAGAAACCATTTTGTTAGATAAGCGGGGAAAACGCTTCTCCTTTCCAGCCAGACCCACCCCCACACCGGGCATTCAGCTCCAACGGCGGCGTCTGGAATTTTCTTCCATCAAGGACATTCCCAAAAACCCTTCCCTGCTACTAAAAATTTTTGTGGAAAGTGGACGGTCCAGGACCCCCCTTTCCATCGAATCCAGAAGAATTGTGGGAGAATTTGTCCATTTGGTGGATGATAAATTTCGAAGAAATCCGGCCCATGTGAAAGATTTTGAAAAAACCCTGGCCGCTTCCTTCTGGGAGTTCAATGTCCTCAACGTCATGCTTTCCACCGGGCTTCTGGTTAAATTTATCCCTGAATTTTCCAGGCTTATCCATAAAATTCAATACAATCAATACCATCTCTTTCCCGTGGACAAACACTCCATACGATGCGTCCAGGAGATCAATAGCCTTAAAAAAATAAAAAAAAATGACCCCAGGAGTGTTTTTTACAACACCATTCATAAAGAGGTCCGGAATCGAAGGAATCTGTTAATGGCAGCCCTTCTCCATGACATCGGTAAAGGGGACCCGACCAGGGAGCATTCCCGCAAAGGCGCAGAGATCACCGAAAAAATCCTCAAGCGCTTTGGCTACCCCCAGACAGATATAGAAGAGATCTGTTTTCTCATTGAACACCATCTATTCCTCATTAAAATCGCCACCCGTCGGGATATCAGCGATGAGGAAACCGTTGTTCTATGCGCCCACAAAATAAACCGGGTGGGACGCTTGAGAATGCTCTATCTTCTCACCGTGGCCGATTCCCGGGCCACCGGCCCCAAAGCCTGGAATGAGTGGACGGAAAACCTGCTCAAGGAGCTTTTCCTGAAAACAATAGGGATTTTAAAAAAGGGGGAACTGGCCTCCCGGAGGGCCGCCAAAACCATTCAAAAGAAAAAAGCAAATGTGATGGCCCTTAAAAAGCCATCATGGGATGAGAATACCCTGGCCCAGGCACTGGATTCCATGGCCCATCGCTATCTGCTCTATGTTTCCCCGGAAGAAATCATTGAACACCTTGACCTACATAAAAAACTCGGGGATAATACCTTTTTGTGGAAAATAAAAAAGGCAGGGGATGCCGACATACGAACCATTGCCATCTGCGGAAAAGATACCCCGGGATTTTTCTTTAAACTTGCCGGTGTGTTCTTCCTTAATGGTTTGAACATTGTGGGCTCCCAGGCATACGCCTGGGGAAACAACACTGCCTTGGACATTTTTAATGTCATGCCCCCAAGGGACCGGCTCTTTGAAACAGAAAAATGGGAAAAAGCAAAAAAGGATCTGCATCTTGCCATTGCAGATGATTGTTTTCTTAATCGATTAAAAAAGAAACTGCCTGAAACACTGACACTTTCATCGGGCCAGGCCCCCATCCCCAATCGTGTGAAAATTGACAACGAAACCTCCAGTTTTTTCACCATTATTGAAGTCTTTACCTATGATTTTCCCGGCCTTCTTTTTGCCATCACCCATGCCCTGTTTCTCCAGGGCCTGGATGTGAGGATTGCCATGGCAGCGACCAAGGTGGATCAGGTGGTGGATGTTTTTTATGTCAAAACCCTTCATGATGAGAAACTCATAGAGCCCCATGGCATTGAGTCCACAAAACTGGCCATCCTCAACGCGCTTCCAGAGCTTATCCTTGAAAAGGAGCCTATCTGACCCCCACGGAGACAACAATCCAATCGGGGCTATAACTCAACTTTCAGGTTGGATAAATCCGGGAGGGCAGCACGCAAAATTGCGCCACAACAAACAATGAAAATGCTGGAGATACCGTGCGGGGTTTTGATTCCCATTAACCCACAAACCCAGTACCCATTAACCGCTTTTTCTTACAAAGGAGATAACAATGAAAAAAATCGAAGCCATTATCAAACCTTTTAAACTGGATGATGTAAAAGAGTCCCTGAACGAAATCGGTATCCAGGGGATGACCATCTCCGAAGTAAAAGGCTATGGCCGCCAAAAGGGCCACAAAGAGATTTACCGGGGGGCTGAATACGTGGTGGATTTTGTACCCAAAATTAAAATTGAAATCCTGGTTGATAAAGAACGGGTGGAAGAGGTGATTGACAGCATCTGCAAAGCCGCCAACACAGGCAAAATAGGTGATGGTAAAATCTTTGTACTTCCCGTTGAGCAAGTTATCCGGGTCAGAACAGGTGAACGGGGCACCCAGGCACTGTAAACCACAGCCCAACTCCAGCACAGCAAAAACAGGGCCAGCAGGCATTAAAACCTTTCTGGACGAATGTTTATTTGGACTTGACCACAACATTCAGGAGTGTGTCAAGCTGAGGGGTTGAACTCAATCCTTTGTTCAACACTGAGCCCGTTGTCACGCCAATTGTAAAAAAGTCCAATGTTGTGATCAATCCGCTTATTTTAAGGAAAACAAAATGACACCAGAACAAATCATTTCAAAAATCAAAGAAGAAAAGATCAGGGTCATTGATATCCGTTACATGGATTTTCCGGGCACCTGGCAGCATTTTACTGTACCGGCATGCGAAGTAACCGAATCCTCCTTTGAGGACGGATTTGGATTTGACGGCTCCAGCATGCGGGCATGGCAGAACATTGACAATAGCGACATGGTGGTGGTGCCAGACCCTGGCACAGCCAGGATGGACCCCTTTTTTGAAGAACCCACCCTGGTGCTCCTGGGGGACATAAAAGACCCCATCACTGGAGAACCTTACAGCCGGGACCCCCGTTACATTGCCCGGAAGACCGAACAATACATTAAAAGCACGGGTATTGGCGACACAATTTTTGTGGGACCGGAACCGGAATTCTTTATTTTTAATAACATCCGATTTGCCTCGGAAAACAATGCCGCCTTCTATGAGATTGATTCCGATGAAGGCATCTGGAACTCAGGTCGGGAAGAGATACCCAACACCGGGTATAAAATTCGGCATAAACATGGATACTTTCCCCTGCCCCCTGCGGATAAATACCAGGACATGAGAACAGAGATGATGCTTACCCTGGAGGATATGGGCATAGAAATGGAGTGCCAGCACCATGAGGTGGCCACAGGAGGGCAGTCTGAAATTGACCTGAAATACAACACACTGCTCCAAATGGGTGATACCCTTGCCTGGTTTAAATATGTTCTAAAAAATGTGGTTCTGAAGTTTTTTTGGGTAAGTTTAACAAGCTGCAAAGTTTGGAATATTTACCATTTTTGTTATATTTTTAACCAAAAATAATATTTTGATCTTCTTATTTTTATTCAATTTATAATTGTCCATAAATATCTTCACCAACAATTTCTAATATAAATTTACAAAATTTTTATTCTTCTTACTTCTCAAATTGCAACTAAACATCTTTATAAATACTTTAAAAAAATTCACCTTAACATATATCAAATCAATCATTAATCTAAGGAAAAACAAATTAATTATAAACATATCATCTTCCTATTAACTTTATTTCTTTTGACAAACTATTATAAGTAGATATCTAAAAAGTTAAATACCATCTATACATATTAATTTCAATCCAAAATAATTTATAATTTAATATAAATATAAAGCTACTTTATTTAAACTTATTAATAAAGTAAAACTTTGATTCATACTAAAAACTATCCAATTCATTAATATTTTTATTAATGGAAAAAAAACTCTATTATAAATACTAATTTTTAAATATCTAAGTTTTATCAGCTAAAGATTAATAATTTTAATTTTTAATTTTCTAATAGAATAGTTAACTATATAAAAAAGTACATATTGTTAATATAATACAAGTGTATACAATATGTCATAATTTTAACATTATAATTATTTTATAATTTATTAACAATTTGGTAATTGTTTATATGTTGATTTAAAATCTTCTATTTATTCTATATAATTTATGAAATGTTTAGGTTTTCTAAAAATCATTAAGTTTTCGGCAGGAATATGATAACCAAGATCTTGTTCAATATTCATAGCAATTTCTACCATATCAAATTTGTCTAAACCATGATTAGATAATTCCGAATCTTCATTTAAATCGTTATGTTAAGTTGTTAAGAAATAGTTCTTAATTGTCTTAAAGACATACTATTATATTTATACTCAATTATTAGTCTAAATAGACTATTAAGAAACCATCTAATCATTTTAATCTTTCTTTTCTACTTCTCCAAACATTCTACCTTAAACCCTAATTAATTCTTTTCCAAATCTATTTTAATTCCATAATAACTTTGATAAACTTTTAAACATTATAATATAATGATTTGAAAATTATATTAAAAAATATCAAACTCTAATAAAATAATAAATAACTTACTAGATCTTAAAAGTCCTTATAACATAAAACTAGACCAAAAAAATGAAGAATTTACAAAAAAGCTAAAAGAAAGTATAATTTCATTAGGTTCATATAGTGATTCAATAGGTAATAAGTAAAGTGTAGATATGATAACTTAAACGATTAATAAAAGAGATAAAGTAAAATCATCAAATACATAAATTCTATTATAAGAGAATATAGAAGAATTGCTTAATGTAATTTTCTATAACTTGATTTAAGATAAGCAAACAGATCATGTACTTTTTAATGATAAAGTTTAAGTTTTATTTTTAAAATATTTTAACCATTATGGATTCAATACATTAACTTATTCAGATTTTGATGATTTATAAGAAAAGGAATGAAAATCTTGAAAAAATATAAGTGCCATTTACTTTAAAATTACATAAGAGTTTCTTACTTAAAAAAACTATTAAGACCAAGTTAAATGATTAATAAAAATTGCAGAATTTTATTAATCTGTTTTAATAGTTAATGAGACTCAATTATTATATAATAATAAAGAATTACCAAGTTTTTGAAAAGTATTATTAGATACAAACATTTTAAACGATTAATAAACAGAACTAATAACTATATATGATTTTTATTAACCTTAGAACTTTTTAACAGGATGCTTTTCTATTTTGGATAATTTTAACTAAGAAGTCCTAGATAATATTATTAAGATTTAGAGTGTTTTTTTATGTTCTTCTATATCATCATAGATAGATGCTTCAGTTAACTTTATTGAAAAGTAAAAAATTAAAGATTAATAGAATTTATAATTTTTATTATTTTTCTGATTCAAATATGGCAGCTGCACCCATACCTGTACCAATACACATAGAAATGATACCTAATTGTTTTTTTTATCTTTATAGTTCATAGAGAAGTGTTGATAGTTATCTACATCCAGTTGATCCTAATGGATGTCCTAACGCAATTGCACCACCTTTAGGGTTAACTTTATTCATATCAATTCCAAGTTTCTATATACAATAAAGACACTATGATGCAAATGCTTCATTTATTTCAAAAATATCAATTTAATTCATTGATAATTTTAACCTTTAAAGTAATTTTGGTATAGCAAAAGCTGGTCCTATACCCATTATTTCTGGTGGTACTCCTGCCACTGTATGACCAATAATTTTTCCTAATATATTTAAACCTAATAATTTTGCTGTTTTTCTTTTCATTAAAATACAAGCACTGGCACCATCTGTTACTTATGAAGAATTTCCACCAGTTGATAAACCATCCCTTTTAAAAGATGGTTTTAATTTTCCTAGATTTTCTTTTGTTACATTATATCTTATACCATTATCTTTATCTATTATAGTTTCTTTGATTTATCCTGTTTTTGGATCTTTTAACATTGCTTTAATTGGTACAATTTCTTTATCAAAAAAACCATTCTATTAAGCTTTCTAAGCCTTTTGATAACTATTGACAGCAAAAGTATCTAAATCTGATCTTTTTTATTAAAATTTTTCAGAAAGAATTTCAGAAGTCATCCCCATTGGAATTAAAGAATTTGATACTTTTTCATTATCTAAAAATTCTGATGAGATTTCATCTGGATTTATTAAAGTTGACATATCTGTTTAAGTCATTGATTCTACACCAGCAGCTATACCAATAGAGATAATTCCTGATTTTATTTTTGATGAAATAACAGAAATTGCTTCTAAACCACTAGAACATAATCAATTAACAGTCATTAATGTTGTTTCTATTGGTAAACCTGCCATGATTAAAGCACCTCAAAATATAAAAGCACCAGAACCAGGTAACAAAACATTCCCAATAACAACCTCTTCTATTAAGTTTTTTTCTATTTTTGTCTCATTTAAAACTCCTTTAACTACTTCAGATAATAATTACTCAGGTTTTAATTAAGCTAAAGGTCCTCTTTTAGCTTTTGTTTAAGCAGTCCTTAAAGCAGATACTACAACAATATCATTATCATCTTTTACTCCAATCTAACCAAACTAATTAAAATTATCATTTTCAATTGTTTTTTTTATTTTTTAAATTTTATCCATTATAATTTTCAAATAAAATTAAATTTTTTTTAGGGTTGGGGTTTGGGGTTTGGGGTTTGGGGTTTGGG
>CAKZLA010000383.1 GCA_937124525.1 uncultured Desulfobacterium sp.
GTCAGTGTTTTCAGGGACAGATTTTAAATCTGTCCCTGGGTAGGAGAAGTGATGCTGATATTGCAAACCCATTGTAACATTGGCGAAGTGGATCACTCACGTATGTGAGGGCAGGACTTGAGAGTCTCTGCCAAATTTTAACAAAAGGATTTGATTTGCACGTATTTGTTAAAAATATGAGAGAGGAGGCTTTAATGCCAACTTCCCCACGGAGAGCAAGGGTATTGATAGCTCAGGGGAAAGCTAAAATTGACAGCTATCGACCTTTCACTATTCAATGAGGTAGAGCGTGACCACATTCATTTGATGATAGAGAGTGTCCTCAAGTTATCTCCATTACAAATCTAAAGACTCAGGGGTTTTCTTGCCGGTGTTTTATAAAAAACAAGCCCTGGTAATGCAATTTCACCCCCTGAATTTATCTGCCAACCTGGAAGTTGAATGTAATTAAGGAGCGTTTTATGATCGTACCTGTCATCCTTGCCGGTGGTTCTGGAACCCGACTCTGGCCCCTGTCCCGGGGACTTTTCCCCAAGCAGCTCATCAATCTTATTGATGAACATTCAATGCTTCAAAATACCCTGTTGCGCCCACTTGGTATTCCGGACATGGCTCCGCCGGTGGTGATCTGCAATGAAGATCATCGATTCATGGCCGCAGAACAGATGCGACGGGTGAATTGCACCGGTACAATTCTCCTGGAACCCGTGGGCCGGAATACGGCCCCGGCCATTGCCGCAGCGGCCCTGCAGGTGGCACTTGAACATCCCCAAGCCACCCTGTTGATTTTACCGGCGGACCATGTCATGAGAGATATAACCGCTTTTCATGGGGCTGTTGTTGCCGGGGAGGCCCACGCTGCAGCCGGGTCCCTTGTCACTTTTGGCATTGTCCCCACCGGCCCTGAAACCGGGTATGGCTATATTAAAAAAGGTGATTCTGTATTTTTAAATACGGGGAAAGATCTCACGGGATGTGCCATTGAACGGTTTGTGGAAAAACCGGATTTTGAAACAGCAAAGGGATATGTGGCTTCTGGCCAGTATCTCTGGAACTCAGGGATGTTCATGTTCCGGGCAGACACGGTGCTGGAGGAGCTGACCCTGCATGCCCCTGACATGGTCACCGCCTGCCGGGCCGCCCTGGAAAAGGGGGGGGAAGATCTTGATTTTTTCCGGCTGGACAGCGGAGCCTTTGCCCAGTCACCATCAGACTCCATTGATTATGCGGTCATGGAAAAGACAGACCACGGCGTGGTCATTCCTCTGGATGCCGGGTGGAATGATGTGGGCTCCTGGGATGCCCTGTGGCACACCGGCGAAAAGGACGAGAACCAAAACGTACTCAAAGGGGATGTCCTGGTCAGTGATGTTAAAAATTGTTATCTCAATGCAGAAAGTCGCCTCATTGCAGCGGTGGGACTTGAAGACCATGTGTTGGTGGAAACCAAGGATGCCGTGCTGGTGGCCCCCCGGGACCGGGTCCAGGAGGTGAAAAAACTGGTGGAGGCCCTGAAAAAGAAAAATCGACCCGAGGTCACCACCCACCGGGAGGTCTTCCGGCCCTGGGGATCTTATGAAACCATTGATCTGGGGTCCCGGTTCCAGGTCAAACGCATCACAGTGAAGCCCGGGGCTAAGCTGTCTTTGCAAAAGCATTTCCACAGGGCTGAACACTGGACCGTGGTCTCTGGCACCGCCATCATCACCAAAGGGGAGGAGGAGATTCTTCTCCGGGAAAATGAGTCGGTGTACATTCCCCTTGGGTATGTTCACCGCATGGAAAATCCCGGCAGGATTCCCCTGGAGCTCATTGAGGTTCAGTCCGGCAGTTATCTGGGGGAGGATGATATTGTGCGGTTTGATGATATCTATGGCCGGGAAAAGAAAAGGGGGTAAGAGATGTCCCGAATTCCAGGTTCGTTAAAGGGGCGGTTGCTCATGGCCATGCCGGGGTTGCCTGACCCCAATTTTGCCCAGACCGTCACCTGTATTTGTGAACATAATGATTCCGGTGCCCTTGGGTTTGTGATTAATCGGGAACATCCGCTGTTGACCATCCAGGAACTATTTTCCGATCTGAAAATGTCCATGGTGGATGGCATGGATAAAATGCCCATCTATCTTGGGGGGCCGGTGCAGCCAGGGGCGGTGTTTATCCTCCATGGGGCTCCCTTTAACTGGGAGGGATGCATACGGGTAACCCCGGAGATTGGGCTTAGCAATACCCGGGATATTCTCGTGGCCATGGGGCAGGGCAAGGGGCCTGAACATGCCATGATCATTCTGGGGTGTGCTGGTTGGGCCCCCATGCAGTTGGATGCGGAGATGGCGGAAAATTCATGGCTGGTGGGCACCCTTACCATGGATATTTTATTTAAAACCCGGGTGGACGCCCGATGGGAACAGGCCATGATGCACATGGATATGGAATGGGGCACGTGAAAAGGGTATATGACACAAAAGAGGCGTCTGAAAATATCTCACACTTTTCCATGGACGACACAGGGGACCCCATGAGCCATGGGGTTGTGGATGCCATCATTCACATGGCAGAAAACTTATCAACGGCCTTTGAAGGGATGAAAGCCATACCCGGCATGTACGATGAACAGGCCAGGTCCCAACATCATATCTGTACCCATCTTCCCGGCCAGATTACATCGGGTGTCATCCGCATTGCCGTTGTGGGGGCCATTAAATCAGGAAAAAGTACCTGTATCAACGCCATTGCCGGTGGTGAAATTTTAAAGAGGGGTGCCGGGGTGGTCACGGCCATGGTCACCCGTATCCGTCCGGGAAAGACCCGGAAGGCCCAGGTGTTTCTTAAATCCTGGGATGAGGTGAATGAAACGCTCAGACGGGCTCTGGTATTGTTTCCTGAAAATCTTCTCACCGTTGAAGGTATCACCGGGGACGCCTTTGATCTGAGGCGGAAAAAAGACCGCCGATTTCTCCGGGCCGTGTCCGGCCAGCTGGGGGGAGGAGCCGGGCTGACCCCCCGGGGACTGCAACCGGAATTTGTTCGCATCCGCCAGGCCCTGGGGGCCTATGACCGGGTCCGGCATCTGGTGCAGGCCGATGCCGTGGTGCTTACTTTTGAAGGAGATGAATTTAACGGTCATCAGATGTTCACCGGTGATGGGGCTGCGGCTTTTTTTGCCGATGATGTGCTTCTGGAATTGCCCGGGGCTGTCCTGGCCCCGGGGCTGGAAATGGCGGACTGCCAGGGCAGTGACTCCACGGATTCCACCCACCTGGCCCAGATCCAGGACTATTTGATGTCCGCCAACATGATTGTGTACGTCATCAGCAGTCGCATGGGGGTGCGTGAGGCAGATCTTGTTTTTCTTCAAATGATCCGTGAGATGGGGCTGATGGACAATATTTTGTTCCTTTTCAACGTGGATCTTGGGGAGCATGGGAGCCTGGAAGAGCTTAAATTGCTGGAAGACCGGGTACGGGATGAGCTTAGCTGCATTCATTCCCAGGTGGTTCTTCACACGGTTTCCTGTCTCCATAGCCTCTATCGTGCCCTGGGGCAGGGCCTCTCCCCGGGGGAGAAAAAGCGTATCAGCCTCTGGGAAGAAAACCGGGAACTCATTTCCCATACCCTTGGGGGAGAAAATGCCTTTATGGTCCACCTGGGACAGAAAATTCAACAGGATCGTTTTTCCCTGGTGGTGGAAAATCATATCCAGCGCATGGGGGTTGTCTGTGACTTTGCTGGCAGACGAATTCAGCTGTTTTACGATCTGTTGTCCCGGGATCAGGACCGTGCCGACCACGCGTTGAGGGAACTTAAACGTATGAAGGTCCAGGGAGAAAATCTTAAAGGCATGATCCGGAAAACCACATTGTCTGCGGTGGAGGCTCTGGAGACAGACATCCGCGCCCGGATTCACCGTTTTTTTCATCCTCGCAAGGGTGCGCTTGCCCGGGGGATCAGGGTTTTTATTCAAGACCATCCCATGGAGTATCCCCACCCGGAGACGCATTTGGCAGAAGCCGGGTTTAATCAGATCCTTTATGCCATGTTCCAGGAATTTCGCACGGCCCTGGACTATTACATGACCCGTCAGTTCAATCCCCGGGTGGCCGCCTTTATCCGGGAGCAGGAGCAGCACATGGATGCGGATTTCATGGCCCTGTACGATACGTGCCATATGGATACCCGGACACTTCTGGCCCGCCTGATGCCCGATGATGACGGGGGGGGGGATAATGGGGACCATGCCGGGGAAGAAAAGCCCGTGTCTCCGGTGGATATCTCTGCCGTCAAAGGTATTTTGGGGCTCAGGGTTCCCCGGGCCAGACTGGCCACGGCCTACAGTGCCCGGATTCGTATGGATGCCATGGCAGGCCTGGGACTGCACTCCCTGGTTGCCCTTTTGTCCAGAATTTTAAAAAAACCCTTTGTATCTCCCTTTTCCATGGCCTTTGCCAATGGGCAGCGGCGCATGCGAAAGGAGGCCCTTCGATGCATGGAACTCCATTTAAAAAACTACCGGGAAATATTGGAGACCGAGTATTTTTTAAAGTTAATCCATGCCGTGTCCCGGGATTTTCAGGAAAAAATGATGGCGGAGTTTGAGGGGTGCGACCTTGAAATGGCCAAAATTGAAACCCTGGTGGCAGCGGATCATACAGAAAAGGTCCAGCGTCGCCACAGCCTGGATGCCATGCTCCAACGTCATGGGCAGATGAGTGAAGAGATGGATGCTCTTCACATTGATTATCCCCATTGATAGAAGCAGTTATTATAGAGAGCTTGGTTTGATTTTAAAATGTTGCGATGGTATTATGGGATAGTTCTGATTTTGGTCATCCAGTATTCTATTTTCATGTTTTGTTGTGGGCAAGGCCGCTGGCAATACAAGTTTTTGCCCGTGACATTTATCCAAACATAGGTACCCGAGCAGATGTTCCCAAAGATATCAATACTGAAAAACAGATGTGTGGGTACTTAAAGGAGGCGCAAATGAACGTCAAACGAATTCTCTGCTGTGTGGATTTTTCATCCAATGCCGACAATGCCTTTCAAACGGCCCTGGACCTTACCCAAAAATATGGGGCACAACTTCATCTGGTTCACGTCCTGCCACCGGTGATCAGCCCCTTGATCACCGACATTGATCTGGTGGTTCCAGCAGAATCTTCCACGGCCCTGGTGGAAAAGCTGGCAGATCAGATGGTTGAAACCTATGCCCAGCGAATTTCTCCGCCAATGGACCATGTGATACGGGTGCTGGAGGGTCATGTCTCATCGGAAATACTGCATTATATTGAATCGGAAAACATTGATATGGTCATTGTGGGGGCCTATGGGCTTTCCGGAGTGGAGCTGGTTCTTTTTGGTAGTGTGGCCAAACGTATTGCCCACAAAGCCACCTGTTCTGTGATGATCGTTCGGAACACCCAAAAGACATGATAGAAAAAATTATTTCCGGGGGCCAGACCGGTGTGGATCGGGCAGCCCTGGACACGGCCATTAAATTTAACATTGACCACGGCGGATGGGTTCCAGCGGGCAGAAAGGCTGAAGATGGGGTGATTCCATCCATGTACCACATGGATGAGATGGACACGGTGGTGTACGCACGGCGCACGGAACAAAATATCAGGGATGCCCAGGGCACCATTATTATTTCAAGGGGGCATTTAAAAGGGGGAGCTCTTCTGACTTGGGAGCTTGCCCATACCCTTAAAAAACCATGCTGCCATGTTGATCTCAATGATATGGATGAATTTGAAGCCGCAGTGATGCTTCAGGATTTTCTTAAGAGCTGGCATATTCAGGTGCTCAATGTGGCAGGCCCCAGGGCCAGCCAGGATATCGGGATTTACTGGTCAGTGAAGGGGATACTTGAGACCCTTTTTTTCATGGAGATGATGAGCCAGACCCCGGATGCGCTTTTTGCCCAGGATACCCTTTTGATGGAGCGCCGGGCCCAGGCCCGGTGCACCACCGTGGCAGAGGCCGCCAAATTCATTGGAAAGGATTTGAATCTGCGGACCCGGTGTATGCTTGCCAATCTGGAGCGGCGTGACATTGGCACGGTTTATTTTGCCCTGGCCGATACCATTAAAGTGAAGATGGGCCTGGATCATGGCAATACCGCACTGCTGGCCCATTGCGCTGAAGCCGCTGGTGTAAAAAATATCACACCCGAGGATGCCGCCATGGTGATTTTAAAATCCTTGAAAGCCTCTTTGGAACTGGATCATGTGTTGCGGGCAATATAACATGATTAAAAAATTCAGTATCTAATAACAGCCCTGTCGTCCAACGACACAACGCAGATTGAAAATGGTACTTCCATGAATTTTAAATCTATTTTTAAGATCTGTTTAATTAGCGGGGCAGGCATTGTCCTCCTGGCACTGGTGTTCATGCCCCATGTGGCTCAATGGGGCATGAATGCTGCCCTCTCTTCTCAATCGGGTCTGGATTCACTGGAAGTGATGGTACGGCATATTGGGGCCAGTGGTGCCACCATGGGGCCCATTCGCATGGGCAACCACATGGTGGCCGATGGGGTGACGGTGAATTACTCTTTGTCTTCCCTGATCCAGCAAAGGCCCAACCAGATCAATATCTCAGGCCTGGACATTCGAACCTCCCTCACAGAGGATGGCATTGCTTTCACTGAGTTTCCCGTCCTGTTTTCAAGCAATGATAGGCCGCCGCCGTCATCCCTGCCTGTACCCCATGCGGCCCGGCCCATGGAAGCCTTGCTGCGCCACCTGCCTTCCCGGGTGAACATCACCCACTCTCGTTTTGGGATATCCCTGAACGGCAGGGATATTAGTATTCCCTTTGATCTGTCTGCCCTTATTCCTTCAGACAAACAGGAACTCTCCTTGGGATTCCATGTATTTCCATTGGGACAGCCCGTGCATGGAGCGATGTTGATGAACCGCTCCGGTGGTATCGAACATTTTGAGCTGGCTGCCCGGGGGATTGAGTATGGCCGGTTCAATGATCTCCTCCAGCCATGGTTTCCCGGAGTCCTCTTCCAGGGAAAAGGGGATTTGACCCTCACAGGGGAAGGAGACGGAAGCGTGAGCCTGCGCCTTTCCCGTCTGACCCTGGCGGGCCCCCACCCTGTTACCATGCGCAATCTTGTGATAGCCCTGGTTCCCGGAGATAGCCTTGTGGTTCCCGGGCTTCCGTTGACCTTTCCCCTCCATGCCCTTTTTAATTTTCAATGGGATCGGGGTGCCATGCCTGCCCTTTTCATGTCCGGAAGGTTTGATCTCACCCGGGATGGAACCTGGCAATTGACCCTCATGGATCAGCACAAAGAAAACACAGAACACTTTTTCAGGGTGGGGGACACGGAACTAAGCCTGGGCCGTGGCTCCCGGTTTCAATTGGATGCCAGCGGAGAGGGGACAAAGGGAGAGATACGTGCCCACATGGTGGCCAATGATCTCATGGTGCAGAATATACCGCTGCCGATAAAGGTTTCCCATGTTGCCGTCAATGGCACCGGCACCTTTGATTTGTCACCCCTGGGACATGGGTTTGCCATGGACTTAACAACCACATTGGGGCGTGTTGAAGGAGAAAATAATCGGTTTCAGATCCACTTTCCAGGAGGGACCCTTCCCCTTGGCATCCGGGTGGATCTCCGGGGCAAGCCCGTTGTTTTCGGTGCCATAAAGGTTAAAAATGGCAGGCTCTCCCATCTTGGTCGGGATTCCCTGGTGGTTTCGGGCATTCATTTGAATGTTCCCTTTTCCTGGCCCCTGGGAACCCCTGGCCGCCGGGGCACTTTTTCCGGGGAGACCCTTTCTTTTAACGGACACCCCATGTGTTCCCTGGGGGGAGAGGTGCTCCACACTAAGCAGGGCATGGATTTTTCCGGAACTGTGCACTTTCCCTTTTGGGCACCGGTTCCAACGGTGGGAAAGAATGCTGGGCCTTCTAAAACCACCGTTCCCCATATCAACTTTGATGTGAAAGCGTCCTTTTTACCTCCATTGTCATCTGCCATGGAATTGACATGGAATATGGAACCCTTTTTTTTAACCCATCAGATGGTCAGAAAAAGCGGCCTGCTCTCTCCGGATGTGGAACTGCCCCGGTTTAAAACCACCCTGGCAGCCCAGGGGCATATGATTCTTGGAAAGGGAGCACCACAGAATCACCTGCAACTGAATCTTACCCGGGGCGAACTTGACATGGTGGACAGGGAACTTGAGATCAAGGGCATCAATGCCACCCTTGTATGTGATGAACTGCCCCGTATTCGCAGTGCACCGGGGATGGTTTTGACAATGGATTCCCTGCGATTGAATAAGGTGCTGGTCACCGATGCACAATTTCGGTATACCATGGAGTCCATGACCTCCTTTTTATTGGAAAAGGCCTCTTTCAAATGGTGTAACGGTACGGTCACCACGGGTGCCACCCGTTTTTCCAGCGGAATTGATGCCTATCATATAAGTCTGTTCTGTGACCGGCTGCGGTTTGCCGATGTGTTGCAGCAGGTGGGATCTTTCACAGCACAGGGGGAGGGCAGCCTCAACGGTCGGATTCCCATCTCCTGGGTTAAGGGGGAACTCTCCTTTGACAATGGGTTTCTTTACTCCACACCGGGACTGGGGGGCACCATCCAGGTTTCCAACACCGAGGTACTCACCGCCGGGATACCCGTTAACACTGCCCAGTTTAGTCAAATGGACCTGGCCCGGGAGGCATTGAAAAATTATACGTATAAGTGGGCCCGGGTGGGATTTGATTCCCAGGGGGAAGATCTCATGGTAAAGTTGGAATTTGACGGCAGTCCAGGGACAAATCTGCCCTTTGAGTATCAAAAAGAGCTGGGCACCTTTGTCCGGGTGGATGCCACAAGCCCAGGATCACGCTTCCAGGGAATCAAGCTGGATGTGAACCTGACTCTGCCCTTTAACCGCGTCATGAAATTGGGTAATCGCTTGAATCAGCTATTTTAGCAGAGATACCTGTCATAATGAATATAGAAAATGGTATTATACCGCCTTCGAGGACTGCCCTGACCGGAACGGAAACGTCGGGGGGTATTTTTGCCCTTCCAGGCTAAACCAGAGAAACTGCGGGCAAGCTCCTCAAACAACAGGCCAGATCCCCAATACGGGTCTGACTGTGGCAGTTACAAAAAAAAATTAAAACTGAAAAAGAGAGGTGAAGGTGTTTCGACTTGTTTTTATATTATGGATCTTGTGCTCTTGTCTGATTTCTCCGGTGTATGGGGCAGATGAAACAGTTGATCCTGAATCTGTAGCGGTGTCCGTGGAAGAGCAAAGGACGGGCCGCTCCAAAGAGATGCTTGCCTCCATCATTGAGTTAAAGAAGACCCTGCTCAGCCGAATTGATGATAAAAACAAACAGCTCAAAGCCAGTAGTTCTGAAATGGAAAAGGAAAATCTCAAGCAGGAGCTGGGCACATTGGATCACCAGTTAGATGGTGCCACGGCCGATTTTGAGCGCATTGCCACGGGCATTGATATTGATCTGTTCTCTGAACAAAAAGAGGCGGTGTTTAACTGGCAGGATGAGCTGGTCTCCCTGGTGGAGCCGGGTATCAAGGAGTTAAAACGTTTTACCTTAAAAGCCCGTCAGAAGGCAAAGCTCAAGGAAGATATCCAGCATTATCAAAGACTCCTGCCCGTTGCTGATGAGGCTTTTAAAAATGTTAATGTACAGATGGTGGAAGCAACGGACAAATCGGTCAAAGAGCAGCTTAAAATTCTTTTGCCAGAATGGCAGGGGATTGTGGAACAGTTGGACAACCGCATGAAGGTGGCCCGTCTCCAGCTGGACACCATGGAGCGAGAGGAAAAATCCCTTATGGAGCTTTCCCGAACCTCTATGAGAGATTTCTTCAGGACCCGGGGGCTTTATCTCATCGTGGCCGTGGGGGCCTGTGCCCTGGTGCTGCTTTTATTGCGTTTGATCTACGGAATTACCCTCAGAACGGTGCCGGGATTTAGATCTGGATATCGACCTTTTTATGCCCGGTTGCTGGATTTGCTTTTTAAGGTGATGGCCGTGGTGATGACCCTGCTTGCCCTGATTCTGGTCTTTTATCTGGCCGAGGACTGGGTGCTGCTAAGTGTCACCATCATTGTTTTACTGGGTCTTGGCTGGGGGGTTAAAAATACCCTGCCCGGCATGTGGCAACAGAGCCGACTCATGCTCAACATTGGTTCCGTGAGGGAGGGAGAACGCCTGGTGATGGACGGGGTGCCCTGGCTGGTGAAACGAATCAATATGTTCAGTGAGATTGAAAACCCGGATCTGGGCATAAAGCTCAGAATTCCCATTGGATCCCTTATGGGTAAGACCTCCCGTGCCTTTGGGTCCGAAGAGTCCTGGTTTCCCTGTCGCAAGGGGGATTGGGTGATTCTGGCAGATGGTACCCGGGGAAAGGTGGTGAGTCTTTCCCACGAAATGGTGGAACTGGTCCAACGGGGGGGATCCCATAAGGTATATCAGACCGGGGATTTTCTGGGGCAGACTCCCCTTAATATTTCTGTTAATTTCAGGCTTAAGGTGCTCTTTGGTATTGGGTATGAGCATCAGAAACAGGCCACTGGTACCATTCTCAAAGTGACCCGGGATTACCTGGAACAGGCCCTTGAAAAAGAGGGATATAGTGCAAACCTTATCAATTTAAACGTGGAATTCTGCCAGGCCGGAGCCTCTTCATTGGATTTTGTTGTCATTGCCGATTTTAACGGCGAGGCGGCGCCCCTTTACAATCGCCTGAACCGGGCCATCCAGCGCTGGTGTGTTGATGTGTGTACCCAGAACGACTGGAGTATTCCCTTTCCCCAGCTCACCGTGCACAGGCCCTAATCGGAAGTCGTGTGAACTTGCCGCAACGAAAATTGAAACTCTTATGATTCCAACATTTTGGACGGAGTTTTATATAAAAAACTTGATTGTCGAATTACAGGAGGTATATCTTATGGGACAAAAAATATTTATGTGGCTTCTGCTTCCCGGGGTGGCATTTTGCCTGGCCCTGGGTTGCAATACCCGGCATGAGGTGGCCATGGCCCCGGTGGAGGTAAAACCCATCCACATCACCATTGATG
The DNA here is from genome assembly GCA_937124525.1 of uncultured Desulfobacterium sp. Next base: position 11,091 of record CAKZLA010000383.1, read on the forward strand.
TGAATGTCAAGGTGGATCGAGCCCTGGACAATTTTTTTGATGACATTGATGCGGCTGAAGAAAAGATCAAAGAATAAAAGAGCATCCTTCATATGCCCCCAAAACTGCTTTGCCGTTTTTTGAAAAAAAGACCCACAATTGGGAAATGCTTTAAAAAAAGTGTAAACTACTTTTGAAGGATGCATACTTTTTGAGCTTATTCTCTGTTTTCAGGGGGTGGCAATGAAGCCGGAACTACTTTTGATATGATATTAAAGCTGTCAGTAAAAGGAGAAAAGTATGGATAAAAAACGATTGGTTTATGTGGGGATTCTGCTGCTCTGTTCCTTGGTATTTCTCACCGGGGGAGCCTTGGCCGATGATGTAAAAACTCGTATGAAAAATCGCCTCCCGGACATTGTTCAATTAAAATCCCAGGGGCTTGTTGGGGAAAATTCAAAGGGGTACCTTGCCCATGTTACCGCAAAAAAGACGGGGCAAAATATCATTGATGCCGAGAATCAAGATCGCAAAATGGTCTACGCCCTCATTGCAAAACAGCAGGGGGTGAGCCTTGAAAGGGTGGAAACACTGAGAGCCTCTCAAATTGTGAAAAAAGCCAATCCCGGGGAGTTCCTCCAGAAACCCAACGGCACCTGGTACAAAAAATGATTGACATGTTTTTAATTCTCTGTATATCTATCTGCTAACACTGGGGGCAGAAGCCCTTTTTAAAGTTTTAGAAAAACTGTGTTAAACATTAAGTTGTGTAAAAAAAAACGGAGTATTTAAATCTTTCCGAGCGTATAATAGACATTATGTTGGTTTTCCACAACCTATTGATTTTATCGAGAAAGTTATCTTTAAAAATTCAATAAAATCAAATATTTAGCCTAAGTCGATATAATGACTAATAATTAAATTAAACCACGAAGGTTACCATGGCTGTAGATCCATTATGGATAGACAGTGGTATACTTTCGTGGTTTTTTTGTTTACAGAGTGGCATGATCGTAAAATTTAAGATTAAGGAGAATGCAAATGACAGTCCGTTTAATGAAATCCATCTGTCTCACCGTTTTTTTCAGTTTGATTCTGGTTCCCTTTGCTGCAGCCCATTTTGGTATGATCATCCCTTCAGACAGCATGGTCATGCAGGACGATAATCGGACATTGACCCTGAATCTGTCATTCTCTCATCCCTTTGAAGGCCATGGCATGGAACTTGTCAAACCCCATGTTTTTAGTGTGGTAAGGGATGGAACGAAAACCGATCTATTGCCCTCCCTTAAAAACAGTACCGTCATGGAACATGGGGCATGGGTCCTTGATTTTCCCGTGAAACGACCCGGAGCCTATGCCTTTTGCATGGAGCCTGCTCCCTATTGGGAACCTGCCGAAGACTGCTTTATTGTTCATTACACCAAGACCGTGGTGGCAGCCTATGGCGGTGAAGAGGGATGGGACAGTGAAATTGGGTTGAAAACCGAAATTGTCCCCCTGTCAAAACCCTATGGGCTTTACGCGGGTAATATTTTCCAGGGTATTGTTAAAAAAGACGGACAGTCCGTGCCCTTTGCCGAGGTGGAGGTGGAGTACTACAATGAAAATAAAAAGGCCACAGCCCCCACGGATTACATGGTGACCCAGACCATTAAGGCTGATGGCAATGGTGTTTTCAGCTATGCCCCCCCGGCTGCTGGCTGGTGGGGATTTGCAGGTTTGACCACCTCCGATGAAAAGAAGATGCATGATGGGGTGGAAAAGGACATTGAGCTGGGGGCCGTGATCTGGGTTCAATTCATGCCCTGGCAGGCAGGGGAATAAGATGCATATTTCCGAAGGAGTGGTCTCCGGACCGGTGATGATGGCAGGGGCGGCCCTGGCCTTTGCCGGAACTGTGGTGGGGCTGAAAAAACTTGATTATGACCGCATGGTCCATGTGGCCATTCTTTCATCGGCTTTTTTTGTGGCCTCCCTGATCCATGTGAATCTGGGGCCTTCCAGTGTCCATCTCATCCTCAATGGCATTGTGGGATTGCTGCTGGGATGGGCTGCCTTTCCCGCCATTCTGACGGCCCTGCTGCTCCAGGCTATTTTGTTTCAATATGGGGGGATAACGGCCCTGGGGGTTAACACGGTGATCATGGCCCTGCCGGCGGTGATCTGCTACTATCTGGTGGGACCACTCACAAACAGGAGCCAGAAATACACATTTGTGGCGGCCTTTCTGGCCGGTGCCGGAAGCGTGGGGCTGGCGGCCCTGGGGTTGGGGGCAGCCCTGTATTTTACGGAAAAAAATTTTCTGGAAGTATCCATACTTGTGATGACGGCTAATTTACCGGTGATGATAATTGAAGGCATTGTTACTGGGTTTTGCGTGACCTTTCTTTTAAAGGTATACCCTGAAATATTTCCCAAAAGAGGGTCTGGAAAATGATGAACCGACTGATGAATAACAAAACACTTTTTCCTGTCTGCCCCTATCCGGCTCTGCTGGGAAGGGGGATGGGGGTTATCTTGTGCGTGCTCATGCTTATGCTGGTGGGCACAACTCCGGCATGGGCCCACAAGGTGTATGTGTTTGCCTGGGTGGAAAAGGGCATGGTGTTCACCGAGAGCAGTTTTGGGGACCAGCCGGTGCATGGGGGGGCCATTGAAGTGGTGGATCAGGGCAATCAGGTGGTGCTCCAGGGTAAAACCGATGACCAGGGGAAATTTAGTTTTCCGGTTCCTTCATCGGTGACTTCGGATCTCTTGATCAAGCTGGATGCCACCATGGGACACCAGGCCCAGTGGACCCTGACCCATTCCGAACTAACCGCAGTCGGGGAACAGGCCAAGCAACAGGTGGGTGAAGCCATGACAAAAAAGGCCCATCTGGAGGCAAAGCCGTCCATGGTGGCCGTGGCCGGCGGTATTGCTGTTATTTTTCTTATCTGCGGTATTGTATCTGTTATAAATAAAAGAAGGAAACAACAAAATGGATGAAACCCTTGCCCGGCAAGATTCGTGGATGCACCGCATGGACCCCGGTGTGAGGGTGATAACGGCGGTGATTGTCTCCTTTTGCGCAGCTCTGTGCCATGACGTGAGAATTCTGGGGGGCCATCTGATTCTGGCCCTGCTCCTTGTAGGCATGGCAAAGCTTCCCCCCCGGGCTGTTCTTAAACGCTTAAAGCCCTTGTTCTGGTTTCTGGTCATGATCTGGGTGGTGATGCCCTTTACCTATGAGGGGGAGCCCCTGATTGTAATGGGGCCGCTGACCCTCACCCGTCCCGGGGTGATGCTGTGCGTGAACATTACACTTAAATCTGTGATCATTCTTTTGTATTTCATGGCCCTGGTGGCCACCATGACCGTGGCCACATTGGGGCAGAGTCTGCATTATCTCCATGTGCCTGATAAAATGGTATTTCTGCTGCTCATGACCTATCGATACATTGCCGTGATCCAGGCGGAGTACCACCGACTTCTCAGGGCCGCAAAGTTCCGGGGGTTTGTGCCCGGCACCAATATTCACTCCTACCGCACCTATGCCTACCTTGCCGGCATGCTGTTTGTCAGGGCATCCCGCCGGGCCTCAAGGGTGTATGATGCCATGCGTTGCCGGGGATTTAACGGTAAATTTCATACCCTTGACACATTCTCCCCGGGCGTGGTAAATCATCTGTTCCTTACCCTGGTATCCATGACCGCCCTGGGGCTGGTTGTAACCGAAACTCTGTTGATGTAAAATTCGATGGGCAGGCTTTTGGGGCTGATTTCCGGGGAAACGGGCAGCTGGGTGTTACTTTGGCATTATCTACCAAGGTGGGTGCAAATCCAATAGGTCAACGATACTACCAATAACGAAAGAAACGCCTGGCCCTTCCCACTATGCCAGCATACAAAACCTGATCATCGAATGAAAGTGAATAGATTGTGACCCATGATTTCCCTGTGATTCAACTGAAAAATGTTTCCTTTATCTGGCCCGGTGCTGTGGACCCCACCCTTGATGACGTAAATTTGAGTGTTGGAAAAAATGACCGTATCGGTATCATGGCCCCCAATGGCAGTGGTAAAACCACCTTGTTTCACACCATCATGGGATTGTGTGTCCCCGATGCCGGAACCATTGAAGTGTTGGGAAAACCCATGAAGACGGAAAAGGATTTTGAACAGATTCGCTCCCGGGTGGGACTGCTTTTCCAGGATGCCGATGATCAGCTATTCAGCCCCACGGTGATTGATGATGTCTGCTTTGGCCCTTTAAATCTGGGATTTTCGCCCAAGGAGGCCCTGGAACAGGCCAGAGGAATTCTGGATCGACTGGGAATTTTGGCCCTGGAAAACTGCATTACCCATAAACTGTCCGGGGGCCAAAAAAGGCTGGTGGCCCTGGCGGCGGTGATGGCCATGGAGCCGGAGATGCTGCTTCTGGATGAACCCACAGCTGGCCTTGATGCCGGTGTAAAAAACACCCTTGTCGACACCTTGGTTTCTTTAAGTATTCCCTACATCGTTATTTCCCATGAGTTTGACTTCATCTCCGCTGTGACCAATCGGATTTTTTCCATGGAAAAGGGGCGAATTTTAAAGGATGATGAGGTTCATATTCACCAGCATGAGCACATGCATAAACTGGGGAAATATCCCCATAAACATGTGTGAGGCAGAAATTGGTCTGAATTAAGGCCAATTTTTATGACTGCGACCAGGTTGTCCTCAGACGGCCTGTACTTCTTAACGCCTGAAAGGGCAAAAATCCCCCCCCTCCTTTGTTTCCCCAATCCTCCGCTCAGAGCCGCCGCCGGAATCTTCTAAGATTATTTTGTTTAGAGGCCAAAAGAGTTTAAACTAATTTTGAAGCAGTATGAAGGGTGCCTGTTTTTTATAATTTCATTGATTACATGTAAAATATGAAGTTATTTTGCATGTTTATGAAACATTTTTGAAATTTCAAAAAAATATACCGAATGTTTTGCAAATAAGTTAAAGCCATTTCAGCGCCTTAATTTATTGGGAAAAGCGAATGATCATCTCCTTTGAATTAAGCAGGAACTCAAAATTTATTGTTGACAGTTATAAAAATTGCATGATATCGATATGTACTTTTAAGAATACATTATAAGTTTATAAAATACATTCTTGGGGCGATCACGGTTGATTTCACCTTAATTTTGCTCATTTCGGCAAAAAAAAAGGAAGAGTGGCCCATGAGAGGTTTGAAGCAGGTTTTAATTGCCATAACGCCCATGGCAGAGTTTTAGCCACAACAAAAATAAAAATTTTGTAATTACAGCCCTTTGAAATCGCTTTTATATGAACCATGAGGAGGATAAATTTTGTCTTTAAGATTTGTTATTGTGGCCGGTCCGCCATCCTCCGGCAAAACATCCGTGATGACGCAGGTTATACGTCATCTGCAACAGGATGGTCTTCTGGTTTCGGCATGTAAGATTGATTGCCTTGAGACCACGGATGACGAGCGTTACCGCCGCCTGGGCATACCGGTTGCCGTTGGTTTGAGTGATTATATCTGTCCGGATCATTTTTATGTGGCCAATCTTGAAGAGGTGTGGACCTGGGCGGAGACTCAAAGAACGGACGTGCTGATACTTGAGACGGCAGGATTGTGTCATCGATGTGCACCTGCGGTTCAGGGGTGTTTGACCGTATGCGTCATTGATAATCTGGTGGGCCTTGATACACCCAGAAAGATAGGTCCAATGCTGAGTACGGCGGATATCATCGTCATCACCAAGGGTGACGTTGTTTCCCAGGCGGAAAGGGAAGTTTTCCGCCATCAGGTCGAAAGTGTGAATGCCGAAGCAGGTATCATCCATATCAATGGCCTAAACGGCCAGGGTTCCCTACGCTTGAAGAGAGAAATTTTAAAAATGAGCCTTCTTCAGAGCATCACCGGCAGGGAGTTGAGATATCCCATGCCAGCGGCCATATGTTCCTATTGTGCCGGAGAGACAATTATCGGCAGTGCTTACCAGATGGGGAATGTCAAAAAAATTGATTTTGGTGAAAGCAAATGAAATTAAAAAAAATAACCATCCTGGGGGGATTGGATAAGGATGGAAATTCCGAGAACATTCGGCGACTGGATATTAAGACAGGTGAGGTGGTTGCCGTTGTCGGCCCCACCGGATCGGGAAAGACTCTGCTTATATCCGATGTTGAACAATATGCAGACGGGGAGACCCCCACACAACGTTCCATATTAATAAACGATCTGGCGCTGGATACAGATGCTTCGGATGGAGATTCGCGGCATCTGATGGCGGAGGTATCACAAAAGATGAATTTTGTGATTGATTCCTCTGTGGGGGCGTTTTTACGCAAGCACGCAAGGGTACGCGGCATTGAGGACATTGAAAAGATTGTGTCTGATGTGCTTGAGCTGACCAATGAGCTGGCTGGTGAGCCGGTATCCATGGCCGATAATCTGACCTTGTTAAGCGGAGGTCAGGCCCGTGCCCTTATGGTGGCGGATGTGGCCCTGATCAGCAATGCACCCGTGGTGCTTATAGATGAAATCGAAAATGCAGGTATCGACAGGCTGAAAGCACTGAGAATTCTGACGGGACAGGGTAAGATCGTGCTGGTGGTTACCCACGATCTGACCCTTACGTTAATGGCTGAACGCAGAATAATCATGAAGAACGGTGGAATGTGCAAACTTCACCGGTTAACCCAGGAAGAGATAAGGATTGCGGCGGAGCTGGTCGCAATTGAAACGGATATTTCCCGCTTACGAAATTTGGTTAGAAGCGGTGATTCCATTGAAAAAACAGAGAACAATAAGGAGGGAGAAGTCCTATGGCAAAAGTTTTGCTCCACTGCCCGCTTAATATCAGCCGATCTTTAGTTCAGATGATGGAAGAATTTTGCAGTGAACTGAATGAAAAACATGGGGTTGAGGTGGAAATTGAAACCCAACCCCACAGACCTTCAGAAAAAAGTCTGTTTGAGGCGTACCTGGAAAGGGATGAAATACCGGATCTAACGGTGGGACATGTCGACGATTTTGCCGATCTTCCCCCGGGCTTCCTGTCTGAGCATTTCAGGTCGCTTCCCGGTCGCTTCCCCATAAGAAAAGAACTCTCAGACATGGGGTTTACAGATAACGATGGCTATTTTCATCCCTTTGTGGTCATCCCCTTTGCTATTTTTTACAACAAAAATCTCCTTGAAGAGGCGGATGTTCCCCATGTGTGGCAGGATCTTCTGGATGCAAGGTGGCAGGGTAAAATCATCATGCCGGATGAATTTCGTATTGTATCCCTTGTTGTAAAAACCTTTATGAGGACGGATTTTTCGGAAAAATTCGATAATTTTAAAACAAATTTTATTCAACAGGGAAGCCCCATGGAGGTGATTACCGCCGTGGATGAAGGACGGTATCCCATCGGAATAACCAATATCGCCTTTGCACGCATTTCCAAACAGAAAAATACCCGCATTATATGGCCCGGAGATGGTCTTTTCTGTATGCCCCAGGTCATGGTGTGGGGCCGTAATGCCAAAGAGCCCTTGTTTGAAATAGGTGATTTTCTCATGTCCCGCCAGGTTCAGACCTACCTCTCCCTTCAAAGCTTTGTGCCGGCAGCACCAAAAATTCCCATGCATGAGCTTGTAACGGACAATCATTGCAATTTGCGCTGGAAAGGATGGAACTCTTTTCTGGAAGCAATGAAGGGAAGGCGGCTCTGATTTAAACTTCAGGCCTAAGGGCTGTCATCCCTTAGTCCTTATGACGGTGTGCCAAAGTGAAGGGAAAAATAATCGAGTATACTTCGATAAAAAAGGAAAAAGTCTATGCTGTCAAATGGTTATTCGCAATTGTTACCCGTATACCCCCTGATCGCCCAGCAGGTCGTGGATGACTATGGGATTACAGAGGGTATATGTCTCGATATCGGTACAGGTCCCGGTTATGTGGGCATTGAGTTTGCAAAAATTACCGAGCTGGAAATGTATTTTGTGGACGACAAACAGGAGGCATTGGCCAAGGCTGAAAAAAACGTTTCCGGGTGTGGTCTGGAGAACATCCTGCATTTTACAAAGGCCGATGTATGCGATCTGCCGTTTGAAGACGGTTTTGCCGATCTCATCGTCAGTCGCGGATCACTGTGGTTCTGGAGTGATCAGGTTAAAGGGCTGCAGGAAATTCATCGGGTATTAAAGGCGGGGGGAGTGGCGTTTGCCGGAGGCGGTTTGGGACGGTATACACCTCCCACCATGCGTAAGCGTCTGAAAGGAAAAGGGCGCAGGAAAATGAAAAAAGAGGGAAAGGGCAATTTTTTAAATGGGGACGGTCTTAAAGCGTTGCTGGACAGGACAGGACTGGACGGTTGCCAGACGATATCCGATGTAGCGGATGAAGAAGCGACCTGGATTGAGATGAGAAAATAAGGGATTGGTCATAAGCTGGGGCACTGTACGGGAGATAAAATTTACTCATCGCAAACTACTGTAATGACAGAATTTAATTTTTAGCATTAAAATTCCATCACAAGATGGCCGACGTTATGACCAAGCCCGAAAATAAACATACAACAGTTTAAAGTCTTTTTGCGTTTACCCTGCCAATTGAAGCCAACGTCACAGTCTCCTTTGACATCGTAACGAAAAAATATGTGAAAAGTGCGTCTTCGGCATTTTTTGTACGGGAAAACTGTTTTGGGGAGGTATCAATGAATAAAAAAATTGTTGTTATCTGTGCGCTCTTTACCCTGTCTCCACTGGGAAGTAGCGTGTTCGGCGCAACGCAGATGAACGGGGACATTGTTGAGGCCAAAGAGATGGTAGTGACGGCCACGATGACAGAAAAGATATTAAAAGAGGCTCCAGGTTCCATAGAGGTGATAACGGAACAGGAACTCCTTGAGATGAATGCAGACACCCTTGCCGATGCCCTTGAAGAGGCAACAGGGATTTTGATGACCACGGAGACCGGGCGTATGATGCGGCCAAGTATCCGTGGTACGGGGAACAAACATACGCTGGTGCTTATAGATGGACGGCGGATTACTTCCGGATTCAAGGATCTCCAGGGACTTGAGCAGATTCCCGTGGATATGATCAAGCGGATTGAGATTGTTCGCGGTCCGGCATCGGCTCTTTACGGCAGTGATGCCATCGGCGGAGTCGTTAACATCATCACAAAGAAACCCTCAAGAATGATGACCATGGGGGGAACAGTCAAATACGGACAGAGCACCTATGGCGAGGGTGGGGAATCCACTGCCAGTGCATATGTGGGAAATTCCATGGGCCGCTTTGGATTTTTGCTGGCCGGGGGGTATCGGGATAAAAACGGGTATGACAGGGACGGTGTTGCCCCGGATGACGGGGATTCCATAGAGATGAAATCGGCTGGTGGCCGTTTCTCATATGAACTCAATGATGGCCAGGATCTCCTGGCAGGATTTGAGGCGGTTGACAGGAATTTCACCGGACTGAGAGATCTTCAGAACCTTGATCGGGAAAGGGATGCAGACGACCGCAGGCTGAATTATTTTCTGGAATACAATGGGAAGCTCACCCCTGAATCCTCCCTGATGCTGCTGGCAAACCGCTCCTGGCACGAGAATGAGGTTTCTGTTGATCCCCCCACCTCTGAAATCCTCGGCTCCATTGGAGATGAATCCAATGCAGAGCGGTCTCTGAACCAGCTGGATGGCAGGTTTACCTCCCTGGTTTTTGAAAACCATTTGCTTACCCTGGGCACGGAATATGTTCAGGAGCGCCGGGAGGATGACTCCGGTCTTGACGATGATGTGGAAACTTTCAGTGTTTATGCCCAGGATGAATACCAGATATTTGAACCGCTTTACATGGCGTTGAGTGTTCGCTGGGACAATTACTCCGATTTCGGATCGGAGTGGACCCCCAGGGTTTCCATGACCTATGCCATTCTGGATAATCTGAGATTGAAAGGTGCCTGGGGAAAGGGATTCCGGGCCCCGGGCTTTCTTGAGCTGTTTATCCCCACCTACATGAAACAGGGAAAGCAAATCAACGAGCCCAATGACGATCTTGAACCGGAATCTTCAGAAAGCTATGAAATTGGCCTCCAGGGTGAATACAAGAATTTCCAGGCCGGCATAACATGGTTCAAAACTGATATTGAGGATCTCATCGAAGCCGTTTACTATGCATCAACCGGGTCCGGGAAAAAAAAGAAAGACTATTACCAGTATCAGAATATAGCAGAAGCCACCCTGAGTGGTCTTGAGTTTGAGTGCAGCCTTAAACTGCCGGCAGGATTCACTTTGTCAGGCAATCTGGCCTACCTTGATACCGAAGATGAAACCACCGGAGAGGAATTGGAAGGACGTCCTGATTACAAGGGCACAGTAAAGCTTGCCTATCACTGCCTGCCCCTGGGAATTCGTGCAAATGTTCGTGTGACCCATGTTGGTGAGCGTTACTATGCGGCCGGAGATGGGGGCAGTATAACCCTGGTGGATACTTATCTGTCCAGGGATATGACAGACAGGCTACAGCTTTTCGCTGGCGTGGATAACCTTTTTAACACGGGAGAGAATCATTATGAGGAGCCGGAGTTCTTTTATTGTGGGGTCAGATTCAGCTATTAAAAAGAGGAGGCCCATATGGCCGTAAAAATATCAAAATACTTCATCTTGACGTCTCTGTTTTTTTTATTACTCGGATGTATCGAAGGGATTATGTTTCCCACAAAATTTCAATTTAAGGCATTTTATGCAAGCCTTTTCCATGTACCTGCCGATCAGATCAAGCCTTTTTTTGGGTATTTCGTTACCAAGATCCATACCCATGTGAATCTCATCGGGTGGCTCTCCTCTGCAATAATGGGGCTACTCTATTTCATAGTCCCTCAGATCAGCGGCGTTGAGTGCTACAACAGATGGATTGCCTATGGCAACTGGGCCGGGAATACCCTCGGATTGCTGCTCATGGTCGCCGGGTTTCATCTGATCGGAATTTTTGGGCTTTCTTCCGGTTTTACGGCGGGTTCCCCTGAATTTCGAAGTGTCGCCGCTCCCTACAGAATGCTTGTCTCCCTGGGCGGAACTTTGATTGCCATCTCAGCGCTTCTTTTTGTCTGCAACATGCTTATGACCCTGTTCGGGCGGGCAGATTTGTCCGTTATGCCGGCAATAGAAAGGAAAAATTGAAAATGAAAACATCTCATTGGTTCTCACTATTATCCAAAAGACAACGGGGTTGGCTCTACGGAACGATTGTTGTTATGGTTGTAATTGTTTCCTTTGGCATGGTGATGGATTCTTCCGGTGGAAAAAAAAAGCATCTACCCAAATTCAGTATTGACATGTCCATTAAGGACATTGCCCCAAGCTTGAAAGTCACGGGAAAGTCCCTTGCCCGTGAGCTGAACCTGCCATTGAATGTTCCCAAGAGAAAGAGACTCCGGGGCCTGCGGGTCCAACCGGAAGCCCTTGACCACGCCGTTCACCATCTTCTTTCCCATCGTGATGCCATGCTCAAATACTATGTGTATGCAGCCCTGGTTTTGGGAGGGCTCGTGTTTTTAACGAGGTTGGGGCGACCGGATTTCTCCGATGTGGAGCAGAGGAGATGGTGGTATCCCAGAGCTCCTTATATTGTATTTCTTATGATTTCCGTGATTGTTGCTGGCTTCTTACTTGGAAAATCCCCCAATCCCATGGAGGGGGTTGTCAAGGTGTTCAAGTCAATGGTGGGGCTGTATCCGGACCCAGTGGCAAAGGTGATCGCCTTTATTTTTTTTATTGTCCTTGCCGTTGTGGGTAACAAACTTATCTGTGGATGGGCATGTCCCTTTGGGGCGCTTCAGGAGTTGATATACAGTATTCCGATTCTGAAACGGATCAAACAAAAAAAACTTCCCTTTGCATTGACCAACACAATCCGGGCTCTGATTTTCATAACCATGCTGTTTTTTTTGTTTGGTGTCATCGGCGGACGTAAGGGAATGGTCATATATCATTATATTAATCCCTTTAATCTGTTTAACAAAGATTTTGATACCGTCAGCATTGCCTTGACGGTCCTGGTTTCCCTGTTGGGATCATTTTTGTTTTATCGTCCCTTTTGCCAGTTCATCTGCCCCTTTGGACTGATATCCTGGATAGCCGAACGTTTCAGTATCGTCCGCATCCGCATTGATAAAGACAAGTGCACACAATGCGGTGCCTGCATCAAGGCGTGTCCACTGGAGGCTGCAAAGGGGCGTGTCCAGGGCAAAATATTGCCATCGGATTGTTTCAGCTGTGCACGTTGCCTGAATGTCTGTTCCTTTGATGCCATTCAATACGGACCTGTGTTCAAATCGGGAGTCCGTCCGAAAATACATTGATTTTTAGACACCCTGTATGAGGCGTCATCGGGTGCGGTGTCCACGAGTGTTGTTCCCACTTCTTTCGGGCCTTCCCGTCTTAATCTTGCGATTTATACCGGTGAAAGAAATCCCGGAGGCGGTCTGTTGCCCAAGTTCAGGAAGACTGGTCGGTCAACCGATGATGCCGCCTCAACACAAAAACTTGAATCCATAACCGTTGTGGCCAAAACACTTCCCAAGAGGGCAGACCTTAAACCCGACAGCATCACCAATCTTTACCGCGTCGAGGCAAGTGGCCGGTTCGGTGCGGAGGTGTTTACCCAGAAGGATATTCAAAATCTTCAGCCAAGTGACATGTACGACCTGCTTGACAAGGCCATCGGAATCAACGTCACCTATCAGGGGAGAAGAAGCCCGTTTCATATCACCCAGCGCGGGGGAGGCAGTTATACATACATCATTGACGGTGCCGTTCTACCTCCCTCGGTGAATCGGATTTTATATAAATTCCCCCTAACAGCCATTGAGGAGATGCAGATCATCCGCGGTTCGACCTCCCTGACAATGGGGCCTTCCATCTCCATCGGTGCCTCAAGTTCGGGATCGGGTCTTAATACGGGCTTTATCATCATCAGAACCCGGCAGCCCCGAAAGACAGAAGCGGCACTCACCGCCTCCGTGGAAAAGGCCAAGGGTGGACATCCGGCAGCAACCGACGTGAGCCTGTATGCCGGGACTCGGCTTGGGGATTCTTCTAAAATCAATGGATATATCGGCGGGCTGGTTGCAAAAATGAATCGGTCCAGCAAAGACAGTAGGTTTGATGGCAGAGATTCGGAAAACGGGATGATCAGTACGGGTTTCAGTGCCGGTAAATTTAACATGAACCTGATGGGATATAAGGATTCCGGACGTCTTGAAATGCAGCGGGGCATTGCCGAAGACGGTACGCTTTCCGATGCCAAGTGGTACTATGATCCCCTTAAAGCCAATGTGTTTTCAAGTGATATGGGAATGCAGTGGACCCTTGATCAGACCACCCTGTTGAATCTGTTCAGGACCGAGTATGAGCAATACGAGCACAACGAAAGTTTTGGCTCCACCACGGCTTCAAGTCGGGAATATGAGGAAGAAACAAAGGGTTTCGGCCTTCGCCATAATGCCCGTTTTGGAAACACTTTGATTCAACTGGGTGGACAGATGTCCAACAGCACAGGCTTTGGTCCCAATTGCAGCAAGGGCTACAACAAGTATGATACCACGGTCACCGGATGGTCCGCCTCCCTGGAACAGAAGTTCTTTAACGGAAATCTCATCTTTGACGGCGGGTATCGTCAGGATACCAAGCACATTGATAATTCAAGTTCCGCCAAAAAAGCAAGTGCTGCCAATGATGAGGCCAACAACGATGTTGATATGGCACCGGCAAAGATTTTCGCCCTGGGTGCCCACTGGCGGATCAGTGACATCTTTACCCTGGACGGACGCTACTATCATGGAGACCAGGGAACCTCCGGGGATTTTGACATGAGAATGAAAGACGATGCAACGTCCCATGCTGAAAAACAGGAACGGATGGAGATAACCTTTGCTGCGGATGTCGCGCCCTGTTTCAATCCGGCACTCACCTGGTTCAGCGTTGATATTGAAAACGCGAAATCAGCCACTTCAGACACCTATGAGCTGGACAGCGGTACCTATTACTTCTATTCCGAGTCCGATGAGCTCAGGAGAGGGCTGGAGCTCCTGATTAAGGGTACCATTCTGAAAAACACCACTTATAAGGCGAGCTGGACACGCATGTTGGACAACGAGAGCACCAGCAACGGTGTCACCACCGACTCCAACGGTTTAAACAATCCTGAGAATCTCTACTCCCTGGCCCTCGGTCATCGGTGGGGTGTCTACAGAGCCAATTTTTCCATCAAAAGAGTCGATGAATGGGTCAATACCAGGAGTGCCATGGGAACGGCCTCATCAGGAGGCCTTGGCGGCTATACACGGATTGACGCCAATATCAAGAGAGATTTCCAATTTAAACGTCTTTTGATGACCCTGACCCTTTATGGTCGTAATTTGGGAGATGAGAACTACTCAACCAGGTATGTTACAGGGTTTTATCCAGATCGTGGACGTACCATCGGGACCCAGGTCTCTTTTGCCTTTTAAGGAAAGATTGTTATGTCGGTTTTAAATATAGTCGTAATCCTGGTGTCTTTCGTTGTACTGGCACTGCTGTCCATAAGAATCACACGTCAATATGATCGTGCCGTTATTTTCAGATTCGGTCGATTGACAGGTATAAAGGGGCCCGGGCCGTTTTTTATCCTTCCCTTTGTGGATCAGATTGTCCGGGTGGATTTGAGGATCAGACAACTTGATGTACCCAGTCAGACCATCATCACCAGAGATAATATCAGCGTCGATGTTGATGCCATTATCTACTATCATGTGACGGATGCCATAAAGGCTGTGGTGGAGGTTGAGGACTACCAGGGGGCAACGGCGCTCATCGCCCAGACAATGCTTCGGGATGTCTTGGGCCAGAACGAACCAATAACCAGGTTCATCTTTCACCCTCCAAGCCCTTCAATTGGTTTGACCGGCCACCCGGTGTTAACCGCATCGTCGGCATTCCATGGACGGCACACGTCCTGTATCCGGAACGGTTTTCCAAGAAGTGGTTCAGGATAAAGGCAAAGGCCTTTTATTCAATTTATTACCATTACCATCTCAGCGATGAAGAGCTGTACGCCTTGCTGAATCCGTGAATTGATCGACAAGGGTGATGATGGTCTGTGGATACAGATGTGGAAATGAACTTCTAAAACTTGATGACCCCGTTCTTTCGGAAATTAGCTGCAAAACTTGATCATCGAATAGAGGGGGGAGGAAAAAAATGAAATCGAAAAAAAACAGGGTGTCAAGGCTCATATGTGTGACAGCGCTCTTTGTTCTGTCCATATATTCTTCTGGAGGAGAGGCGGCAAATACGGCCCAGGGCTTTAAAAAACCGGTGGAACAGTCCATTGAGACCCGCCGGAAATCCCAAAAAGAGCTGGACCAATGG
>CAKZLA010000384.1 GCA_937124525.1 uncultured Desulfobacterium sp.
GTCCCTGCGAAAGAGAAGTTTAATTCTCATGTTGGGCACCGAACCTGGCAGGTGACCGGGATGACGGTTGGGAGCCGTGACTTCACCTTCAACAAAATCAATACCCTCGTCAGTGGCACTTTTGGTTGTCAGTCCGGCAGCCGCCACCGAGCGTCCCCCGACCATGGTGCTGAAGGCACCCAGGGCACCCATGGTTTCACGACTCTTTTCCCGGCACAGATTCGTGGCGGCAATCATGCCTTCACTACAGGCCACGGAAGCCAGACGAATGCTGCTTGGTTTACCCGTAATACAGGAAAATTTACTGGCACAGTCACCAGCTGCCAAAATATCCGGGTCCTGTGTCTGCATATATTTATCAACCTTGACACCATTCCGGGGGTCGGCATCAAGGCCGCATTTTACAGCCAGATCAACATTGGGCTGGGCACCAATACCAATGATAACAGCATCTGCCGGTATCACTTCACCATCACCCAACTTGACCCCTTCAACCCTCTCTCCCCCGACTATTTCCCCGGCCTGACAATTGGTCTTTAGGGTGATACCAAGTTTTTTAAGCTCATCTTCTATTTCAATACAAAAATCCTCTTCACAGGCCAGCATCAGACAATGGGGCATCATTTCAACAACGGTGACGGTTTTCTCAAGTCCGGCTTTTTGCCCCATCAAAGCAATCTGTTCAGCCATTTCAACCCCGATGAATCCACCGCCGATGACAACCACATTCCGGGCCGGTTCCAATGCCGTATAAACCTCTTTTAAATAATCAGGGTCTTTACGCACTGTAAAAACATTGCCTTTATCAATACCGGGAAGCGGTGGAACAAAGGGCTTGGAACCTGTGCTGATAAGCAGCTTGCCATAGGAGAGTCGCTCACCATCGGCAAAGACAACTTCTTTTTTGCCACGATCAATATCAGCAACATTTCTTTGCAGAATTTCAATGCCCTGATCAATAAAGCCCTGGTCCGGGATCAAGTTTTTGTCAACCTGGCCCATGATGCCGTAGATATAGGGAATCCCGCAGGGAATCGGTGTATTCACAACATTTCTGATGAGTGTAATAGTTTTTTCAACTGCTCTTTTTTTCAGGGTTATGGCTGCCATGAGTCCAGCTGCCGAACCACCAATAATGACTACATCGCTTCTCATTTTTTAATTTTCCTTTTCTGGGAATACCCACATTTGCAAGGTTATATTTTTATAGTGAAATCTGGTCATCCAGACCAGCTTTCAAGGCAGAACATCTAAGGTATCAAAATCATTCCAATATAACTGCCACGGGCAGGCCATGATTTATCCATGGTTCTGCCCACAACGAAGTATGAAAAAATGTTAGGCACGCCTACTCTTTCATAACCAGATAACAAGGATACATGGCATTGCAAAACAGATACCAATACACTCAATCGAAACAACAAACTATCTTCATACGCCTCTAAGTATCTGGAAAAATAAAGAATAAAAAATTCAGAAATCATTTCGATCTGTTTTGTTTTTAATTTACAGTTGTTAACCAAGTGTTCACATTCACGTTGACAAGCGTTCATGTTTTTAACACCCACAAATGGGGAATGATCTAAGAAAGTGTAAAGTGCTTTTGAAGGATGCCATTAATTCTCCTTTAAAAGCCCCAAAAGCTCTGAAGCCGACATTTTACCCGCCATTTCACCACCGGCCAGCAGGCCTTCGGCAAGATCCCGTTTTTCCTTGTGAAGCTTCACAATCTGCTCCTCGATGGAGCCCTTCACCACCAGGCGGTAAACTGTCACCGGCCGGGTCTGACCCATGCGGTGGGCCCTGTCCGAAGCCTGGTCCTCCACAGCAGGATTCCACCAGGGGTCCATGTGAATCACATAGTCCGCTGCCGTGAGGTTCAATCCAAATCCCCCGGCCTTGAGACTGATGAGAAAAAGATCCCCTTCCCCGTTTTGAAAGGCATTGATGCGTGCCTGCCGCTCCTTGGCCGGTGTGGACCCATCCAGATATTGATAGGATATCTCTTTTGCATCCAGAAACTTTCGTAAAATGGCAAGATGTCCCACAAACTGGCTGAAAACCAGGGCCTTATGGTTATTTGCCAGAAGCT
This sequence comes from uncultured Desulfobacterium sp., assembly GCA_937124525.1. The sequence goes on from CAKZLA010000384.1 coordinate 2,093, forward strand.
CCGTCACCACATCCCCAAACACCTTGAGCTTTGAGCTCTCAACGCCGGCCTGGGGCAAAACAAGGGATGGATTACAGCACAGTTGGCGCAACTTCATCAATTCCGCCAGAATCCTAAAATGTTTCTGGCCCGGGGCCTCATTTGCCTGCTCAATGTTTTTAAGAGCCGTTATTCTCTGGGCCTCGTAAAGCAATGCCTCTTCCGGGCTCATCTCCACCTTAAGGGTAATCTCTGTTTTCCCGGGAAGCTCTGTGAGCACATCACTCTTTAAGCGCCTCAGGATAAAGGGACGAATGAGTTTTCTCAATCGCCGGGAGGCATCCTTGTTCTGATCCCGCTCAATGGGAAGGGCAAAGATTTCCTTAAACCGTTTAAACGTGCCCAGAAGACCGGGATTGAGAAAGTTAAAAAGGGTCCACAGCTCATCCAGATGATTTTCCACCGGGGTGCCCGTGGTGATCATGCGAAACCGGGCAGATAATTTCATGGCTGCCCTGGAGCGTTTGCTCTTCATGTTTTTTATGGCCTGGGCCTCGTCCAGCACCACCACCTGCCACTCCACACCCGAAAGTTTCTCCCCCTCCACCTGGAGGAGCCCATAGCTTGAAATAACCAGATCAAAGGGTCCCAGGCCATCCAGAAACGTCTGGCGATCCCCCGGGCCAAAAACAAGGGGATTCAATGTGGGGGCAAAGCTATGGCACTCATCCTGCCAATTGGCCCCCACGGACAAGGGGGCCACCACCAACGTGGGACCCTTTGCGGCATGGAGCAAAATAACGGACAGGGCCTGGAGGGTTTTACCAAGGCCCATGTCATCGGCCAAGCATGCCCCCACCTGCCAATGGGCCAGCTGGGCCAGCCAGTTAAAGCCTGTCACCTGATAATCCCGGAGCTGCCCTTGCAGGGTTCCCGGGAGTTGTGGCTGCACCACCTCTTTTAATTTCCGGCAATGGGCTTTCCAGGTTTTGTCACTTTTCAATGATCCCACCTGGCCTGTGAGTTCCTCAATGGCCGGGGCCGCCAAAGGGGTGAATCGAAGCCCTTTACCATGGACGGTGGAATAGGCCCTTAATTCCTCCAGTCGTTCCTTTAAAGAGTGGGTGATGGCCAGAAAGGTCCCATCATCCAGGGTGACAAAACGCCCGGATGAACTTTCAAGAAGGGCCATTAATTTTATCAAATCAAGGCTCAGCTCATCATCAATGACCACGGTGCCAGTGGCCTTGAACCAGTCACGATCCTTTTTAATGTTCAAGGAGAACTCATCAAAGGAGATCTGGGAACGCACCTGCATTTTTTCTCCCTGGGGCCATGCCAGCACCAGATCTTCCCGGCACTCTTTGAGTTCAAACAGCAGTTCAAGGGCGTCTTCAGGTTCCCCCACCAGCCATTCTCCGGCCACGGGTTCAAGAAAATTCAGGGTGGGACAGGCTTCAATCACAGCCTTTTCGCGCTTTTTTTCTTGTTTAAGCTTACGGACAGCCTGGACTTTTTCCCCCTTGATCTCCAAAAACACATTGGTTCCCCCCTTGCCCGGTTTGAAAAAAGAATCCGCTTCATCCACGGGTTTCACTAAGAACTCCACCTTAATTCCCTGCTGCCAGGGCATCACATGGGCATGGGGTATATCATTGGCTTTGACTTTTTTACCCCCCTCATCCCCTGCTCCGGCAAGATCAGAGTTCACCGCCACCAGGGATGAAAGGGCAGCCACTGCCTGGGTCGCCCTCTCTTTTGCACTTTCCGGGAGTTCCAATCCCTTGTTTCCCACAAGTTCTGCAATTTTTGAATGCACATCGGACAAGAAAATAATTTTAAAACGGGACGGTGTTTCCCGTACCACACGGAGATCTCTTTTAATCTCCGAATCCAGTGCAGGTTCCATGGAAATATGAATTTTATTTCCATTGACCCGAATCCTTATTTCAGGCTCCCCATTAACCAATTCCACAGGGGTGTTCAGACTATCTTCAAGAAAGACAAGGGGATGCCCCACAAGCAGGGGGAATGCCCTGGTGTCATCAATGGAGTATTCAACCTTGTCATAATAACTATCTCCATAATGGGATTCTTTAATGCCATTGCGGCATATCTGCCGATCCTGGTCCGTAAGCCCCGCCATGTATCCATTGTTTTTATATAGTTTTTTCAAGGCCACAGGTCGGCCCTTGGTCCATTTTCCTGCCTTTGTTAACTTCTGAAGACGGGGGGTGAGAAAAGAGATCTGGTATTGTTCATTGTGGTTCATGAGCCAGACCAGGCGTTGCTCATTATCACCTTTGGCCAAACCATTTGTATTGGAGTCCTTGCCGGCCTTGGATGCCATGTGCATCAACGCCTCCAATGCCGTCTCCCATTTAGGAACAGAAGTTACCATATCCACTATACTGGTGGTGCCAGCCTTTTTATGGAGCTGTCTTGATCGTTTTTCATTGGCGGTAACATCTTTGCCCAGGGTGGCAAGAATGGCTGATATTTCCGCATCAAGCCATGAATAGCCGCAGGCCACAACTTTTTCCCGGATCTCCTCCAGTTTTGGAATAAGAGGCTGGGCTATTTCCTTATCCAGCCATGTCACTGCAAGAATATTAAAAAAAGCGTCAATGGGTCCTTTTCCATCAATGATATAAATCAACGCCTCTTTATGCCATTTATCCTGGATGCCCAACCGTTGTTTCAATATGATTTCCAGCGATTTCATGGCGCACACATATTCATCTTGAAAGGGCAGGAGCGCCTGAATTTGCTCCAGGGCGAATTCATAATTTTCTGAGTCACCACTTTTTAGAAGGGCAAACAGAGAAAAAAGCCATGCATATCCCTTGAGTGACATATAAATTTTGGCAGACTCTTTTATTGAACACCTCAAAGCATGTTGAAAATGGTCCAAGGCGGCATTTGTATTATTATTGATTATTTCCATTGATCCCATGATGGCGGCAATACCAGATGAGTTTTTTCTGTCTATTTTTGAAAGAACAGCATTATAGTCATTTCGACGGCCTGATAATAAAAGGATTTCCAAAATAATGGTTTGCGCCCCAACATCGGGCAGATCAGCCCTCCTGAGAAATTTAAAAAGACAATAGGTAATAAGATCATCCACAGGTTCCAGAACCCTTTTGGCCTCCATGAAAAGGTATTCCACCGTTTTCCAGCGGATGGTCGGGGCCATGTTGTCCAAGAGTTGAGGTTGAAACGGTCGGTTTAACAATTGCAGCACAGGGGGATTTTTCCGGAAATCCAGGGGAAACGCTTCCATTCCACATTTGTACACCACATCAATATCCACCGAGTTTTTTTTTCCATGCATGGCAATTTGAAGTGCCCGGAAAAATGCCTTGTTGGTCTTGAACCGATACTGGCCGCTCCACAGGTTAAAAGGAGACACCTGTAAAACTGCATGGGCAATCTTTGCGAAATCATCGGCCTTTACCAGTTCCTGGACCACCTGGAAACAAAAGGGTACAGGCACCCTGAGTCCCTGGGAGGTACTGATGATAAACTCTTGGGCTTCAAGCTCTGCCAATACCGGGCGAATGGTGGAATAGGTGAACACCTCTTTATTTTCATCATAAATCCCCAGGGAATCCAGGCAGGAAAAGATATCTTTTCTTGAAAAAAAACCTACCTCAACGGATAGAATGTCAACCACTGCTTTTTTTACCCAATTAAGCTGCCCATATTCTATGAGATGTCTCTTATTATTTTCTTTTTGTTTCGTCATAATATATAGTACCTGAAAGTTACATCCATATTTTTTTATAACTGCCACGGGCAGACCGTATTGGGGATTTGGCCTGCCCACAACGAAGGTTTAAACTCCAACAATTACAGACCATTGACCGGAGTTTCATATAACACCCATGCCCTGGCGGACACAACGAATACTGAAAAGGCTATCATGCCGCCCCCCCGACGGGCAATGGGCCC
>CAKZLA010000385.1 GCA_937124525.1 uncultured Desulfobacterium sp.
GAAACCCTTTTTTTCCACCACACACACATGGAAAAAGCCTACCTTCTCCAGGGATTTAAAAGCCTGACACTTTCCCGGAGAAAAGAGGTCAAAAAAAAGGCCCGGCAAGCCATCCAGACCATGGCAGGGGCAGAAGAAAAAAAAGAGCCCATCCGCATCATGTGCCCGGTCAATGAAAAAGGCCAATGCACCCTCTACCGCTTTCGCCCCATGATATGTCGACTCCACGGAATTCCCCATGAACTTAAAAAGCCCGGTGGCAGCATTATAAAAAGCCCAGGGTGTCTTGCGGGTGAATCACTATTTAACACACAAAACCACCCCTTTGACCGTACCCTTTTTTACCAGGAAATGAGTCTCCTTGAAATGCAATATTGCAAAACCCACGGAAAAACCACCCGAATCAAACAAACCATTGCACAGATGCTCACCTAATTGATTCGTAAAAGCATGCACTCTGCAACTGCCTGTTGAGAAAAAAGCCAGGCCTTCATCATAGAATACCTGCGGGCATGGGGGGAACCCCTTCACCTCCCAGAATATACCCCCCGTCCAGCCGAAGAACCGCTCCGGTCATATAGGGGGCATCCCCGACCATGAACAACACCGCTTTAACCACATCATCAATGGTGCCGGTTCTTTTCAAAAGAATATGGTCCACAATGGCTGCCTTCTCTTCTGGGGTCAATACAGTCTCCCACCCCCGGGTGCCCTGGGCATGCCGGGTTTCCACCATACCCAGCATTATTTCATTAACCCGGACCTGGGGAGCCCCCATGCGTGCCCAGGTTTCCGTGAGCAGGGAAACTCCTCGACTGGCCGCAGCATAGCCATCGTTAAACACCACCGCCGCAGGCCCTGAACGCCCACACACACCGGCAATGGAAGAAAAATTAATCACCACACCATCCCCGGACAACCGCAGCAAAGGCAAAGCCAGATCAAACACCCACCGTTTGGCCCTCAAGGTGGTGGCCAGTTCAAGGTCCCACTGGTCCTGTACATAGGAGCCATGAACCACGGGCCACCCCCCCCGCTCAATATTATTAATCAAAATGTCCAACCGCCCGAACCGTTGTTTGACGTCTCTGATCAATATTTCAATGGAAGAAACATCCAGCAAATTGACATCAAAGATTTCATAGTCCGCACCGGTTTCCCCAAAGACTGCTTCCATCTGTGCAAAGCTTTCAGGCCAATCATGCCGCGTCAATGCAAGGGAAACACCCTGCCGGGCCAAAGCCAACCCGATTCCACGCCCAATGCCTTTTACAGCGCCCAGCACAAGGGCCACCTTTCCTCCAATCTCCATACACGTCTCCCATAGATATTTAGACTTCCATTTTGATGGGAACACCAAACAAAACATATTTAATCCAGGTCAGACCCAACTCCAGCAGGGCCACATCATCGTCCATGGCACGCTTCAAGATTCCGGCAGACACGGGCAAACCAGACAAAAGCCCCTTGTCACCAATTTGCTCCCGGAAAGTATCAAGGTCATAGCAGGCCATATAGAAACGATCGCCATCGACCCCATCCAGCGGTCCCGGAACAATCCGGTTCTTAAGCCCGATCACCTCCACCAGCTTATCATTCATGGCATTGTACTCCTGGACATCCTGACCGGACAGCCACTGCCCCACGGTTTGTCCGGATTTTCGGTCAAACCCATGACAGTGGGGCTCTTCAATCAAGGCAAAATATTCCACCATCTGCCCCGTATCCCGGGACCTTACCACAGCCCTGGCAAGGGGATATATCCTACAGGAGGCTGGCCGGTCATGGTAGACACTGCACCCCGATGATGTCACAAAGGGACAGGCATATTCGGTGCTGGGATCCATTTTAAAGGTCACCACGGGCAAGCCAGACTCTGGCCCATTATGGCGCAGGGTATATTTTTTCAAAAATTCATGGGAAGAAATCCCCAGGGCATGTTTCAAACGCAGCACATCATAGGGGGTCAAAAACTGATTCAGATCTCGACAACATTGATTAAAACAAGATACATCAGGGGAGCACACAAAGGAAAAATCGTCTTCCAGGGACACCGGCACCATCTCATCACTCATTTTTACTCTCACCTTTTTTAAAAATCAATTCACCGGGAACCGCTTACCCTTGGCACACCGGGAATCTTAAGAACTTTATTTTATGTTTAAATTCCAGCCATTTTTTCAGGTTCAATCACAAGGCATGGCCCCCCATGGAAATTGCCAGGGGAGGCATATGGTATGATCAAGCCTATTCTTCCCAAACAAACATTAAAAACACTTAAGTTTCAACACAGCGGGCACACATTACCACATTTTTTTAAAAGAGTAAAAAGCGCAATAATACAGCCCTTCCCCTCTCAGATTTATCAGTTCAAAAACCCGGACAATTAAGCCTCAAATGAATTTAACAGAACCTCCTTTCAAAAATGCTTGACAAGGATATTGGCTGGTGCTACGTTTTCAATCGTTTTGATGGAGTAAGATATTTTGACCTCTTATTCAACACACCGTTATATATTATCTAAATTTGGATGAATAGGCCCTGACAAGTGAGGCCTACTTTTATATTGAAGTGCGACACAACGTGTTTGAATGTCGCAATATGATTAACAGCAGTGCATGAGCCCACATGGGCGCTGCACCAAAGTGTGACGGAGGTATTTTTAATGCCATCTTTTGTAATCGCTGAGAAATGCGACGGCTGCAAGGGCGGGGATAAAACAGCATGTATGTACATCTGCCCCAATGACCTTATGGTTCTTGATCCCAACGCAATGAAAGCTTACAACCAGGAGCCCGATCAATGCTGGGAATGTTATTCCTGTGTTAAAATTTGTCCTTCCCAGGCCATCGAAGTACGGGGCTACTCTGATTTCGTACCCATGGGAGCCAGTGTTGTTCCCATGATGGGTACAGAAGACATCATGTGGACCTGTAAGTTCAGAAACGGTGTTGTAAAACGTTTCAAGTTCCCCATCAGAACGACTCCGGAAGGCGAGGCCAATGCCTACCTTGATCTCAAGGGTAAAGACCTCAACAGTGGTCTTCTTTCTACACAAGAAGCTGACGGTTATGTTCTTACCACTCCCCAGGAGCTGGCATAACAATCAATCACTTACTTGATGATTAATTTATTTTCACGAATAATTCGGAGGAATTTATAAATGGCATTACCTAATAAGCCTATTGGAGAGCTCAAGGCAGTAAGGGATCCCGAAGTTGAAAAAAGGGATGTTGACGTTCTGATTATCGGTGGCGGTATGGCTGCCTGCGGAACGGCATTTGAGATTAAAAAATGGGCCAGCGATGACACAAAAATTTTGCTTTGTGACAAAGCGGCTCTGGAAAGAAGTGGCGCTGTGGCCCAGGGTCTTTCTGCCATCAATACTTATATTGGCGAAAACAAAGTCGAAGATTATGTCCGCATGGTTCGTAACGACCTTATGGGTATTGTTCGAGAAGACTTGATCTACGACTTGGGTCGTCACGTTGATGATTCTGTTCATCTGTTTGAAGAATGGGGACTCCCCGTTTGGAAAAAAACCGACGATGGAAAAAACCTTGACGGTAAAAAAGGCCAGAAAGCGGGTACACTGAAGGGCGGAGCAACGCCTGTACGTACCGGTAAATGGCAGATCATGATCAATGGTGAGTCTTACAAGAGAATTGTTGCAGAAGCCGGGAAACTGGCTCTTGGCGAAGACAATATCATTGAAAGATGCTTCATCGTTGAAATTCTCAATGACAAAGATGATCCCAAGAGAGTAGCTGGCGCAGTTGGTTTTTCCCTGCGTGAGAACAAAGTTTATATCATCAACGCCAAGGTTATCATGTGTGCCTGCGGTGGTGCTGTGAATGTTTATCAGCCCCGTTCTGTTGGTGAGGGAAAAGGCCGCGCCTGGTATCCCGTATGGAATGCTGGTTCCACATACACCATGGCCCTTCGTGCCGGTGCTGAGCTTTCCATGATGGAAAATCGTTTCACCCCTGCACGTTTTAAAGATGGTTACGGCCCTGTTGGCGCCTGGTTCCTTCTTTTTAAAGCCCAGACCGTTAATGGTCTTGGTGAAAACTATGCAGCTTCTGATGCAACTAAAGAAGAACTTGCAAAATATGCTCCTTATGGAACAGCTGCTGTTACTCCCACTTGTCTGAGAAACCATCTCATGATGAAAGAGTACAAAGAAGGCCGTGGTCCCATAATCATGAAGACCGCAGACGCCCTTGCAAGACTGGGTGAAACCATGAGCAAGAAAGAGCTCAAGCATCTTGAGTCAGAAGCTTGGGAAGATTTCCTTGACATGTCCGTTGGTCAGGCAGGTCTCTGGTGTGCCACCAATACACAGCCTGAAATCAAAGATTCTGAGATTATGCCCACCGAACCATACCTCCTGGGTTCACACTCTGGCTGCTGCGGTATCTGGTGTTCAGGTCCTGAAGAAGATTGGGTCCCAGACAGCTACAAATGGGGTTATAACAGAATGACCACTGCCCGTGGTCTGTTCACCGCTGGTGATGGTGTGGGTTGTTCCGGTCATAAGTTCTCCTCTGGATCACATGCTGAGGGTCGTATCTGTGCCAAGTCCATGCTGCAGTATCTTGCTGCTGAAGGCGACAAGGTTACCGGTTTCAAAGAGACCGACGAAGAACTCGTTGATTTCGTATACAAACCCGTTAGAACTTACCTTGACAATTGTGAATATTCAACAGATGAGACGGTTAACCCCAACTATTGCAAACCTGCTGGTATGGCAATGCGTCTGATGAAAATGACCAATGAGTATGGTGGAGGTACTTCTACCTACTACATGACCAATGGTAAATCCCTTGAAAACCTCATGGGTCTGTTTGACATGTTCCGTGAAGATCTTGAGAAAATTGCTGCTGGTGATCTTCATGAACTTCTGAGAGCTTGGGAAATCAACCATCGTCTCTATACAGTTCAGGCTCATACCCGTCACATCCAGTACCGTGAAGAATCCAGATACCCTGGTTTCTACTACAGAGGTGACTTCATGGGTCAGAATGATGAAGAGTGGTTCTGCTTTGTCAACTCTACCTATGATAAAGCCACCAATGAGTGGACCATGAAAAAAGAACCCTACATCAAAATCATCGCTGATTAATCCAGGATGCTTGTTGTAGTAAGTTTTTTTAAGTAAGACAATAACCTCCAGGTGCATTCTGTATGTGCCTGGGGGTTTTTTCAGATTTTGATACATGGGAATTTCACCCCTGTGTCCTTTCGTGAAAAAAACTGGTAAAAGGGAACTGGCAACGGGCGAGCTCCTTTTTACGATTTTAATTTCCAAAGGGCACAGGATTCCGGATGACATGCCTTGATTCCCGGGATTCTCAGTCAAATCATATTATTTTTACATATGCACGGAGGAATAGCATGACAACAGACAAATCAGCCCCGGCCGGCGGAAGCATCATGGTTGTTGGCGGCGGTATCAGTGGCCTGACAACGGCTCTGGAAGCTGCGGAAGTGGGGTATGAGGTATTCCTGATTGAAAAGGAACCTTCCCTGGGCGGCAGGGTTTCACAATTGAAACAGTACTTTCCCAAACTTTGCCCCCCCACCTGCGGACTTGAAATCAACTACCGGAGAATCAAAGACAATCCGAAAATCCAGGTCCTCACCATGGCCGAGGTTGAAAAGGTGGATGGTACCCCTGGAGATTACACCGTAAAGGTAAAAATCAGCCCGCGATATGTCAATGAAAATTGCACTGCCTGTGGTGAATGTGCCAAGGTGTGCGAGTCTGAAATCTCCAATGAGTTTAACCTTGGCATGGACCGACGAAAAGCGGCCTATCTTCCCCACAACATGGCCTTCCCATCACGTTATGTCATTGCCCCGTCCATGGGTGCCGATGATCGTGAAAAATGTAAAGAAGCCTGTAAGTTCGATGCCATTGACTTTGACATGCAGGAAAAAAGCCTGGATTTCAAGGTGGGTGCCATTGTCTGGGCCACAGGGTGGAAACCCTATGATGCGGCCCGCATTGATAACCTGGGATTTGGCAGGTATCAGAATGTCATCACCAACATGATGCTGGAACGTCTTGCCTCCACCAATGGCCCCACCCAGGGAAAAATTCTTCGTCCATCGGATGACAAAGCCCCTGAAACCATCGGATTTGTACAATGTGCGGGTTCCAGGGATGAGAACCACCTTCCCTACTGCTCTTATATCTGCTGTATGGCATCTTTAAAACATGCCACCTATCTGAGAGCCCAATATCCCGATGCCAAGATATACATCTACTACATAGATCTGAGAACCCCGGGCAGAAAATACGAAAATTTTTATAAAAATCTTAAAAACGATGAGAATGTATTTTTTGTTAAAGGCAAAGTTGCTGAAGTGGGCGAAGAGAGTGCCACCGGCAACGTCACCCTTGTTGCCGAAGACACCATTTCCGGTGAAAAAATCCGTCAGACCGTTGACATGCTTGTCCTTGCAACGGGCATGCAGCCCAATGCATCTGTGGATAAACCCAACGCAGACCTGAAGTTCAATGCAGATGGTTTTATCGTGAATGACTTTAAGAAAGGCGGCATGTTCGGTGCCGGGTGTGCCAATAAACCCGCTGATGTTGTAACATCCAACCAGAATGCAACCGGCATGGCATTAAAGGCCATTCAGACGCTGGTGAGGAGGTAAGGGATAACCATGGATAAGAAATTTGGAGTATATATCTGCACTGGCTGCAGCATTGGCGATGTCCTTGACATGGAAGACCTTGTTGACGTGCCCGAAGAAGAGGGCGTTAACTGCACAACCCACCCGTTCCTGTGCAGTAAGGAAGGGGTTGCCCTCATCCAGAAAGATGTGGATGACGGCAAGGTAAATGCAATGGTCATTGGTGCCTGTTCCCGCCGGGTCAATTTCGATGTATTCAATTTTGACGGTTGTATTGTGGAACGAGTCAATTTAAGAGAAGGCGTTGTCTGGCCCCACTCCCGGGAAAAATATCCGGCACTCACCGAAGATCAAAAGGATGATGAAGAGCATTTTGATCAAATCCAGATGAAGGCCGAAGATTACATTAAAATGGGCATGATCCGTGTTGAAAAAGTAAAATTGCCCGAACCTTACAAAACAGAAACATTTTCCAAAAAAATCCTTGTGCTGGGTGGTGGAATCACCGGTATTTCTTCGGCCCTGGATGCGGCCAAAGCGGGTTTTGAAGTAACCATTGTGGAAAAAACCAACGCATTGGGTGGATATGCCGCCCAGATGCGCAGCCAGATGCCAGTTGTGGAACCCTTTGATGCCCTGATCCCCACGGTGATCCAGGACAAACTGGCGGAGTTGGAACAATATCCCAACATTGAAGTAAGAACCGGTACAGAAGTTGCCCGTATTGCCGGACAGCCCGGAGAGTTCACCGTTACGTTTAAAAAACCCGGGGAAAAAATTGCTTTTGATGTTCCCTTTCCACTGCCAGAAGAGATGACTCTGGATGAAAAGGGTGATGAGCTGGATGCTGAAACCCTGCACGCCAAGTACCTTGAGTACAATGAAGGCCGTGAAGATATTCTTCAACTGGACCCCACTGGTGAACTTTACGGCGCTGTCATTCTGGCTGCCGGTTGGCGTCCGGATAAACTTGAGGGAGAGGCCTATGCCCATCTGGGCATTGATCTTCCCGACGTTATAACCAATGATGAATTTGAAAAAATTGCCGCCAAGGGTAAAATTGTAAGACCCTCCGATGGCAAAGAGGCCAAATCCGTTGTCTTTATCCAGTCCCCTGGAAAAGATGAGGATGATGGCGACTTTCCCTATTGCGGTGCTGTCACCAGCCAGGTGGCCCTGAAACAGGCCAAATATGTCCGCAACGACTATCCCGATGGCAAGGCATACGTCATCTATCAGCACATGAGAACCCCGGGCCTCCAGGAGAATTTTTACAAGGGTATCCAGCAGGATCGTGGTATTTTTATGAGCAAAGGTGCTGTCACCGAGGTCAGCAAGAGCGGCGACAGCCTCATTGTGGAAGCCACCAACACCCTGTTGGGAGACAACCTGAACCTCAAGGCAGATCTGGTGGTTCTGGCCTCTGGTATGGTTCCAGTCACTGTGGATGACCCCATTATCAACCTGGCCTATCGCCAGGGCCCGGGCTTCCGGGACAATGATATTTTCGGTGGATATGCCGATTCAAACTACATTTGTTTCCCCTATGAAACCCAGAGAACGGGTGTTTATGCAGCCGGTGCCATCCGTCGAAGCATGACCATTGAAGAGTCCATGGAAGATGCCACGGGTGCGGCCCTTAAAGCCATTCAGTGTATCTCCTCGGCAGATCGAGGGGTTGCGGTCCATCCCCGATCCGGTGATCAAACTTATCCTGAATTCTTTTTCCAGAGGTGCACCCAGTGTAAACGCTGTACGGTGGAATGTCCCTTTGGTGCCTTGGATGATGATGAAAAGGGTACGCCCAAAATCAATCCCACCCGATGCAGAAGATGCGGTACCTGCATGGGTGCCTGTCCGGAGCGAATCATCAGTTTTGCCGATTACACCATTGACAGCATTGGTTCCCAGATTAAAGCCATTGGCGTTCCCTCGGAAGATGATTATGATGAGCCCCCCTTCCGGATTCTTGCCCTGGTGTGTGAAAATGATGCCTATCCGGCCCTTGACATGGTGGGCATGAATCGGGTTGATTACTCCCCCGATGTCCGGGTAATCCCCGTGCGGTGTCTGGGTTCTGTTAACACCATCTGGATCAAAGATGCCCTGGCCCAGGGTATGGACGGTGTTATCCTCGTGGGCTGTAAACACGGCGATGATTACCAGTGCCATTTCATGAAAGGCAGTGAGCTTGCCGAAGTAAGGGTGAAAAAAATCGGAGACGCCCTTGCAAGTCTTGCCCTGGAAGAAGAGCGGGTAAGATTCGAAGAGATTGCCATTGATGAATATGACAAACTTCCAGGACTCTTAAGTGACTTTGTGGAAGAAATTGAAGGTCTGGGTCCCAATCCCTTCAAGGGATTCTGTTTCTTAGACGCCACCGCCCGTCATTATTTATAATGGCGGGCGTTTAAGGCGATTGCCGAAGAAAAATATACCGACGTCCATTATATACCGAAAATTTAGGAGGTATCGCAGCATGAGTGAAAAATACCTTGCCCAGCCGGATCTTGCGTTCATCGACGAGGTTATAGGTTTTGGCGCAGAAGATCTTAAAAAATGCTATCAATGCGCCACTTGTTCCGTGGCATGTCCCATTGCACCTGACAACAGCCCTTTCCCCAGAAAAGAGATGATCGCGGCTTCTTGGGGTCTTAAAGATAAACTGATATCCAATGGCGATATCTGGCTGTGCCACCAGTGTGGTGACTGTTCAGACCTTTGTCCCAGGGAAGCCAAACCAGGCGATGTGCTGGCTGCTATCCGATATGCTGCCATCAACGAGTATGCCCAACCCAAAGTCCTGGCCAATGCCGTAAAAGACCCCAAAAAACTGCCCTTTCTCCTGGGTATTCCCGCCATCTGGTTTGCCATTCTGGCCTACATCACCATCACCGGTGGTGAAGGCATGACCAAACTGTTTCACAATTTCGGTCTGGAATGGTCCCATGGCGGCCATGATGTCATTGCCCATGCCAATTTTATATCCACCTGGTTTGTGGATCTGACCTTTGTTCCCCTGGCGGCCTTTGTGGTCATTGTTTTTGGTCTGGGCCTGAAACGATTTGTGGTGGATATCCATGCCAATGCCGTGGCAGAGGGAAAAACAGATAAAGAAAAACTGGAGGCAAAGGGCTTTTTACAGGCCATAATCAAGGTGCTGCCCAAGGTCCTCAAACATGATAAATTCAACGAATGTACCACCAATCAGGACCGCGCCACCCCACACATGATGGTGCTTTACTCCTTTATTGGTCTGTTTGTTGTCACCAATATCTTTTTTGTGGTTCTTTATGTGTTCCATCTGCCTGGACCCTATTCCCAGCTCAATCCGGTTAAATGGCTGGCCAATATCAGTGGGGCGGCCCTGGTCATCGGCAGTGTGCTCATGATCAAAAACCGAATGGACAAAAAAGATCAGGTTTCCTCTTACAAAGACTGGTATATCCTGGGTCTGGTTCTGGCCCTGGGTGTCACTGGATTACTTACGGAGATGAGCCGTCTGGCCGGTTCAGAGTATATTTCTTACTTTATCTACTACCTGCATCTCATTGCCATTTTCAATCTGTTTGCCTTTTTGCCATTCTCTAAAATGGCCCATCTGGTTTACCGATTTACGGCCATGTCCTATGCCGAGTATGGTAACCGGAAGTAATTGTTTCCAACAATGTACAAACTATACAATGTGTATTTTAAAAAGGTCTGCTTTTATTTAAAGCAGACCTTTTTTTTACTTGATTTTTTTTGCTACTATGGATAAGCCTATTTTAAGTGGATTTATAATCATCGGTCACATTATCCATGGAATGATATGGATGTAAAATGGCAAAAGAGATATGAAATCCACTGGAAGCGCTCTGGCTTTAAAATCAACAGAGCAACCGGCGTAACTGCCACATTTGGCATCTTTCATTTTCCAGTTTACACTTATTGGAGCAATCGGCCCATTTCTCGGGAACTATTTCCTAAAAAATGTCAAGTACATTTGGAGAGATATGAAGGATGCCCCACATTGATATTTTTTAAGGAGGAGGACGGTTTGGCACAAGGAACAGTAAAATGGTTTAGTGACAAGAAAGGGTTTGGTTTTATTGAACAGGATGAGGGAAGTGATGTGTTTGTTCACCATACAGCCATCGATATGCCCGGATTTAAGACCCTTTCCGAAGGAGAACGGGTTACCTTTGACATCGAAGACAGTGACAGGGGACCAGCTGCCAGAAATGTTGTCAAGCAATAAGTTCATCCTCAAATAATATCACGATAAAACAGCAAAGGGCAGATGCGAAATCGCTTCTGCCCTTTATTTGCTTTTTAGCTTCTTATCCCTTAAATCTATCGCTCAATGCCATCCCGGGCCAGCACCCCCTGGGTATAATAATGTTTTATCTCTTTCATCTCCGTTACAAGATCTGCAATGTCAATGATCTCCCGGGGGGCCCTTCTGCCGGTGAGAATCAATTCAATGCCAGCAGGCTTTGCCTTTATCACCGCCATCACCTCCTCCAGGGAAAGAATGCCGAACCACAGGGTCACACAAATTTCATCCATGATGACCACCGGATGTTCTCCCCGGGCCATCACTTTTTCAATCGCGGCAAGACCCACACGGGCATGGCTTCTATGGAGATCGGTGACATCTTCTTTTCGAATGCAGACCTCATCTCCGAACTGTGCCACCTCAATACCTGGAATTTTTTCAAGGGCATCAAGCTCACCATAGCGAATTCCTTTCATGAACTGACCGATGAATACGCCCATACCATGTCCGGCACTTCTCAGGGCAAGCCCCAGGGCTGCTGTGGTTTTTCCCTTTCCATCCCCGGTGTACACATGAATATATCCCTTTGATGCCATATTAAATCCTCCTGAATCTTCTGGTTAGTCCATCCATCTTCATTGTGAAGTAGCACATTTCCCCAGAGACTTCAAAACAAAAGGGGTTAATTAAAAAGTTAGAACCAAGCATTTTGTCATTAGAGCGTTCATAGAAAATAATCTGCTCAACCCAGCTATTCAGAGTGAGGCATGCAAAAACATGGTAGTTTTATTATTATAAAAATCCTTACTTAATTTTAGGATACCTGACTTTGAACAATCCACTGGGGCAAAACGATAGGGTATGCGCAAGCCAGTTTTTTATTTACCAGCGCCAAAACGAAAGGTTTGATCTGGATCCACCACAGCAAGCACGCGAACAATACACCCATCACCACCGGTCCAACGCCAGGGGAATGCCATGAAAAAACACCGTTTACCCGTCACTTCATCAATATCTCCACCGATATTTTCGATGCCGGGTATGCCCCCTTTAACCATCAAGGTTTTGTGAGCCGGTTCCCAATCGGGAAAATCTTCCTTGGGATCACGCCCCGTGACTTGTTTATATTCTTCAATGAGATGGGGCTGGGAGGGTCCAAGTCCATGATCCACCAGCTTGGTTGCAAGGGGATGATCATTGGCCTGACAGCCATAGCCCACGCACTTTACTTTTTTATCCACCATCCACTGGGCACCGGCCCCGGAAATTCCGCACCCATGGGCAAAATAGTCGTCACAGTCAGCCCATTTGTGGTGGAACCCGGTGTTGATCATGACCATGTCACCCTCTTTAATTGCAGGCGAGGCTTTTTCAAGATCTTCAGGAGTAATAACGCCCCATTTTTCCTTGGGGATGGAAACAGCAACACCAGTACCACACAGGCGCCACAGGGGATAATCACTGATGCCAGGTGTATTTTCCGTTACATGAATAGGCGCATCCATGTGGGTACCCCGGTGCATGATGCCCTCCCAGTTAACTTGGTAAACACCGTCCTTGGCGTGAAATTTATTAACGGTGACATTGACACCCGGAGTAGATGGCCATTCTGGCATATGTTGATGGAAGGCATGACTTAAATTATATATTTTCAGGCTCATTTTCCTTATTCCATATTTAAAGTTTTTTTGTGAAACTCAGATTAAAAATTCCATGATAATAACATTCTTAATCTTTATGCTATCAAATGATCCAGCAACGAAGGATTTCAATTACCCGCATCAATGCGGCAATTACCCGAGGGATCAATCATGGCTACAAATCGAACAGGACACGCGTCTCCATGCTTAAATTTCCAGGGCGTGGCAATAAAGGTGGCCCGCATACCTGCAAGGCCATCCACATCTCCCCCCACCTGTTCAACTGTGGGAATACCGGCTGCCAATATGGTTTTATGGGCGACATTCCATTCTGGATGTTCTTTTTCAGGATCAAGGCCGGTTCCTTCTTTGTAAGCGGCCACCAGTCTGTTCATTGTGGGGCCACCACGATGGGAGGCCAATGAGGTTGCCAGGGGATGATCAATCTGGGGCGTATCCACTGCCACCATTCGACACTCTTTATCCACCAGCCACTGCGCCGCATCTTTGGATAATCCCGGCGAAGCACCATAGTATTCAAGACCATCGGAGTATTGATGGTGCCACCCTGTGACAATAACCACGACGTCTCCCTTCTGAACTTCCGGTGTGGCTGCTGCAAGATCCTTGGCAGTAATCACCTCAAATCGTTTTTTTGGAATACTCAAAACAACCCCATTGCCAAAGAGACGATCAACGGGTACCTCGGCCAGATCAGCCGCACGCTGTACCAGGTGCAACGGTGCATTCATATGGGTACCGGTGTGCATAACAGTGTTAATTTTCCATGCAAGCACACCGTGCTGGGCGTGTTTTACCCCCCTGGCCATTTTCACATCTTCCTGTCCGGGGTAGGATGGTACACCATGGCCCCATTCATGGCTCAATTCAACCAGTTGCAGCCCTGAATAAGGGTCTGTAGTTGTTTTCATAATCACCTCTACTTTTATGGGTTTATGTTTCCTATAATTAAGAACAACTGTGCCGGGAATCGCCGTTCCATGGGAAAGATTATAATAAAGCCCATGGGTATAGAAATCTCGGCATACGTCATGACTGACTTACATTTTCCACTTTAAAGTCCCCATCTGGGGATGAAATGCTTCGAAAAATGTAAATTACTGCATGATCAACGCTAAAATTAAGGGTTGCGCATATCACAGAGTATTGTCCCACTGAATTGTTCAGAACCGGGCACCCTAAAATTAAATGATGACAAAGTACTACTTTGGGAATCATATATGAAAGATGCCCAACCCTCTAAATGTGCCAAGCTCACCTTTCATGTCATATTACATGCAATTAGAAATAAAAAAAAGTTTTTTTTATAAAAAACCGGCATGACAACTCCTGGGTTTTAGTTCAGAGGGTGTTGACTACGGGAAAATGCTGGTACAAAAACAGATCTGACCATAGGCAGTTTATATAAAACTCCGTCCAAAAGACTGTAATAATTAGAGTTTAAATTTTCGTTGTGGGCAGGTCAGTATCCCAATACGGTCTGCCCGTGGCAGTTATAAAAAAACTACCATGAATTATCCGGCTACTTGCCGCCGATGTTCAGCAGCTCAAACATTTTCAGTCGAATCAATATCCGGCTTATGTTGTCATCACTGGACAGTTCTTTCAATGCCCTTGCTTTCAATAGACGATGTTCTGAAGGAAAAAGGGCATCCAGGGTATTTTGAACATTGTTCTGTAAATCAAAAATGCCATTGGCATCTCCGTTGGACTTGAAATAAAAAGGAAGTTCTGGTTGTAGCCAAAGCTGGAACGGCCGACATTTACGACGAAACAGACACCCCCTGCAAAAAATTTCCCGGGTGATTCGCTTTGATTTTCTAAAACAATAAATGTTCAATAGCCCTAACCCCATAATAACACAGCCCATTGATCCACCAGCAATTCAAATAATACAATTAATGGCGTACAAAACCACAAAATGACCATTTAAGCCAAGGTAATTTTAATACGTTACCATCATATCGGCATGGGCTTAAAAGCCGTCGTTAAAATTGTTGCTGATTTACAATCCAATTTATCCCACGGGATTGTACGTGCTTACATGAATGCCTGTCAAGGCAGATATCCATTTTTCAGCAATTATTAATGATGGCTGTCCAGGGTTTCGTTCATGGGTCTTCGGGCCCAGGAGGAGTTGTTATTATCCACCAATACTCACCATCTTTGTTTTTAAGGCATCTGCACCATGAAAATTTAATCCATGCTCTCCTTTCTTCATTGACAATGCCCGGCAAAACAATTCCTGCAAAGCCTCATCACTCGCCCCTTTTCTCAGCTTACTTCCCAAATCCACCTGATCATCGGCCAGGAGGCAGGGCCTTAAAAATCCCCTGGCGGTGAGACGCATACGATTGCATCTATCGCAAAAATGATCGCTCATGGAGCTGATAAACCCAATTTCCCCAGGGGCACCTGCAAACTTGAACCGCCTGGCAGGCCCATCATTCTCCCCCCTGACCAGGGGAGTAAGCTCTCCCCCCTTCAGCAGTCGCTTTATAAGGGATTTTCCAGAGACAAAGTATCCTTGGGCCCCACGGGGATCTGTTCCAATGGGCATATACTCAATAAATCTCACATGAAAGGGATACTTCAGGGTCAACCGGGCCAAATCCACCACTTCATCATCGTTGACGCCCTTCATCACCACAGTGTTAATTTTTATTGGCGTAAATCCGAGTTCATGTGCAGCCATGATGCCATTCCAAACCTGATTCCAATGATTTTTTCCGGTTATTCGTTCAAACTTAGCGACATCCAGGGTATCCAGACTGACATTTATACGTTTCATTCCAGCCTGTTTTAATCCGGCAGCCATCTGTTCCAGGCGCACCCCATTGGTCGTCAGCCCCACATCTTTAATCTGGGGAATGCGGCATAATTGTGCAACAAATGAAGTAATCTCCTGACGACAAAGGGGTTCTCCCCCGGTGAGCCGGACTTTGGTAATCCCCAGTCCCACGCCAATCTTCACTGCACGAAACATCTCTTCAAAGGACATTAACCCGTCCAGGGGCACCAATTTTGGCCGTGAAGGCGCACAATAACAGCAATTAAGGTTACATCGATCCGTCACCGACAATCGAAGATAGGTTACCCTTCGGTTAAAGGAGTCTGTCAGACAATTTTGATCTATTTTATTCATGATTAACACCTCAACTTAAAAGGATAACACCTGTATGGCTATCATCGTTCCCTGGGAGATACCCGTGGTTCCTTCGGGGATTGAAGCAATGGCCGTGGCCTTTGCCATGGATTGAAGCCTGCCCTTTTGTCCCAGGGAACGAAACAGCGGCGTATCTCCTTTTAAATCAATCATTCCGAAAATAAACTGGGTCCATTCGCTGTCACGTCCATGTAGATCAGAGGCCAGGGCAGCCCGCATGGTTGGCAGGCCCGGACGTTGATATCCTGCCAGGGCACGGAGACCTGGAAACGCAATCTGAAGAAATCCCATGAGATTGGACGGTGGCCCTCCGGGTAAAATAAAAACAGGTATCTGGTCAAGCATGCCAAACCCCACGGCCTTGCCTGGGCCAATACGAATGCGGTGGAAGGCTTTTTTCCACCCCAGTTCCAGAAGAATCTTTGCAACAAGATCCCGGTCTCCGGTCCAGGCCCCTCCACTTGTGATGATGGCATCACTGTGATCCATGGTCTTTTCCAGGACATTGCGTATTTCTCGGGGATCATCCTTGGCTGTAAACAATAATGTCTCCATGCCCCATTGCCGGCAAAAGGCGCTCAAGGTCACCATGTTACTGGCATAAAGTTTCCCCTGGGGAAGGGGTTTTCCCGGCGCCACCACCTCATCCCCCGTGGCAATAATGGCCACCCGGGGCTGTTTAAAAACTGACATTTCATTAAATCCAGATGCGGCAATGATGCCAGCCAGGCCCGGGATAATGCTATCCCCCTTTTGGGCAATGCATTGTCCCTTCTCCACATCGGTTCCCCTGGGCATGATGTTGCGCCCCTGCCCGGCACTGTTCCTGGCCACAAGGATCTTCCCGGAAACATCTGTAAATTCTTCGGCCAGTACGGCATCTGCCCCCCGGGGAATTTCAGCCCCTGTTAAGATCCGCATGGCTGTCCCGGGAAGCAATCCCCGGGTCTGTGCTCCCCCTGCAGCGGCCACCATCCCTGCCAGAGATAAATGGACAGGGGTCCCAGGAGAGGCAGAGGCCAGATCCCCTGACACAACAGCGTATCCATCCTTAAGAGACGCATCAATGGATGGTGAATCAATGGTTGAAATCAATGTTTGTGCCAGGATTCGACCCGTGGCTTGTGACAGGGGGATCGTCTCTTTACCCAAGGGCTTAATGGTATCAAGGGTAATACGCAAGGCTTCTTCAAATCCCATGGGCAGCCATGAAATCATATGCGGCTCCTTTTATTTTCCAAATGCACACCGGGGATAGGTACAGGTTTTACACTTAAGACACAGTCCTCCATGCCCCTTTGCAGCAATATCCGAACGTGAAATTTTATTCCCTGCCAGCACCCGGGGGTAAATGAGATCAAACATGGTGGTGGTGGAAAACAATCCACAGGCCGGTATCCCCAATACAGGAATATTATTGAGATATGCGATCATGAACATGGCACCGGGCAGCACCGGGGTGCCATAAACCATATTACTGGCACCTGCCTCTTTTAAGGCAAAACGGGTCCGATCATCGGGGTCCACTGACATACCACCCGTGGTAATTAAAACATTGGCCCCTTTTTCCACCAACTCCAATGCTGCCGATGCAATCATTTGATCATCATCGGGAAGGAAGATAAC
>CAKZLA010000386.1 GCA_937124525.1 uncultured Desulfobacterium sp.
GAGCTTTTCGAACAGGGACCAGAGGTCAACAGCCGGTTTTTGAGGTCTCGATAAATCGGAGTAAAATTCGATATCCTTAATGATTAAAGATAATTGGCGGCTGAGATCGGTGGCCGGAGTGCTTAAGTTTATGTGATCGCTTTTTTGATTCATTGCATTTGTTGTACTATGCCGCGAGGAAAATGCCAGAAAAAAGAAAAACCGCCAAGCTAAAGTTGTTTCATTGAAAGATCATTCTGCTGGTGTCCTTAATGAGGTCAGACGAATCACCGAAAATCCATTGCTTCATCATGCCGCAATCAAGCACGATGACGGCAAAAAGGATTTCAGGTTTCAAATCCGGTTAGGAAATCATGATCGGACGAGAATTCTGGCCAAATCCGGAGAGTCCCATGGGCATCTCCCAAGCTGGTTGGAGACCCTCCCCAAAGGCTGGAGGCATGAAATCAATTCACTTGCCGACCTCCCAAAGGATACTCCAGATCTCGTAAAGTATCTGATTGCCACGCACCACGGTTTTGGGCGAACTATTATGCCTTTCTGGGGGGACAGTGAAATCTGGTGTGATTCTGAAGGGAAATCATGGGGCAAATTAACTGATCGGCTGAATGACGAATACAACCCATGGGGACTGGCCTACCTGGAAGCAGTGTTGCGCCTCTCAGACTGGATTCAGAGCAGAAAGGAGCAGGAATAATGGCTTACAGATTGAATGGAATTGATGCATCTAACCCCCAGGGATGGATGGCCGCAATTGGCGTCGTGTATATTTTGGATAGGATGGAAAAAGATGTCTGGATGCATTGGGATGGTCGGCTGCCTGTTTTGGAAGGTATTGATCCGTCCAAAGTGATTGGAACCCTGCTGGAGTATAAAGCTAAGAGCGACCTGCTGGACAACCTACCCACCACCCGAGGTGCAGAGAAAGGCTCTCTTGATTTTACAGGGGGGACAGTGATCCTGTCCAAAGTCATCCGGCAGATGCTTGATAGTGTGGATCATGAGGTTTTGGTGGAGGCCTTGGACCACCCTTGGAAAAACAAGGACAATATTGCAAACCTTGGATGGGATGTTAACGCTATTAAATTGGCAGCGACCCTTCCAGGAGAAAAGAATCCGAGTCAGGCCAACCATAAAGGCGTGATCGCAGCTCAGTGGCTGGCCGCTGAATCATTGCCTTTGACAAGCCCTGTTTACCCTGTCAGGAACAGGGCTTTTATCTGGACGACCTGGAGCATTTCATTAGATCTGCAGGGCATCAGGTCCATCCTTTTTTCAGAAAGCGTAGATTGGGGCGGCGTAAAATATAAATCTCAAGCAAGACCAAACGGCAATCTAAATTACTTTGAACCCTCCGTCCTGGTTGATCAGTGCGAACCTTTAGTTGCAACTTGAAAGAAGAGTGTAAAAAGCTTGACAGAGTAAGCTTTGACCGGTTTTGATTTGTCATGGGTTCGCAAGGCCTATAAATAAAGGCTTAAAGCCCATTATTGACTTGCTTTTTGAAAATTGAAAAACATTAATATGCTGGTTCGCAAAAACAGTGATAATTTTTTTGTGATATCAGGTTTTTGTGTGTCAGGCGATTTCACCCCCCACGGGGGGCCGAGTTGAAGGGTATCCATTTCGAGCATTCTCGCCCATAATTCAGATTTCACCCCCCACGGGGGGCCGAGTTGAAGGATGCATACCCATTAAGTTGCTGCGCATTTTTGAATTTCACCCCCCACGGGGGGCCGAGTTGAAGGCCGGTATTTGTAAGCATTCTCCCATGTCGATAATATTTCACCCCCCACGGGGGGCCGAGTTGAAGGATATGGACAAGTTGAATACTTAAACAGGCTTGTTATTTCACCCCCCACGGGGGGCCGAGTTGAAGGGGGATTAAGCTCTTGCCGGAGCATCCTATTGAGGGATTTCACCCCCCACGGGGGGCCGAGTTGAAGGATGCAGTGGATGGTCGCCGCTGCTTTCCTCTCCAATTTCACCCCCCACGGGGGGCCGAGTTGAAGGGTCTTTCAAACCCATATCCCAATAACCCTGCACAAATTTCACCCCCCACGGGGGGCCGAGTTGAAGGACACACAAGTTGACACCCGATTATAGCTGCCTGATTTCACCCCCCACGGGGGGCCGAGTTGAAGGTGGTTCTGGTTCTGGGGCAAGGTCAGGCTCGACCATTTCACCCCCCACGGGGGGCCGAGTTGAAGGTCATATAGATTCCTGCCATCCCCATTCAATATTATTTCACCCCCCACGGGGGGCCGAGTTGAAGGATTGTTGTCTGGACAATGATAAGGCTGGAAATGTATGTCACCCCCCACGGGGGGCCGAGTTGAAGGCAAGGTGACGCTGCAGGGGCTCTTGCAGCACAACGAATTTCACCCCCCACGGGGGGCCGAGTTGAAGGCCGATCTGTAAAGAGGCCGTATGACTGAAGGTCTTTTGGATTCTTCCGGTAACATTTTTATTGATCTGGGGTTTCCCCCAGATGAAGCTGCCGTTCTTCAAATGCGTGCTGATCTCATGACAGATATTCGCAAATTTATAAAGGCCAAGAACCTTACCCAGGTTAATGCAGTCGAAATACTTAGGGTAAGTCAGTCCCGTATATCGGACCTTATGAGAGGTAAATGGGAAAAATTTAGTCTTGAAATGCTTATCACTCTTGCAACAAAAGCTGGTATGCATGTCAGTGTCAATATATCGGCATAACGATATTCGATTTTAGACATTTATTACAAAATCTGTTGATCTGATTTTCATCAAATAGGTGGGTTGAGGTTTTGGCATGGACCTGAAGCTGCCTACCTTCTTCAGTAAATTGTTCGATCCCCTGGCTCAGAGACGGATTTTCCATGCCAACTGCCGTGAAATAGGCCAATGAAAATAGTTTTCTCATCAAATGGGTTCCTTTCGTTCTTCATGGTGCCCAGATAAATGGCCGGGTCAAAGGCCGTCTGAGAACAGGGGTGTTTTTCATGACAGTCCTACCTTTCATTGGTCATCAGGTATTCGTTCTATTTAGTTCCCGATGAATACCGGCGCATTAATCCTTGGCCTTTTCCACAAAGGAGACCGCCATGATGAAAAAAACACACCCGGTGATCAGCAGGATCATCCATGATCCGGTATCTGGTTTGCCTTCCAGGCAGGCTGTCCGGATGGCCGACGATGCATAGGTCAACGGTAGAAAGGAGAGGATAAATCCGGCCCAGTCCGGCAGCCGATCCACCGGGAAAAAAGTTCCCCCTAAAAAGGCCATGGGCGTAATAACAAAGGAATTTAGCAGGGCCTGGTCTGCATGGGATTTTACCACCATGGCCAATCCCACAGCCAAAGAGGCAAACACAAAGCTGTTGAGCAGCACACCGGTTAGAAAGGCCAAGTTATAGTGAAGATCAATACTGAAAACCAGCGCCAGTATCATGATGACGCTCACCGATAAAAGAGCCCGGGTCATCCCGGCAAGTACTTCGCCTGTCACATAGGCGGTCTTTGAGACAGGGGCTGCCTGGAATTCCTCAAATATATGCCAGTAAAACCGTGCGATATTGATATCACTGGCAATGGCAAAGGCCTGGGTCATGCTACTCATGGCGATCAGGCCCGGAATCAGAAACGCCATGTAGGAGTGTCCCTCCACCTTAACCGAATGCCCAGCCGCATAGCCAAAAGCAATTAGATAGAGCAGCGGTGATACAGACCATGACGGAATTTGGCGGGTCAATCGTTTTCTTAAAATCAACATTTCCCTGTAATAGATGGCGAATATAGTGCGAATCATGAATGAAAGTCCTTTCAATGGGAATGGGTCGAATGCCCGGAATGTTCGGAGTGCCCGAAATGGCTGGAGTGCCCGGTATGCCCGGAATTTGTTTTTGTTTGCGGCGGTTCTGTTTTCCGACCTGTCTCCGCCAGAAACGCATCCTCCAGGTTGACCCGCCGCAGGGTATAATGCTGTGAATTTTCCAGATTAAATGTTTGAGCCGCCTGCCTGTCTTTAAAGTAAACCGTATCCATGCCCTGGGAGGTGAGCTGGTCAATGGCCCAGGCCCCGATATTTTGCATGAGCCTTTCAGGGGTATCAAGAGTCACAATGCGTCCCTTATCCAGAAATGCCACGCGATCCGCTAAAAACTCCGCCTCTTCGATATAATGGGTGGTTAAAAAAACAGTGGTGCCGTTGGCCTGGATTTTCTTTATCAAAGCCCATATCCGCCGCCTTATGGCGGCATCCAGTCCCACGGTGGGTTCATCCAGAAACAGTATGGCCGGATCATGCAGCAGGGCCCGGGCGATGATAAGCCGCCTTTTCAAACCGCCGGACAACGCCTTCACCGGGCTGTTCAACCGGTCCGACATATCAACGTAATCAAGCATCTCCTCAGTTTTGCGTTTAATGTCCGGCATCTTCATGCCATACATCAATCCATGGATCAGAAGGTTATCTTTTACCGAGAGTTCCTGATCCAAGTTAATGGCCTGGGAAACAAGGCCGTATTGTGCTTTTGCCCTGTTTTCATCCGACCGGATATCAAACCCGTTGATGGCGCACTCTCCTTTTTCAAACCGGGTCATACCGGTGAGTATCCGGATGGTGGTGGTTTTCCCGGCACCGTTGGGACCCAGGTAGGCAAAAAGTTCACCTTTTTCGACTTCAAGGCTTATCCCGTCCAGGGCCGTGAGGTTTTTATAACTTTTCCGTAATTTATTTATGGTAATCGCCGACATAAATCACACCCTTTGAGCCTGTTTTGCCCGGTTGCTCTCCCTGACGGCATGAATATCCTGGGCCACTTCCTGGAGGGGCTTTCTTCTGATACGGTGGGGCAGGGCAAGTTGGGCCGCCGTCTCAATATCAGCTTTTTCCACAGAGGTTCTGCCCTCCCACGCGGCAAGGGTTTTGGCGGTTTTTAGTATTATAATGTCGCCCCTGTGGCCGTCCACACCCACATCCAGGCAAAAGGAGGCGATTTCAAATAAAAGCTCCCGGGGGATGATCACATCCGGGTAAAGCGCCATGGCCTTTTCAATGCGTTGGGACAAATTAAGACTGTCCGTCTCCCATTGTGCGGCAAACCCTTCAGGGTCTTCATCAAAGTGAGCCCGGCGCTCCATCACCGAGACCCTGTCTTCCACCTCTATGATCCCGCCGATATTGACGCACAGGCCGAACCGGTCCAGCAACTGGGGACGAAGTTCCCCTTCTTCCGGGTTCATGGTCCCCACAAGGGTGAACCTTGCCGGATGGGAAAAAGAGACCCCTTCCCGTTCAATGGTATTGACACCCATGGCAGCGGAATCAAGCAAAACATCCACCACATGATCGTCAAGTAAATTCACCTCGTCCACGTAAAGAATGCCTCGGTGGGCCGCAGCCAATAACCCCGGCTCTATACGTTTTTCCCCTTTTTTTAAGGCATGTTCAAGGTCCATGGTTCCAACGACCCGGTCTTCTGTGGCCCCCACGGGCAGTTCAATTACCCTTATACCGCTTTGTTCGGTTTCAAGTTGCTTGCCATTCAGCGCATTGGGATCTTTCTTTCTGCTGCCAGGACATGCCTCCATGGTGCACTCTTCACACACCGCACCGGTCTCGGTTATGGCCAGGCGAAACGGACAGTTTTTTACATGCTCAATCTTCGGCAGGATATCAGCCAGGGCTCGAACAGCGGTTGATTTGGCAGTCCCTTTTTCCCCCCGGATCAGGACACCGGAAAGGGAGGGGTTGATAATGTTGAGAATAAGGGCCAATTTCATGCTTTCCTGGCCCACAATGGCGGTAAAGGGAAAAATGGTTTTTTGCTTTTTCATATTTTTAAGCTCCTGAGGGTTCTTTCTATCCTATTGCCCGTCAGTTGTAAGTTCCCATAACCTATTGAATTTATTAGTAGCGAAAAGATCATAATGAAAGACTTAGCTTTAATAATTTCAATAGGTTATAAAATAATGGCCTATCAAACTCAGAGAAATTACAAATCACGAGTATTCTATTGATTCTCTTTAATTAAACTGACAAGGGTATCACTCTTTAAATCATCAATTTTATAATATTGTGCATTGGCGGCCCCTGCCAGCTGTCCGGCCAGGCCGAACATGACAGGGCCCTGGGTCTCGGTATCCACCACAATGCAATTCACGCGCTCGTCTTCACCCAGCTTTTGGGCCATCATCATGGCTTCGTCCACAGGTTTTGCATCGCTGAATGCCACGTTGCTCTTGCCGTCGGTGATAATAATGACAATGGGCCGGGCTGCCGGATCACGATAATGAACGTTCTTTATCATCTGGCAGCCTTTTTCAAGACCTGCCGAAACCGGTGTTCTCCCGCCCACAGGCATCTGGGAAAGATAGGTTGCTGCAAGTTCAATACTGGAGGTCACCGGCAGGTTCACCACGGCTTCGGTCTTTCTAAATGAGATCATGGCCACCTTATCCCGTTTTTGGTAGGCATCCAGCAACAGGGAGAGGATGGCACCCTTGGAGGCGGACATCCGACCCTTGGCCCCCATGGAACCACTTGCATCCACCACAAAGAGTAGAAAATTACCCATTTTTTTCTCGCGGATCTTTTCCCTGATATCAGAAGAGGTCAACGCCACGCAAAGCCCCTCCGGGATATCACGGTTCTTCTGGAACGGTGCCGCAGCCCTTAAGGTGGCGTCAAATGCGATGTCATTGCTCCCTCTGTTCATGGTGCTTTTCACGTACCGACCTTGTTTCTGGGAAACCCTGGTCCGGGAACGTTTGCCCGATCCCCGGCGGAGCGTCCGATCTTTTTTAGATTCGATTTTCCTGACTTTAAAAGGTTCACCCATTTCAAAAACGGTTTCCGTATCATTCTCCGATACCGGCGGCTGGGGATCTGATTCGTTGTCCGAATCCCCATCGTCTGGATCTATATCATCCTGGGACTGCTCCTCCGGTTCAGACTCCTGGGATTTATTCCCAGAATCATCTTCCGGTTCTGATGCATTGTTTTCTTTTGGTTCGTCTGTTTCCGACTCCTGTTTTTCATCATCCCTGTTTTCATCCTGTGGGGTTTCCGGCGGAGGAGGGGGAGGATCACTGACCTCCTGTTTCCGATGCAGCAAAACAAAATTCGCCACCGCCTGAATGTCGTCCACCGTCACTTGGGTTCGACCTTTCAGTGCGGCATGGCCCAGTGCCCCCTGTTCAAGCACCAGATCCGCCCGGTGACCGGCAACATGGTTGCTGGTGCAAAGTTCCGCAATAAAGGAACGCATATGACCGGGCATCCTTACCAATGGCAGCAGCTCAACGGCCTTTAAAATCGTTTGGGATATGGCCAGGGTTTCCGGTTCATATTGCTGCCTGAACGCT
>CAKZLA010000387.1 GCA_937124525.1 uncultured Desulfobacterium sp.
ATTGCAAAGGAAGCAGGCTTTTCCATTGGATCATTATATGAGTATGTGGGGTCCAAGGAGGATGTACTGTATCTGGTGTGTGAAGCCATCCACATTGAGGTGAATAAAGCTGTTGAAGAAACCCTGTCCTGCTCTGAGCAGGGGACAAAGACCCTCACCGAGGCCATCCGGGAATTTTTTTTGGTGTGCGAAAGAATGAATGACCATATCCTGCTTATGTACCATGTGACTCAGTTCCTTCCAGGCAAGTGGAAAAAAAAGGTGCTGGAGAATGAGCTCGGTATCACAGATATCTTTATAAATCTGCTCACACGCCTTTCAGGAAAAGGGGATATTCCTGTCCTTGATTCTAAGACCATTTTTCTTGTGGGACATAATATTTCCGTATTGGGTCAGATGTGGGCCTTTCGGAGATGGATACTTGCCAAGAATTTTTCCATACATGAGTATAGTGATTTGCAGACCCATTTTATCCTGGGGTTGATTTTTCAACAGCAAGGGCCATGAGCCTTCTATGTGAAATTCGTCCAGGTAAAACCCTGGTGGTTTGATTAAAATATTGGATATTATGCAAGGTGGCATAAGGCCTGTGTCGTTATACATATTGATGATTTCCACCTCTCTGCCACTTGACCCCCAATGGGTCTGCAAATGACCGAGACACCGCTGAAAATAAATAATGAAAAAGCAGGTGGTCTTTATATCAGTACCGGTTTTTTCATATAAAAAAATAAGGAGATGTGATGAGCTTTATTGAAGAGATTTATAAACCTGAAAATGCGGTAAGGGTTGTCACGGCCACCGCCCTTTTTGATGGCCACGATGCCTCCATAAATATCATGCGGCGAATGCTCCAGGACTCTGGTGCCGAGGTGATTCACATCGGTCACAGCCGTTCTGCCGAAGAGGTGGTGCAGGCTGCCATTGAGGAGGATGCCCAAGGCCTTGCCGTGTCCAGTTACCAGGGCGGTCATGTGGAGTTTTTCAAGTATATTGTGGATCTTCTCAAAGAGCGCAATGTTCCCCACATAAAAATTTTCGGGGGGGGCGGCGGCGTGATTATTCCCTCGGAAATAAAAGAACTTGAAGCCTATGGGGTGACCCGGATCTATTCCCCGGAAGATGGGGCCAAGATCGGTCTCCAGGGGATTATTAATGACCAGATGCGAAAAATGGATTTTTCCACGGTGAACCCCAACGATATTGAATATGAAAAACTCAATGTTGAAGAAAAATATATTACTGCAAATACCATCACAGCCGTGCAGGAAGCCAAGGTCCAAAATGATGGCTCCCTTGAACCCATCATGGAAAAACTGGCGCAGATAAAAAATAGTGGCACCCCACCGGTGATCGGTATCACCGGAACAGGCGGGGCCGGAAAATCATCCCTCACCGATGAGCTGATTTTGCGAATTCTGCGGGATCTTACGGATGTCCATGTGGCCATCATCAGCTGTGATCCCTCACGGAGAAAAACCGGTGGGGCCCTGCTTGGCGATCGTATCCGCATGAACGCCATTGAAACCGGCCGGGTGTACATGAGATCCCTTGCCACCCGGGAGGCCCAGTCAGAATTGCCAGCCTCCCTGCCCGAAGCCATTGCTGTTGCCAAGGCATCGGGGTATGACATCATCATTGCAGAAACCGCAGGTATTGGTCAGGGGGACTCCAGAATCATTGATCTGGTGGACATTGCCATCTATGTCATGACCGCAGAGTTTGGTGCCCCGTCCCAGCTGGAAAAAATAGATATGCTGGATTATGCCGATCTGGTGGTGGTGAACAAATTTGAAAAACGGGGCAGTGAAGATGCGGTGCAGGATGTGCGAAAACAGGTCCAGCGAAATCGTAAAGCCTGGACCACTCCTCTGGAAGAAATGCCGGTGTATGGTACCATTGCTTCCCGGTTTAATGATGACGGTGTCACCGCTTTTTACCATGGCCTGCTGGACCTTTTAAATGAAAAAACGGGAAAGGAGTTCGTCTCTTCCATTCCCAGAACCGATGTGACCTGCTCCAGTTCCAAAACCATTATTATCCCACCCGAACGAACTCGTTATCTTGCAGAAATTGCCGATACGGTGCGTAATTATCACAAAGACACCGAAGAACAGGCCGATGCCCTTCGACGGCTCTGGCATCTTAAAGAGGCTGAGAAAAGT
Source organism: uncultured Desulfobacterium sp. (assembly GCA_937124525.1). Next base: position 2,166 of record CAKZLA010000387.1, read on the forward strand.
TTTGACGGCGCAGATGTGGCAAATGTGGTCTCCCAGTTAAAGACAGCCATTGCCGGTGCCGAGGCAGATATTGATCCTGAAACCCAAAGAATTCTTGAAGAATGGTATGAGGTGAAAGAGACCTATTCCAAAGACGAGCTCTCCTACCAGGTTCGTGGCAAAGAGATTAAATTATCTTTATACACAGAATCCCTGAGTCATTCCAAAATTCCCAAGGTGTGCGTACCGGCGTATAAAGATCCCGGGGAGGCCTTGAAATTTATGAGAAAGGAAAATGTTCCCGGGGGCTATCCCTACACCGCTGGCGTGTTTCCCCTGAAACGGGTGGATGAAGATCCCACCCGCATGTTTGCAGGGGAGGGGGGGCCTGGAGATACCAATAAACGATTTAAATTGCTCTCCAGCGCCTATCCGGCCAAACGCCTGTCCACAGCCTTTGATTCAGTAACTTTATATGGGTACGACCCCGCCATTCGACCTGATATTTACGGCAAAATCGGGAACTCCGGCGTGAGCATCTGCACCCTGGAAGATATGAAGCTGCTCTATGACGGATTTGATTTATGTGCCCCCAACACCTCTGTGTCCATGACGGTGAACGGACCGGCCCCCATGATGCTTGCCATGTTCATGAACACCGCCATTGCCCAGCAGATGGACCAATTCCGGGAAAAAGAGGGAAGAGAGCCCCAGGGTGAAGAGGTGACTGAAATTCGTCAGCGGGCCATTTCCAGTGTGCGTGGAACGGTGCAGGCCGATATTTTAAAGGAAGACCAGGGACAGAACACCTGCATTTTCTCCATTGAATTTGCCTTGAAGATGATGGGAGATATTCAGCAGTATTTCATTGACAATGCCATCCGTAATTTTTATTCGGTATCCATATCCGGGTATCACATTGCAGAAGCCGGTGCCAATCCCATCACCCAGCTGGCTCTGACCCTATCCAACGGGTTCACCTATGTGGAATATTATTTGTCCCGGGGCATGGATATCAACGCCTTTGCCCCGTCTCTTTCCTTTTTCTTTTCCAATGGTATGGACCCGGAATACACGGTGATCGGCCGGGTGGCCAGACGTATCTGGGCCGTGGCCATGAGATACCTTTACAAGGGCAATGAGCAGTCCCAGAAACTAAAATATCATATCCAGACCTCGGGACGATCCCTGCATAGCCAGGATATTCAGTTCAACGACATCAGAACCACCCTCCAGGGACTTTGCGCCATCTATGACAACTGCAACAGCCTTCATACCAATGCCTTTGATGAAGCCATCACCACCCCATCCAGTGAGTCCGTGCGCCGGGCTTTGGCCGTGCAGCTGATCATCAACCGGGAGTGGGGCCTTGCCAAAAATGAAAACACCCTCCAGGGCAGTTTTATTGTGGATGAACTCACCGACCTGGTGGAAGAGGCTGTTTTGATGGAGTTTGAGCGAATCACCGAACGGGGTGGGGTGCTTGGGGCCATGGAGTCCGGATACCAGCGGGGCAAAATCCAGGAAGAATCCATGTACTATGAATTGCTCAAGCATTCCGGAGAGTATCCCATTGTGGGGGTAAATACCTTTATTGATCCCGATGCCAATTATGAAGAGACGATGGCCTGCCTGGAGCTTGCCCGTTCCGATGATGACCAGAAAGATGAACAGCTCAGAAGATTGGCGGCGTTTAAAGAAATCCATGGAGAGGTAGCAGGGGATGCCCTGGCAAAATTGCAGCAGACAGCCCTTGAGGGCGGCAACATGTTTGCGGAGTTAATGAATACCGTGCAGCATTGCTCCCTTGGAACCATAACCCAGGCCCTATATGATGTGGGGGGCAAGTACAGACGAAATATGTAATTTCCAAGAGTCGAAAATCTTATGTTGCCGGGGCGATTGTTTTTATGTTGCCCTGGCACAATTGTTTTCATCGTTTGGGAGCCTGCCCGACGGCACCTTGAAAATGCAAGAGGCTATGATAAATCCCCCATTTCTTTTGTTTGGCTCCTGGTTGGATGTTGCAATTTTTAAAAAAACGAGAACAATGTTTATCCCTTTTTTGTTGATAAAAACGGATATTTGATTTACATGAAACCGGTTCACCTTATGACTCCCACCCAATCTAAAATATGGCCTGGGCTGATGCGAATTAAAAAAGGTAAAATGTATTGTATTAAGTTGAATTTTGTGATTTTTAAATGAGGGTGGTCAAGCATAATACATATAACTGTCACGGGCAGACCGTATTGGGGATCTGGCCTGCCCACAACAAATATCGAAACTCCAGTTATTACAAATCATTGGACGG
>CAKZLA010000388.1 GCA_937124525.1 uncultured Desulfobacterium sp.
CCGCCTCCCTCTCGCGCGCGCCGGTCGGCGCGGGCCTGCTCGAGCAGCTCGGGCTTGAGCACCTCGGCGGGTCTGCAGGAGATGGGACTTTCTCCCCGGTCATATCCCTTGAGGGCCTTTTTCTGAACTTGTGCATCAATGGGAACAGCCGTTTTACCATAGAGACCGTAGCAAAGATCCTTGACCTGGGCCGTGATCATCTTGTAGCGCTCTTCCGGGGTATCAAACAGCACGTTATTGACGGTCTGGGTCCCCACGATCTGGCTTGTGGGGGTGACCAGGGGAATCTGTCCCAACTCCCTTCTTACCCTGGGAAGTTCCTCATAGACCTCGCCGATTCTGTCAAGGGCATCCATGTCTCTGAGCTGGTTGACAAGGTTTGAAAGCATTCCTCCGGGGGTCTGGTGGAGCAGCACGTTGATGTCGATCACCGACACCTTGGTATCGTCCAGAAGGTGGCGATATTTGGGAAGGATATCCTTTTCCAGGGTTTCGTTGATGGAGGCAAGTGTTTCAATGTCAAAACCCGTATCCCGGTCCGTGCCGATCAAAGACATCACCAGGGGTTCCAGGGCCGGATGGCTTGTTCGGTAAGCGTAGGGGGTAAGACAGGTATCAAGGACATCAACGCCTGCCTCGGCCGCCTTAAGATGGGTCATGGCAGCCATACCCGAGGTGAAATGGCTGTGCAGATGAATCAGGGGTTTAACGTTTTCTTTCAGTGCCTTGATCAGTTCATAGGCATCATAGGGAGCCATGAGCCCTGCCATGTCTTTAATGCAGATACTGTCAGCCCCCATGGCCTCCAGCTCTTTGGCCTTTTTGATGTAGTAATCCAGTGTGTAAACAGTACCGCCCATGCGGGGCTCTGTGAGGGAGTAGCAGATACATCCCTGGAAATGTTTTCCACAGGATTTAATCGCGGGTACCACGCACTCAAAATTGCGGTAATCATTCAATGCGTCAAAGGTACGAAAAACATCCATGCCGTTTTCTGCAGCCCGCTTGACAAAAAGTTCAGCCACATCATCGGCATAATTACGGTAACCCACAAGATTTTGACCCCGGAGCAGCATAGAAAGAGGGGTTTTCTTAAAATAACGTTTCAGGGTACGCAGGCGTTCCCAAGGGTCTTCATTCAAAAATCGGTGCATGGTGTCAAAGGTGGCACCGCCCCAGACTTCCGTGGCCCAGAAACCAATTTCATCCATCCTCTCGGCCACGGGGATCATATCCTCGGTCCTTCCCCTGGTGGCAAAAAGGGATTGGTGACCGTCACGCAGTGACAGGTCCTCAATCTTAAGAGGGTTTTTAGCAGCAGGTCTCTCTTTTTCACAATTCAATTCGCACATGTTGATTTTGCCGTGTTCACTCATTTACGATCTCCTAAATTATTTTTTATCTGACACCCTTTAACTCTGAAAGATATAGTCAGTTTTTTTACTGTTCTACCAGGTCTGCCCATGGCAGTTATTTAAAGACCCGTGTCTGCATCAAAAAACGCCCTTGCATCTGATCATTTCGTCCTGCAGCTCCCCAGGCATTGAACTGGACTTGCGCGGTGGGGGCAGCTTCAATCGCCTCCTCCGGTGCCGGGCCAGAGCCATAAAAGGCGGCCTCTTCCTGGGTTTTAATATAGGTAAACACTGCTGCCGTGGCTGCAGCGAGTTTTTTGTTTTTCATCATATGGCGTTGCCTCCGGGTTTTTTAAATTAATTACACTGGAATATTACCATGTTTTTTGGCTGGCCGGGTTTCACGCTTGGTACCCAGGGCCTCCAGGGCATCAACGAGGCGCATGCGAGTTTCTGCGGGTCTAATCACGGCATCCACAAACCCACGGCTGGCCGCGCAATAGGGATTGGAAAAGAGTTCTTCATACTCTGCAATCTTTTCCTTACGTTTGGCCACCGGATCTTCGGAGCCCTTGATCTCCCTGGCATGGATAATATTGGCAGCCCCTTCGGCACCCATCACGGCAATCTGGGCACTGGGCCATGCAAAGGCCATATCTGCTCCCAAATGTTTGGAGCACATGGCAAGATACGAGCCACCATAATCCTTACGGGTGATCAACAACAATTTGGGCACTGTGGCTTCTGAATAACACCACAGCAATTTTGCGCCATGGCGGATGATGCCACCCCACTCCTGGTCACTGCCCGGCAGATAGCCCGGGACATCGGCAATGGTGAGCATGGGGATATTAAAGGCATCGCAGAACCGAATAAACCGGGTGGCCTTGTCCGAGGCATTGATATCCAGACATCCGGCCATGAAAAGGGGCTGGTTGGCAATAATACCAATGGGACGACCATTGAGCCTGGCAAAGCAGGTCAAAATATTTTTGGCAAAATGGGCATGGGGTTCAAAGAATTCGCCATCATCAACAATGGAGCTGATAACAGATTTGATATCATAGGCCTGATTGGGATTGTCCGGTATGAGCAGATCAAGGTCCGGGTCCAGGCGGTGGGGATCATCCTCAGTTGGCTTCAGGGGCGGATCTTCCATGTTATTGGACGGCAGATAGGATAAAAGTTGTCTGATCTCTTCCAGGGCATGGGCATCGGAATCACAGGCAAACTGGGCCACACCACTCTTTTCATTGTGGGCCATGGCACCGCCGAGATCTTCAAAGGAAATCTCTTCGCCGGTGACGGATTTTATCACCTGGGGGCCTGTGATGAACATATAACTGGTGTCTTTGACCATGAAAATCCAGTCGGTCATGGCAGGGGAATACACAGCTCCACCGGCGGTGGGTCCCATGATGGCGGAAATCTGGGGGACCACGCCGGATGCCGAGGCATTGCGAAAAAAAATCTCACCATATCCGGAAAGGGAATCCACGCCTTCCTGGATACGGGCACCGCCGGAGTCGTTGATACCCACCACCGGGGCACCGGCCTTCATTGCCAAATCCATTATTTTACAGATTTTTTTAGCCTGCATCTCTCCCATGGAACCTGCACGGGAGGTGAAATCCTGGGAATAGGCAAACACCGTCCGTCCCTCCACAAGGCCATGGCCGGTGACCACACCATCTGCGGGGATTTCTTTTGTTTCCATACCAAAATTGGTGCATCTGTGGGTAACGAACATATCAATTTCGCGGAACGTCCCCTGGTCAAACAGCAAATCAAGCCGCTCCCTGGCATTGAGCTTGCCCTGTTCCCGTCTTTTGGCAAGGGCTTTTTCGCCCCCCATGCCAAGGATCTTTTTTTCACGTTCCTTAAGATCCTTGATTTTGTCAGCTACAACTCCCATAATATCACCCTTTCTTTTTCTATATATTAATTTTCCATCCCTACTTGTTGCCTTTACTTCAGTGGCTCAGAAAGCATAGTGAACTACAATTCCATCGAACCTGTCAACAACAAAACACGACTCTCTGCCCTGATTCAGGTTCAAGGATGATTTCACTCTATTTTTACGGACATCTTACTTAATTACAAATGACTCATGCTGGATTCCAGCACCCTACCCGGGACGGCAAGCCTGGAAATTCATTTGTCAAAGTTGTAAATAAAAAACAGATTCATGTCAAGCTAAGTGCCAGAAAAAGAAAATTTATATAATGAATAAATCTCTAATATTACAAGAAGATAATGTAGATTAGCGTAAATATTCGGCCAGCACCCCATCTTAACCTAAGTTTGGTCTGCTCACATAGCATTAGTATGCTACGCAGTCCCAAATACGCGAATATGGGCCACTTGCCAAACATTTACATTACCAGCCCGAATATTTATTGATTACCCGCCATGGCCTCCCAATTTTACCACTCCGTATCAGTGCCGTTCAGTTGGGTCAAGCGTTTCTATTCCTGAAGCTTATCGTTTACCGAACGAGCGCTCGGTCTCATAATAAACGATACTATATTTCTTGAAGATCGTTTGTCAAATGTTTTTTAAAATTTAGGATTTGTGAGAGACTTTTAATCAATCTCACACAGATTCATGATTCAATTATTTGGGGGTAACAGATTCACTTTTCGTGCCTAATTTTAAAGCAAGCTCAGCAGAATCTTTATTTTTTCATAACAAGGACATAAATAGCTCCAGAATGATTCATGTGGCCAGCGGCAAATTCCGCCCAGGGACCATGCCCAAAGAAAAAATCCACCCGGCCTGGCCCTTTAATGGCACCGCCGGTATCCTGGTTCAAAACAAACCCTGACACACGGCCCCATTGGTCTGTGGCACTGTCCAGGGAATCCTGGGGCGGCATGGATGTCTCCAAGAAACAAAGGGCACCCCGGGGAAAAATAGACCTGTCCGTTGCAATGGATCGAATGGGGGTAAGGGGCACACCAATGCTCCCAAAGGGCCCCCCTTTTTCTTTTCGGAAAAAAACAAAACTGGGGTTGTGGTGAAACACCTCTTTTTGACGATGGGGATTAGCCTTAAGCCACGCCCGTATAGCCTGCATGGACATTTTTTCCCTGGGGATCTCCCCCTGATCAATGAGATATCGTCCAATGGATTGATAGGGATGTCCATTCTTGCCATCATAGTGGACCCGTAACAGATCCCCATTGTCCAGTTCCACCCTGCCCGACCCCTGGATTTCCAGGAAAAACCGATCGGTGAGGCTGGACACCCAGGCAATAGGTTCTGCCTGGAGATAAAAATCCTTACGGGCATTTATTTCCGCCCGGGTAAAATAAGGCACCACTTTATTATCCGGTGTAACCCTTGCGGAAAGCATTGGTTCATCCTTATATTTGGCTGAAAACCGAGGAAGATTCACCCGCACCAGATCCCGGGGAAAGCTATAAAGGGGTATTGGATATTTTTTTTCATCATGGGTCAGGCTTCCCTGGAGCGAAGGTTCATAATACCCAGTGAATAACACCTCGCCTTTTCCATTTCGCCCCTGGGACTGGAAGACATCAAAATACTTCCGAATAAAAAGCGTCAGCTCATCAGATGATGGTTTTTTCTGGATAAATTTAAGAAAAAATGTCAGAGAATGCTTCAGGTGTGAGGCAGGATAGTTAGTTTCACCCAGTTCAAAAATCCGGTCCCCAGGTATTTTTCCATAATAATGGATACTCTGTTCCAGGGCCTGGATAAGGTCCGGGTTGGCCAGGGTGTCTCTAAATGTGGGGAATTGCTTTTCCGACAATTTGACCAGCGATTGCTGGATCGGTGATTCTGGAGGCTTTGAAAAAAAAAGACACCCTTCCCCAGAAAAAAGAAGCGTACCCACTGCAAATAAAGCCAAGTATTTTCTAAAAACTCGTTTTATCATAAAGATTTAACATCCTCGGGCTTGATCACATCCTTGGCCCCCCCAAAAATAGTTTACCCCTTTGGGGGGATAATTTCCTGAAAATGGATTTTTTGCTCTAACAAGTGGAATCCTGAAAAAATTAAGGATGCCTATTTTTGATATCTCTGGGCCAGGAAATTTCCGCTTTTGCCACCTGTCTTGCTTTTTAGATGAATGTCGGAGAGAACCATGGCCTTGTCATAGGATTTACACATATCATAAATGGTCAAGGCCGCCACAGACACTGCGGTCAAGGCTTCCATCTCCACCCCAGTCTGCCCTGACAGGGAGGCACTGGCTTCAATTTCCAAGGTATTGTTTTCAGGATCAGGAAAGAAATCCACACTGACGTGGGTAAGGTTCAGGGGATGGCACATGGGAATGAGATCTGCTGTTTTTTTAGCAGCCATGACCCCTGCAATGCGGGCTGCTTCCAGTACGTTTCCCTTTTTCACCGTGGCATCCATTATGCGGGCCAGTGTATCCCCGGTCATGGTTACACACCCCCGGGCCACAGCCACCCGTTTGCTCACGCCTTTATCCGCCACATCCACCATTCTCACCCGGCCATCCTGGTCCAGGTGTGTAAAATCTGTCATAGTGTTCTCCTTTATTTGGGTCTTCGTGGATCAGTGTGCTTGAAATGTGATGGCCCAACATAATCCCCAGTGTTTAATAATCAGGGGTTGGTCATAATATCGGCCAGTCATCATAATTGGTGGGGCAGGCTTGTGTTATTGGAGGGTGAGGGTTTTATCAGCCTCCATGCTTTTGACAATGGCTCGTATTTAAAGGAAAACTTAAGCAAAAGTGTCAATAACGCAAGCCAGCCCCCTACCCACAGTTTGCACCATAAAAAAAGGGGTTATGGCAAGAAACCATAACCCCTTTGATATCAGTTGGTCGGAACGGCTGGATTTGAACCAGCGACCACTTGTCCCCCAGACAAGTGCGCTACCAGACTGCGCTACGCCCCGATCGCTTAAAAACAAATAGGGTTTACCACCGATGCTAACAGGAGTCAAGCTCTTTTTGAAAAAAACAAAATAGAAGAAACTACTTCCTGTGACACCCCTCCCAGGCCTTATCACTGATTTTTAAAAAGGCCGCCACAGCCTCTGGGTCAAACTGCTTTCCAGATTCTTTATTAATGATATTCATGACTTTTTCCTTACTCATTTTTTTTCTGTATGCACGATCTGAAGCCATGGCATCAAAGGCATCAGCAACGGACAAAATTCTTGCAAGTCGTGGAATCTCATCCCCCCGGGCCCCCCGGGGATACCCCTTTCCATTATAAAATTCGTGGTGATGGCGAATGATCTCCTGTTCCTTTGTCCAAAGCCCCAGTTGACTGACAATATCAGCACCAATAACAGGATGTTCCTTAATCTTTTCATACTCTTCATCATTGAGGCGGCCGGGTTTCAAAAGAATATCATCCCGGATTCCTATTTTGCCAATATCATGGAGGTGGCCCGCAAATTGAAGGATATCCAGCTCTTCATCGGTGCAGCCAACCTCCTTTCCAATCATCACAGAGACCTCTGCCACCCGCCTTGAATGTTGCTGGGTATAGGGATCCCGGGCCTCCAATGCAGCCACAAAGGCATAAAGAGTGGCAAACAAATTGTCATAAATATTTTCGTAAAGAGCGGTGTTTTCAATGGCTGAGGCAGCTTTGTGGGAAATAAAATTAAGAAGAAAAATATCTTTCTCCGTAAAATGTGTGTCACTGCTTGAAATGGACGCCGTGACAATACCAAACACCTTGTCCCGAATTCTCAAGGGGGTGGCCATGAAGGATCGGGCACCGTAAAAAACAGTTTGATCTTCGGTGGCAGCTACCAAAAGGGGAATATCTTCGGCCATGGTTGCTAAAAGCATGGTTTTCAATGACCGAGGTATATTTTCTCCACGCCTTTGTTCAAAATTGGAGCAGGCCATGGGAAACAGGACATCTCCACTTTCAGAATATATATAGAAGCAAACGTCATCCGCCTTGCTGACCTCAAGGCTTAACGCCACCACATGGTTGAAAATGTCGTAACTGGCATTAAATGAGGAAAAGTCATCCATTATTTTATTCAACAAGTTGACTTCTTCAACCTTGGCTGTAAGCTCTCTATTTAATGCCTTAATGCGTTCCTGTCTCTGAACCTCCTCCTTAAGAATGAGATTTTCCACAAACAGTTCCCGTTCTCTTAGAATCCGCCGCAGACACAACTCCATCTGCTCCAGATTCACAGGCTTGATTAAATAATCCACCACACCGTTTTTAAGGGTTTCAATGGAATTTTCCAATGAAGGAAACCCAGTCATTACCACCACCGGCAGGGAGGCATCTTTTTTACGAATACGCTCTGCCAGTTCAAGGCCATCCATGACGGGCATATTAATATCCGTAAAACAACAGCCAATGTGGATACCGGTATCAATAACAGCCATGGCCTCCTGACCATTGCTGGCAGTAAAGACCTCATACCCCTTGCGTGCAAAATATTCTTCAGTTATTTCAAGGATACCCTCTTCATCGTCCACCACCAGAATTGTGATTTGAGTGCCATTATCCATCATTCGCAAAAAATCCTGTTTGTTTTGATATCAACTTCATGGCCGGAGCAGATTCATCCATGGCAAATCAGAAAATTTATCTATCCAGTGCACCGGTAAAAAGATTATTTCAGTCTTAATTTCCACTGGTTAACGTGAACATACTAAACTGTCACTCTTTAATCAATGTAAAAAAGAGTATCCGCACCGCTGCCGGTGGGGATGGCGTGCTCTTTGATAATCATAACATTCCGCTCATCAGTCATAAGGGTGTTCATAAAAAATGCCGGAGGAAGTGTCATTACTCCATTATCATTATTTGTTGTGCTCATCAAAATTGGCAAGCTGAAATAAAAAATCATAATTATTCTAACAATTCAACTAAATCATGAATATAAATCTGAATTTTTAATATAAAATAGAATATTATTCTTGACTAAGAATATAATATAGAATATTATTCGAATCAAATATCATTTCATTAACATTTTACAACTTTCGGAAGTTACACAATACAGACAAAAGCGGGCTTTCTTCTGATTGACGTTACAAAATTCCAGGAAAGGAGCACCATGGATCACATTGATTTTAAAATTCTTAAAACTTACACCCGCTGGTGTCCTATCTATAACTCAAGCAAGTTTATTTATAAGCTGACTTTGGTCAGTAAAAAGCAGCACATCACGACGATTTCTGACTTTATTGCTTCTCGTTACGGTAAGCGACAAACAGTGGCCTTGGTAGTCACACTTATCGCGTTACTTGCCACCATTCCCTATATCGCGACCCGTGGTGAGGTGATCCGTGGCAGGTTGAAGACGCTTGCAGGTGTTGCCGCTGTGGCAGCGGCGGTTCCGGCCGCCCTTTATGTGGTGCATTACCAGATCATCCCGATTGACCTGCTCTTTACAAATGTCATGGAACGGTTCGGCCTTGATGGCCTGATCGCGTCCCTCGGATAAGGAACGCTGCGATGGAACGCATCCGCGCTGCCATTCAGAAGGCCCGTGAAACCCGCGGTGATACGCCGCCCGGTGCCAGCATTGCGGCAAGTGCAGGTGGCGCTGCCCGGGCCAGCGCGCCGATGCGTGCCGATGCAACGGTCTGGGACCGGCTCGAAGGTTTCCGCCCGCGCCTTGATCTGATGGCGAAAAACCGCATCGTGACATTTGACCAGAAAGACAATTCCCATGTCCCGTTCGACATGATGCGGACCCGCGTGCTGAGCGCGTGCCGCAAGAATGACTGGAAAGTGATCGGGATCACCTCGCCGACGCCCTCTTGCGGCAAGACCGTGACGGCGATCAACCTCGCCTTTTCCTTTTCGCGCCAGAAAGACACCCGTACCGTGCTGATAGACGCAGATCTGCGCCGCCCCATGGTGGCCGAGGATCTGGGCGTGACGGCGACCCATTCCATGGGCCGGTTCCTGTCGGGCGGCGAGCGGATCGAGGATCATTTCCTTGCCTATGGAGATACGCTGGCGATCGGCACCAATAACCGTCGCTCCTTGCACGCGGCCGAGATTTTGCAGGACAGCCACGCGCAGGATGCAATGAAACTTCTGCATGACAGTCTGCGGCCCAATGTGGTGATCGTGGACATGCCGCCGATGCTGGCCACGGATGACGTGATGGCGTTCCTGCCCAATGTGGATGCGATGCTGCTGGTGGTTGCGGCGGGCGAGTCCAAGGTCAAGGACGTGGACGAATGCGAACGCGACCTTGCCGAACGCACCAATGTCATGGGCGTTGTGCTCAACAAATGTCGCTTCACGCCCGACAACAACTATTACAAATACGAAGACTGACGGATCGCTGTCATCCGGTCGGTTGCCTTCTGGGCACCGTGCTGGCCGCGACCGGAGGCGACAAGTGATGCAATGGGGATTGAGCCATAGCGCGTCGCGACATACCTGAGCAATCATGCATCATGCATCATGCATCACGTAACGCGTTGAAATCCCTGATCTCAGACAACGTTACGTGACAGAGGCATTTCGGACAGTGCCTTAGACGAAATCCATCGTGTCGGCGGTAATGACAAACATGGCG
>CAKZLA010000389.1 GCA_937124525.1 uncultured Desulfobacterium sp.
CATGTATTACAGAACCCAATTCCTGGGCTAATTTATTGGCGGCTAAAATCGTCCTGGTGGTGGTATCAATTAACATTGCCCAATGTGGTAATGAATCTAAAATTATTTTATAATGATTATTTTCAGATAACCATTGAGCAAGATCAATATAATCGATTTTGTCGCTATTTAATGGTGTAAAACCTAATGTTTGGCAATACTTCTTGGCATCTATTAAAGATTTAAATTTCATATTTGTTCCTTTTTTTGAATGTATACCGAAGGTTTTAAACTGGGATCTCTAAAAACCCACTTTTTACCCCATTTTTTTTACTCGATTTTTGGATCAGCAAATATTGGTTGAAATGCTTGTACTGAAATTTAGAACTCAATGGTATTTTTTCATAAATCCCTGAGCTCTCAATCTGAGATATTGGCACTATTAAAAATTTTCAAAATCATCATCAAAAGAAATCACTTGATCGGATCGAACTTCTTTTGAAGTCTGCGCCAGCATTTTATTTTTTCCTGCCTTGACTGTCTTCTGCTTAGAAGACATGTTTGTTATTTGATTATGGCCTTTAAAGGTGGTGCCCTGATTTTTCTTGCCGGTAATCAACATGACAAGTTCACTCACATAATCCTTGAGTTGCTCTGCTTGGGCACTCATCTCTTCCGATGCAGATGCAGATTCTTCTGCACTGGCAGCATTTTGCTGGACCACTTTATCCATTTCTGTTATGGCAATATTCACCTGTTCGATACCATTGGACTGCTCTTTGGAGGCCTCCGTTATTTCAGAAACAATGTAACCTACCTTGGCAGAACTATCGGCAACTTTACTGAAGGCGTCATTGGTACTGGAAACCAGTTCAGATCCGTCACTAACTTTTTTAACGATTCCTTCAATCAATGCCGCCGTATTCTTTGCCGCATCTGCCGCCCTCATGGCAAGATTTCTCACTTCATCGGCAACCACAGCAAATCCGGCACCGGCTTCACCCGCTCTTGCCGCTTCCACTGCAGCGTTAAGGGCCAGCAGGTTTGTTTGAAAAGCAATTCCATCTATGGTTTTAATGATTTTAGAGGTTTCTTCACTGGCTTTGGAAATATCTTCCATTGATTTTGTTAATTGCCTCATGGATTCGTTGGCAGTGATTACCACCCTATTAGTCTCTTTCATAAGCCCGTCTGCATGGTTTGCGTTCTCAGCATTTTTCTTGGTCATGGAGGACATTTCTTCCATGGAAGCAGAGGTCTCTTCTATGGAAGCTGCCTGCTGAGAAGCGCCTTCAGCCATGGACTGACTGGAAGAAGAGACCTGGCGTGAGGCGTATGCCACTTGATCGGAGCCCTCATTCAAGCCAGTAATAATGTGATTAACAGGTCTGGTGATGCTTTTGGTAATTAAAAATGCAAAGAAAATACCCAATATAACAGTGATGATACTTCCTATCAGCATAATCCTATTGGCAGTTGATATCTGACTTTCCATTTTTGCGCTCTGATCTGTCTTTGCCGCTATACAAACGTCTCTTGCTGCTCTGGCAGCCTTTAGCATGTCTTCTTCAGCCTGTTTTTGCAGGACGGTCAGGTTGACATAACGGCCAAAGGCTGTCTCGTATTCTTTGAGAGCTGTCATAAGTCCATTCACCTGATCAATATTTTGGGACTGTTTGAAACGGATTTTTAAATCCTGGGATAAGGTTTTTATTTTAAAAATTCTGTCGTTGACTTCTTTCGTCCATCTATCGTCCCCGGAAATAATAAATTCCTTTTCGTTTTTCCGGGCATCAACAAACCATTTGATGATACGATTGGCGTCGTCGGATTTGATCAACTTGTCGGTCAGAAAATCTTCAGCTTTTTTCCGATCCTTGTTCAACTGCGCCTTCTGATCCGAACGGATTTCTTGTATATAGCTTGTGACGGCCAAAGCTTCTTTGATGAGGATTTGCCGTGATTGCTCAGACCGATTTTCAAAGAATAGTACAGCGTTTTTTTCGTAGACCTGGTAACTTGAGATAGCCGCATCAATTTTTTTAATATTGGCTTCATTGATGAAACGAGTTTTCATGTTTCTTGCAAGAGTCAGAACTCTCTCATTGATTTCTTCCCAGGCAACCATGTTTTGGGCATTGTATTCATAGAACAGAGTGATACGAAGGGCCTTGGCATCCAGAATCAACTTGACCAATCGATTGGCGTCATCGGCCAGGGTTATTTTTTCTTTAAGCTGTGTCGCATTCTTTTCTCTGGCGGCGTTCAACTGATTTTTCTGATCAATCCTTATGTTTTCCGCTTCTTTAAGAACCAAACCTGCCTTTTCTCGCATAATGGTCATGATATTATTTTTTTCATTTCTAAATTCTACGAATGTGCCAAATGCCTCCATATAGGCATCATTTTTTTCAATAACAAGATCCATCTGGTCTTTGTTTACCTGTTTGGAAAAACTGTCTTTTAACTCACCGGCTCTGTCGGTAACTCCCTTAACAAGAACTTTTATTTTTGCTTTAATTGTCTCATCATTGCGCATGATGTAATTTTTTTCCTGCAGCCTGGCATCCAATATAGATATCACTAACCCATTGACACCTTCAGACTTTGACGTCCGATCGACAACTTCTGAGAGGCTATTAAAGCCAATAAAGGAAACAATGCAAAGAAAAAGTAGCATAATAGCGAATCCAAATGAAATTTTTAACCCTAAACTCAAATTTTTCATAACTATACTCCTAAGTTATATACTGTTTTATTTAACCTGATTATTTTATAAGCCACTATCAATTGCTTAAAAAAAACATATAAGGGTATTATGATACGCTCCCAAGGCCTTCTATTTCTTCTGCTGACAGCACCTTATCGATATTAAGCAGGATTTTGACCTGCCCTTCCATTTTCGCCATACCAAGAATATAAAATTTGTATTCAATTTCATCCCAATGTAGGCGAATCTTCGATCTAAATATAAAACGGCATCTATTCTTAATGGGACCCGTTTTGCCATGACGGGAAATAATCGACTGCAGGACAATTTCAGGATCACTATGGCATTTCATACAACTTTATTTGACCGAAAAGACTGTGCCACAGTAAAATATTTTTGACCATTTCGCCGGGTTATACCTTACCATTTTTTCATGTTAAAATTTTGGGCATCCTTCAAAAGTGCTTTACACTTTCATAGAGCATCCACCATTTTCAAGGGCTTTTCCCAAAAAGACTGTAACGTACTTTTTGGGTCATATGAAGGATGCCCAAAAATTGATATGAATTGCTTTTTACGGCTTTAATATCCCCCCTTTCGCTCATTTTTGAAAAAATGTTGTAATCAAAACAAAATATTAGCATGATCTTTTGATATCCAACTTTTAGCATTAATAAATTCAGCAAGTTATGAAAAAGTAGCGAATTGTAGGTAATATAGCGGAAAAACAAAAAAGAGAAATTAGCGTTACACTATTTGAATAGTATCAGAACCGAAAAAGCTTTGCCACAGTAAAATATTTTTTACCGTTTCGCCGGATTATACCTTAGCATTTTTTCATGGAAGGGTCTCTGTTGAACCGGTTTAAAATTCCTGCTTCAATTTTAGGTATTCTTCATATGAGCCCCAAAGTACTTTACACTTTTTTCGACCTGTGCGGGTAGCGATTTGTTGATCCTATTTGGAGCAACCTTTCAGTGATATTTATAATCTAACAATACAAATTGACGGCTAAATTTGATTTCTTTGCATTACCAAACACTGCGGATAATTACTATCCGCACAGGTTGGGCTTGTGTTATTATGCTTGTAAGTTCTAAATAAGTCTGGGTATTCAGAAAATCTTTTTGAATCCATCCGGTGTTTAAAGGCTTAACCAGATTTTATCTCCCCGTATTATTGAGAACTTACGAATTTGCTTGTTTAGCCATGACTGATTTTTAATGCCTTTGCCCTCCTTACCCGTACTTATTGAGAACTTACCCCGTTTCCGGTGAAGAGATTCCCCTGACTGTCAAAGGCAATTCCGGCCGGGGCACCTCCGATGTTCTGGATAAGAATGGCCGGTCTTGTGTTGTGATCTGCAAGATCCACAAAGGAGACCAGGCTGGGCTCTCCAAACTCTCCATGGGTTATGACCAGTATGGTATTATCCGCCCATTCGGCATCAAAATGGGGCATGCTAAACCAATTTCCTACCAGGTCGTCCACGTTGTAAATGCCAATTTGGCCTTTGCCATTTCCCAGGGCAAACCGGTTGCCATCCGGGGACACTTTTAGAAATGAGGGGCCATAAGGACCAGATTTCAACCCGGAAAGGGACCCACAATTTTTAAATTCCCGTATTTTAAACCCCGTCTCCATGAAGAGTTCATTGCCTGAAATCCCCATTAAACGACCGTCAGAAAGAACATCAAAAATAAAGCCTGGCCCCGGTATGGAAAAATGAGACTGCAGGCCATATGGTGCAGTGCTCAGGATTACCTGGCCGTTTTCATGGGTAAGTTTCCCACAACACCCCATGAAAATCATGGTGCAGGTAAAAAGAGAGACACAAAACAATCCGAATTTTCTCATAAACCAAGCCTTTGATTCTATGCACTTAACCAAGGGATATTCACCCCATTTTTTAAAAAAAGCATTGACAAGACCGTAAGCTTTTATATAAATACTTATATAAAAGACAAAATAAAAAACAATAAGATATTGATTTCTTTTGTTTTATACCTTTTTCATGGAGGCAGAGATGACCCTTTTGCAATCAGATCAATTGGAAGCCCTCAGAATGGAAATCCGGCGGTTTGCACAAAAAGAGCTGGCACCATTTGAGCAGGATGTTGAAACCAACAACCAGATCCCCGAACATATCCTGGCCAGAATGCGGGAACAGGGTTATTTCGGATTGACCATCCCCAAGGAATACGGGGGTATGGGTATGGGTAAAACCGCCTTTTGTACAGTGGAAGAGGAACTGGCTAAGACCCATTTTGCCTTTATGGACATCATCAGCCTCAACAACGGCCTGGGCTCCAGAAGCATTGTATTGGACGGTGACGAAGAGCAGAAGAAAAAATATTTGCCCAAGCTTGCCAGCGGCGAATGGATCTCCGCCTTCACCCTCACCGAGCCCAATGCCGGATCGGATGCCGCCAGCATCACCACCACGGCGGAAAAAAAGGGGGATGTTTACCTTCTCAACGGCATGAAGCATTTTATCACCAATGCTCCCATTGCCGACATGTTCATCGTCATTGCCGTCACAGATCCAAAAAAAGGCGCCAAGGGTGGGATTTCCGCCTTTATCGTGGAAAGGGATTATCCCGGTATTTCCATCGGTAATATCCATCAGTCCATGGGTATGCAGGGTTCCCACAAGAGCGAGGTGATTTTCAAGGACACCCCGGTGCCTGTCAAAAACCTCATCGGAACCGAGGGCAGGGGATTGAGCGTGGCCCTGAAAACCGTTGATGAAGGCCGGATGGGGGTTGCCGCGACCTCGGTGGGCATGGCCACAAGGCTTTTAGAAATGTCCGTGGAATATGCGTCTTCTAAAACCTTCAATGATAAGCCCCTGGCAAGGTACCAATCCTTTGAATGGCTTCTGGCCGACATGGCCACAGAACTCTACGCAGCAAGGACCATGCTCTACCAAACCGCAGCCAAAATGGATCGCAAGGAAGATGCCCAGCTGGAAGTTGCCATGTGTAAGCTCTACGGATCAGAGATGGTGGGGCGGGTCGCGGAAAAGACCATGGAGATTTTCGGAAAAGATGGCTGCCTTTTTGAAAACGTGGTGGAGCGGATTCTGCGGGATGCAAGGATCTTAAGGATCTTCGAAGGAACTGCGGAAATACATCGCATTATCATTGGACGTAAACTGCTCGCTGGCCAGCGGCCCTCATAAGGAAAAGGAGATTAACCCATGACATTCCAACTCACAGAAGAACAGAGCTTCATACAGAAAGCGGCCCGGGATTTTGCCCGGGGAGAATTTAACGACGACTATATTCTGGACCTCATTGAAAAACAGCAATTTCCCAAAAAAACACTCAAAACAGCCTGCAAGTTGGACCTCATCGGCCTGACCTGGCCGGAATCCGCCGGGGGCCAGGAATGCGGGATCATGGACAACGTCCTGGTAACAGAAGAACTCTGTCGCAAGGACTCCACCATGGGCCTGGCCCTCTCCTTTGCCGACATCGGGGCGGAGATTGTGGCCCAATTCGGCACCCCTGACCAAATCAAAGCCTGCAACGCGCCTTTGTTAAAGGGAAAATCTGTCACCGCCCTGATCAGCCCGGAACTGGGTCAGGAGCAGGGAATAATTTATTACCGCAAAACCGACAATTCCCTTATTTTGAACGGAGAAGCCTCCATAGTAGTAAATGCGGGTATTGCCGATTCTTTTCTGCTTGTTGCCCATCCCGAAGACGGCCAGGGGGAACGAATTTTGGCTCTGTTCTCAAAAGATATGCCTGGAATAGGTGTTTCTGAACCCAGAAGAAAACTGGGTATGGACATGATGCCCTGGAACACAGTGAATTTTGAGTCCACAGAGATCTCAACAGAAGCCATAATTGCCTGCGGTAAAAAAGGGGTTCATCCAGTCAATATCCTTGAACAAAACCTTTTGCTCAAAACCGCAGCCATGTTCCTGGGCATGGCCCAGGGAGCCTTTGATCTGGCCCTGGGGTATGCCAAAGAAAGAGAACAATTTCGCCGCAAGATCGCTGCGTTCCAGGGTATCAGCCAGAAAATCGGGGCCATGTACACAAGACTTCGGGAAGGTAGGGCCTCGGTCTATGCGGTAGCACAGGCCTGTGACGAAAAACATATTGGATTAACGGATTTAATTGCAGCCCAACTCTCTGCCCAGGACCTGGCCGAATTCCTCACCGACGAAGCTCTGCAGATCCACGGGGGCGTAGGATATATGATCGAATTTCCCGTGGAGCACTTTTTCAGAGATGTGAAATGTTTAAGAACACTGTTGGGCAGAAAAATCACCCGCATGGATGTAATAAGCCAACGGGTCATCGGTCGGCTCAATTAAGCCGCAACTTAGGGAAAATTGATCATGAGTGCATTAAAAAACATTAAAGTTCTGGACCTGACCCGGGTATTGAGCGGCCCCTTTTGCACGTCCATACTGGCAGATATGGGCGCCGAGGTCATCAAGGTGGAACATCCCATGGGCGGAGACGGAGCAAGGGAACCCTCGGCTGCCGTCAATGGGGAAAGCCTCTACTTCATGTCCCTGAATCGAGGGAAAAAAGGCATCACCTTAAACCTTAAAGAAAAAAAAGGGCTTGAGATTCTCAAATCCCTGATCAAAAAATCAGACGTAATTGTGGAAAACTTTCGCCCCGGGGTCATGGAAAAGTTGGGCCTGTCATACCCCAAAGTCAAAGAAATGAACCCTGGAATTATATATGCTTCCATCTCCGGGTTCGGCCAGGATAGCCCCATGAAACATCTGCCCGCTTTTGACCTGGTGGCCCAGGCCATGGGGGGAATCATGAGCGTCAACGGCCAGAAAGGGGCTCCCCCCACCCGGGTGGGTGTTTCCCTGGGAGATACCTCCACAGCCTTGTACACGGCCTTTGGCATTGTCACGGCCCTGTTTAACAGGGAAAAAACCGGACAGGGCCAGTCCATTGACGTCTCCATGGTGGATTCAGTTTTCTCCCTTTTAGAAATGTCCCTGTTCTCATATCTGGGAGATGACAAAAAAGTCCTGGACCGTATGGGCTCCCGCCACCCCACAAGCTACCCCTATGATGTATTTGAGGCCAAAGACGGGTATTTTACCATTGCCACCTTTGACAATACAGGATTTTCCCGACTTTGTGAAGCCATGGGTCGGTTCGAACTCATGGAAGACGAGCGTTTTTTGACAGACACCATCAGAGGGAAGAATGATACCGCACTCAAGGAGATTATCCACTCATGGTCAAAGGAACTGGCCGTTGAACAGCTCCTGGATATCCTTGAACAGGCAAGGGTCCCCTCATCTCCCATCTACAATATCCAGCAGATTGCAGAAAGCGATCACATCAAAGCCAGGGAGATGCTGGTCCATGTGGACCACCCCGTTGCTGGCCCCACAAGGATTCCGGCCATGCCTGTGAAATTTTCTCAGACAAAGGCGACCATTCAGGGCCCCTCTCCTTTGCTGGGTGAGCATACCAAAGAGGTGTTGAAAAACGAACTCGGATTTGATGACCAGGCCATCGACGAACTGGTAGACAACAAAATCATATAAACCCACATGGAAGTAAGTACCTACCACAACAAAATAAAACCCTAACAATATCAAGCCCTTGAACAAAGTCTTATATAAAAAAACATGTCCTGACGGGCACAACAAATATGGAAAATTATTAAACTACAGAGATATAGAGATCATAAAGGGGCTAACGCTATGTTCTATGTGCCTCTGTGGTGATCGACTTTTTTACATAAAAAAAGGAAAAATAACCGCCATGAAAAATATGGTCACCTACGGGGAAACCGACCAGGTCTGCCAGAACTGGATGCAATACCATGTCATCAAAAAATACCTGGAAAACCTCACCGAAGACCAAACCTTGGTGGTGGAGTCCGGCCATCCTTTAGGCCTGTTCAAATCCTCTCCCGAGTCTCCCAGGACCATTATCACTAACGCCATGATGGTGGGGCTGTTCAATGACCAGGAAAACTGGGAACGGGCCATATCCCTGGGTATTGCCAATTACGGTCAGATGACCGCATGCGGGTGGATGTACAATGGGTATGTCTGTCCGGTAAGGAAAAAGATCTGCTCAAGACAGACAAGACTGCCATGAAATGCATTGATCCTGACCGCATATTCCAGGACCGGGACAATTATATCTGGATTCGGGATGCCCACAAGAACCAGCTCGTTGTCGGAACCCAAGCCAGAATCCTCTACCAGGACGTCATGGGACGGGTTAACATTGCCCTAAAATTCAACGACATGGTCAGAAAAGGAGAAATCGGTCCTGTCATGCTGGGCCGGGACCATCATGACACCGGCGGCACCGACTCCCCTTTCCGGGAAACCGCCAACATCAAAGACGGCTCTAACATCATGGCCGACATGGCGGTCCAGTGCTTTGCCGGCAACTGTGCCAGGGGAATGAGCCTTGTGGCCCTTCACAACGGCGGCGGCGTCGGCATCGGCAAAGCCGTTACGGTGGCTTTGGCTTGGTCCTGGACGGCAGTGCACGGATCGACGAAATCATCAAACAGGCCATGCTCTGGGATGTCATGGGTGGGGTAGCCCGTCGCTCCTGGGCCAGGAATGAACATTCCATGGAAACCTGCGTGGCTTTTAACGACATGTGTCAGGGACAGGCCCACATCACCATCCCCTTTCTCACCGATGAGGAGATGATCGCCGATTTGGTGGAAAACAAAATAGGGAAATAATAATCCAATACTCTTGTGAGGGCCTGCAAAAACTTAGCCCTCACAAATAAATGCATTAACATCAAAAAAAACTTGACAATTAAATATAAACTTATATAAATATTTATATAAATAATTACACACACCTGATTAAAAAGTATAATTATCATTTAAATATTAAATCCTTAAGTGATTTCTCATGGGCTGTAGGTTCTCATTCTCTTTACAGTATGTATCATTTTAAATTTTTATTGAGCGCACTGTCTTGTGGCAAATTTGGGAACTTATGGCTGACGAATTGATTTAAAGGAGGCCGTAATGAATTCGGATGGCAACCCCGTTTACCTGGAAAAAATTTCTGGTTTAATGGTGCTGCTCATATTATTAATAATATAAACAAATAAAGGAGTTAATGAAACATGGAAGAAGCTTTGAAAAGCGATGAGGCCAGGGTTCAGAACACCAAAGCAGTCTCGGCTGTCAAATCAATTTTAGGGAGTCTGTTGGGGATTGTTCTGTTCTTTATCCCCTTTCCCACAGCATCGGGAGAATCAAAAATTCCCTTGATACTGATCATTGATTTTATCAAGGAATACTTGGGTAAAGGCCTGGATTACCTGACTCTTGGCATTGTACTGCTATTGTTTGTCACCTGGATACTTTCCAGAACCACCCAGAGTCCTCTATTCAAAAAATATCATGCAAAGGATGGGATCATCAATGGTCTTCTCTTTGGATTGGCAGCTATTTTCAGCATTATGATCGTCTTTGGTATAGGACCTGAATGGCTGCTCAATAAGGACATTGGCGGCCTTGCTTTCAGCATTGGAAAAAGCGTGCTGCTCACGGTCTCCCTTGCTGGGACCCTGGTGATGTTTTTAACCGAATTTGGATTTCTGGAATTCATAGGCACTCTGATGGCCCCCTTGATGCGGCCCATATATCGTCTTCCCGGCCGATCTGCCGTGGATGCTGTGACCTCTTTTGTAGCAGATCCTGCCGTTGGTATTTTTATCACCAATAAAATTTATAAGACCGGGGATTACACCCAGCGGGAATCCGCCAGCATTGCCACCAACTTCAGTATCTGCTCCCTTGGTTTTTTCGCCCTGCTTACATCCATCGGCGGGATCATGCAGTACCTTCCCCATGTGATCATTACCTCGTTTATCATTACCTTTATTCTGGCGGCCATTGTGACAAGAATTCCGCCCCTGTCTTTGAAAAAAGATATCTATATTGACGGCCGGGAACAGACAGAAGAGATGAGAAAACCC
This sequence comes from uncultured Desulfobacterium sp., assembly GCA_937124525.1. The sequence continues at coordinate 10,660 of CAKZLA010000389.1, forward strand.
GCCCCATTAAACCGTCAAATCGTTTCCGAAGCTGTTGATATTGCCTTTAAAAAAGCTGATAGCACCCATACCCGTATGTTTACAAAAGGGGCTTTTGATGCCGTAAAATTTGCCCAGAAAATTGTGGGGTATGTGGTCTCCATTGCCACCCTTGCCCTGCTTCTTGCCACTTACACCCCGGTGTTTGACTGGCTGGGCGTGCCGGTCACCCCATTACTCAAATTCATGGGGCTTCCGGATGCAGAGGCCATTGGGTCCACGGTTCTGGTTTCCATCACCGAGATTGCCCTGCCCATCATCATTGCCTCCGGGGCAAAGGTATCCACCATGAGCCTGTTTTTTGTCTGCACCCTGTCCACGGTCCAGGTCATCTTTTTTACGGAAAGCGCCAATGCCATGCTGGAAGCAGCCATCCCCTTAAAGGTATGGGAACTTATCGCCATTTTCTTTATCCGAACCATCATTGCCATCCCCCTGGTGGCCATTGCAGCCCACATAATTTTTTAATCCGGCCCATCATCCCCCCGGGCAGCGATGGCTGCTCGGGACAAATCAGGAGAAACCTCTTGCAAAATTTAGCTGATATGTGTTTTTTATAGGACGATTATATAACTAATAACTTAAAGGTTTAATATGTCCCTTTATAAAAAAACAGGTTCACTCCTGTTTGGCACACGGCTAAAACGATTGAGCGACAATTTTTTCACTGATCTTTCAAAAATTTATACGGGCCAGGGTATTCGGTTCGAGGCCAGCTGGTTTCCGGTTTTCTATCTTCTGGGCAGCCAGAAAGAGGTGACTATTTCCAAGATTGCCAGGGAATTGGAAATTACCCACCCAGGGGCCAGTCAGATCGTGACATCTCTCAAAAAAAAAGGATTTGTCCAGATCGCTCCAAATGAGAAAGACAAGCGGGTCAAAAAAGTCATTCTCACGAATTCTGGGCAAGAAAAACTCCGCGAAATTCGACCTGTATGGCAGGCCCTTCAGGAAACCATGCATCAATTGCCCGGAATTGACAGTAAATCATCCAGGGTTCTTGAACTGCTGGAAAAACTGGAAAAGGAAATGGCACGGATTGACCTTGTGGGACTGGTTGAAAAAAAACTGCAGTTCAACCGTTTTATAGAAAAAAGTCAGATCATTTCCTATACAGAAGCCCATCGTGATGGATTCATGTCCCTGGTCCTTAACTGGATCTCAGAAAACCCGATCACCCTTCCGGGAAATGTGGACTGGATCAACCAGACCCATGAGGCCGTATATGAAACCCAAACCGCCACGATCCTCCTGGCAGTTCACCTGGACCGGGTCATCAGCGCCTGTGTGGCGGACATTGACGCGGCAACCCAAACTGCCAGGTTGACATTTGTATTTGAAAAAGACCAGGTATCCGACCACATCATCCAGGCACTGCTGGAGACAACAGGCCTTGAACTGGATAAAAAAGGCATCTCAGAAGTAACGACAGACGTGGAAATCGCCAACTCCAATCTTTTGAAATTATTCAAAAAAAACAATTTCAAGCTCAAGGAAATAGAAAACAGCCCTGCCACGCCCTGTGCCCGGCTTTATAGGAGCATGAGTTAGTAACCCATGGCAGGAGATAAAATGAAACATACTATTGTTCCGCCCCATGATTTTCTGGATCTGCCCTGGAAAAACGGCCAGGGCCTGACCCAGGAACTCCGGATAAGGCGGAAGGGAAAAAACAAACCCTTTGACTGGCGCATCAGCCGAGCCGTGGTGGACCAGAACGGCTCTTTTTCAAATTTTTCAGGGTATGACCGGATACTGGTCATGCTGGAGGGAAAGGGCATGGACCTGTTCCATGCCAACGGCCAAACACATCAATTCAGGGCACCCTATGACATGGCTGAATTTTCAGGGGAGCCCGGAACCCGTGCCTCCCTGGTCAGTGGTCCGATCCAGGATTTCAACATCATGACCCGAAAAGGCCGGTGTTCCGCTTGTGTGGATCTGTTCAAGACAGAGGGGATCTACGACCTGGACATTGATGCCACAGATTTCCTGGTCTATGCCCCGGAACAGGACATGACCCTGAACCGATCTGGAAAAAATAAAATTTACCTGCCAGCCGGCCATCTCTTTCACCAGGCAGGTGACCCGAAACTAAACCTGTCCTGGCAGGTCCAGGGCAAAAATATGATCTGCATACAAATCCAGTAAGCTAAGAATGCTGCACAATTGAATAGGAATAAAGAAATGAAAAAGATTATCGAATGTGTCCCCAATTTCAGTGAAGGCCGGGATGAGACCGTCATCAATGCTATTGCTGAGGCCATCGAAAGCACCAAAGGGGTAACCCTCTTGGATGTCGATCCTGGAAAATCCACCAACCGGACGGTCTACACCTTTGTGGGCGATGAAGAATCCGTCATTGAAGGAGCCCTGGCCGGTGCTCGGGTGGCAAAGGGAAAAATTGATATGCAGACCCACACCGGAGAACACCCAAGGTTCGGTGCCATGGATGTTTGTCCTTTTATTCCTGTGGCCAACGTGACCATGAAAGAGTGTGCTGAAATTGCCAAAAAATTTGCCGAAAGAGCGGCCGAAGAACTTGAGGTTCCCTTTTTCCTCTACGAAGAAGCTTCAAGCCGTGAGTATCGGAGAAAGCTGCCTGACGTGAGACGGGGGGAGTATGAAGCGCTGGAAGAACGCCTCAAGGATAGCAAATGGACCCCGGATTTCGGTCCTTCTAAATTCGTTCCCACATGGGGGGCAACAGCGACTGGTGCCCGGATGTTCCTCATTGCCTACAATGTCAACATCCTTGGGACCTCCAACCAGGCCCACCGGATTGCCCTGGACCTCAGGGAAGCTGGAAGAGGGAAGGACGAGCCCGGTAAATTAAAGGATGTCAAGGGCATGGGCTGGTTTGTTGACGAATACAACATGGCCCAGGTCACCGTGAACTTAAACAACTACAATGTCACCCCTATTCATGTGCTCTTTGAAGAGGTAAAAAAAAGAGCCAATGAACTACACCTGGCAATTGCAGGTTCTGAAATCGTGGGCATCGTTCCCCTGGAATCCCTGACCATGGCCGCCGACCATTATATTGAAAAAGAAGGATTATTTATCTACCAGGAAGAACAAAAGGTCCGTCTGGCCATTGAGCGGCTGGGCCTAAACTCAGTGGCCATGTTCAATCCAAGGGAAAAAATCATCGAATACATCGTGGCCGAAGCACCAGACGAACCCCTGGCCTCCATGAGCGTAAGGGGATTCATTGAAGAAATTGCTGCCAGAACCTCTGCACCTGGGGGTGGATCTGCCTCCGCAGCCATGGCCGCCATGGGTACAGCTCTCGGGGCCATGGTTGCCAAGCTCACCCAGGGAGTCCGTAAATTCGAGTCCAAGGAACCTCAGATGCAGGCCACAATCCCGGTTCTCCATGAACTGACCCAAGCCCTTATCCCCATGATCGACAAGGACACTTCAGCCTTTAACGAATATATGGAAGGCTTGAGGATGCCAAAATCCACGGACAAAGAAAAAGCAGCCCGCAAGATCAAAATGCAGGCCGGTCTCAAAACCGCCATTCAGGTGCCCTTGAACACCATGCGTCTGGGGGACAAATCCTGGGATGCCCTGTGCGAAATCGCCGAATATGGGAACCCAGCCTCCAAATCTGATGTCCAGGTCGGGGCTAAAGCCCTTGAAACAGGGATCTGGGGTGCCTTCCAGAATGTGTTGATCAATATGGCCGACATTAAGGATGAAGCCTTTAAAGCAGAGACCCTGGCCGAAGCAGAGGCCATGGAAAAGCGGTCTCGGGAAAAATGCGCCCAGGTACTGGCCATTCTGGATAAAATCTAATTGGGATAACCAATACCTTTGCCAATTTTATTTTTGATCAATTGGATTTCATATGGTGCAGTGAATGTGACTCTAAATAGCCATATATGAGCCTGTTGATTAATTCGCAATTTTCATATTTCAGGTACCACCCCTGTCCATATGATGCGTGTTGGTTCAGCTAATTACTATATCTTGTGACAACAAAGTCGAACCAGACTGAAATAGCCTTTAAATCAACAGACTCATATATAGTGTTTGTCCCATTGATTCAAAGAATCATTTGAAAATTTGGAGAAGGTATTATCCCTGGGGTATACCATTATTGAAGCTGAAAACGGAAAACAGGGACAAACCATTTTTAAAGCATTCCAAGGAACCATAGATCTGTTGCTCACAGATGTGGTCATGCCCGAAAAAAATGGTATTGAAATGGCAATGGAACTTCAGAAGCGCTTTTCAGAACTGAAAGTCATCCTGATGTCTGGCTACACTGAAAATGCCATTATTCCCAACAACCTTCCAGACCTTAATACACACTTCATCCAGAAATCTGTCACCCCAAAAAACATTAGACTGGCTGTCCAGAACATCCTTGGCAACTGGTATGTCC
>CAKZLA010000390.1 GCA_937124525.1 uncultured Desulfobacterium sp.
GAAAAGACAGAGCTCTTTGCAAGGAGCATTGGCGAGGCCACGGACATTGTTGAAAAAGAAATGTACACATTTCCCGATCGAAAGGGAGACAAGCTCACCCTAAGACCCGAAGCCACAGCCTCCATTGTACGATCTTACATCCAACACAAGATGTACGCGGCAGACCCGGTGCGAAAATTTTACACCGTGGGTCCCATGTTCCGCCGGGAACGCCCCCAAAAGGGACGATACCGACAATTTTATCAGATGCCGAGGTGTTCGGTATTGCTTCCCCTTACATTGATGCCCAGCTCATCCAGATACTAAACGAACTTTTTAAACGCCTGGGATTATCAGGCCTGAAAGCCCATATTAACTCATTGGGCTGTCCCGAATGCCGCCCCACTTTCCAGAAGGCCCTGCTGGAGTTTCTCTCCGCCAGAAAAGAGAAACTTTGCGACAACTGCATCCGCCGCATGGAGAAAAATCCCTTAAGGACCCTGGACTGCAAGGTTCCGGCCTGCCGCAAAGCCCTGGAAGGAGCCCCCACAACCCTGGATCACCTCTGTCCTGACTGCAGCACCCATTTTGATACTGTGCAGTCCACCCTGAAAGCCCAGAATGTTGAATTCATTGTGGACAATACCCTGGTCCGGGGACTGGACTATTACTCCCGCACCGCCTTTGAAATCCTGACCACCGCATTGGGTGCCCAGAGCGCCGTGGCTGGCGGTGGTCGCTACGATGCCCTGGTCCAGGAACTGGGGGGACCGCAAATCCCGGCCATTGGATTTGCCATTGGCTTTGACCGACTGGTCCATATTGTGGAGCAGTTGGAGAAACAAAAAGAAAAGAATGGACCTGATCTCTTTCTGGTGGCATTGGGGGATAAGGCCATGGAAAATTGTCATCTATGGTTGTCACAACTGAACCTGTCCGGTTTTAAAACAGAAATGGACTACAGTGGCAAAAGCTTGAAAAGTCTCATGAAACGGGCAGACAAGCGCAATGCCCGCAATGTGCTCATTGTGGGAGACGCAGAAATGGAAGCCAATGCCCTGGTGCTGCGCAACATGGAAACCCGGAGCCAGACCACCATTTCCATGGATGACCCAGTGGATGAAATAATAAAATTAATATCTAACATACAAGAGGATAGACGTGACTGATTTACTTGGAGATATGAGAAGAACTCACAACTGTGGTGAGTTAAGAGCAACGGATGCTGGAAAAGAGGTTGTGCTCATGGGATGGGTCCAGCGCCGGCGGGACCATGGTGGGGTTATTTTCATAGACTTCCGGGACCGTGGGGGAATTACCCAGGTTGTTTTTAATCCTGAAAATTCACCGGCAGCCCATGAAAAAGCCCAGGTCATCCGCAGTGAATATGTGCTGGGCATCCGGGGAAAGGTGCTCCTGCGCCCCGATGACATGCTCAATGCAAAAATGGACACCGGTGCCATTGAAATCATGGTGGATGACCTTAAAATCTTCAGCCATGCCGAAACCCCGGTATTTCCCGTTGAGGACCGGGTGGAAGCCTCGGAAAGCATCCGATTGAAACATCGCCACCTGGACCTGAGACGTCCCCAGCTCCAGAAAAACATCATGGCAAGGCACACCGCTTCCCGGGCCATCAGAGACTACCTCAACGAGCTTGGGTTTCTGGACATTGAGACCCCCTTTCTCACCAAAAGCACACCGGAAGGTGCCAGGGATTATCTGGTTCCCAGCCGGGTGAGCCAGGGTAATTTTTATGCCCTGCCCCAGTCCCCCCAGCTGTTTAAACAAATGCTCATGATCAGCGGATTTGATCGCTATTATCAGATTGTCCGGTGTTTCCGGGATGAGGATTTAAGGGCGGATCGCCAGCCGGAGTTCACCCAGATCGACATGGAGCTCTCCTTTGTGGGTGAGGATGACATCATGGAGATCACCGAAGGGTTGATCAAAACGGTGTTTAAAAAGGTTCGGGATATTGATGTCAAGACCCCCTTTGACCGCATCACCTATGCAGAGTCCATGGAACGATTTGGGCTGGACCGCCCCGACCTGAGATTTGGCATGGAGCTTTGCAATGTGTCTGATATTGTCAAGGACACTGGTTTTAAGGTCTTTGCCAGTGTGGTGAAAAACGGGGGCATGGTCAAGGCTGTCAACGCCAAGGGCTGCATCAACTTTTCCCGCAAGGAAATTGATTCGCTGACAGATTTTACCGCCATTTACAGAGCCAAGGGTCTTGCCTGGATCAAGGTAAAAGAAGACGGATGGCAGTCCCCCATTGCAAAATTCTTCACCCAGGAAGAAAAAGATGCCCTGGCAGAGCGCATTGATATGGAAACAGGGGACCTTATCTTTTTTGTTGCCGATACCCCCCAGATAACCAACGAAGCATTGGGACAGCTCAGAAACGAGTTGGCCCGACGTCTTGAACTCATTGACAGCAACACCTACCGCTTTGTGTGGGTGACCCACTTTCCCCTGCTGGAATATGACGATGTGGAAAAAAGATACCAAGCCCTGCATCACCCATTCACCGCCCCCCTGGAGGAAGATTTGGACAAACTTACCACCGATCCTTTAAATGTACGGTCCCGGGCCTATGACATGGTGCTCAACGGCACGGAAATCGGCGGTGGCAGTATTCGTATTCACTCCAAGGAACTTCAGGAAAAAGTATTAAAAACCCTTGGCATCAGCGACGAAGAGGCCCACGAAAAATTCGGGTTCCTCCTGGATGCCCTGGCATCGGGTACCCCGCCCCATGGGGGACTTGCCTTTGGATTTGACCGCCTGGCCATGCTGTTGTGCCAGGAAGATTCCATTCGGGACGTCATTGCCTTTCCCAAAACCCAGAAGGCTGCCTGTCTGCTCACCGATGCCCCGTCCCAGGCGGGTCCGGCCCAGCTCCAGGAACTGGCCATAAAAGTGGTAAAAATAGAAGAATAATCGTCACGGGCGGCCCCATATTTTGTAATAACTGGAATTTCGATATTTGTTATGGGCAGGCCAGATCCCCAATACGGTCTGCCCGTGGCAGTTATAAAAAAAGGAGGTGGCAAGTATCCCCATCCCCAAGAGGGACAGAGGGGCCTTGCCATATTTTTATGAAGGCACTCAAAAGAGAAATAGAAGCAAACGCCCAATACCTGGGAGATGGCATCATCAAAGCAGATGCCTTTATCAATCACCAGTTGCTTCCGAAATTGACCACGGACATGGGCCTTGCCTTTGCTGAAAAATTCCGGGAAACGGGTGTCACAGGTATCACTCGCATTGTCACCGCCGAGGTCAGCGGCATTGCCCCGGCCCTGGTGGTGTCCCAGGCCATGGATGTTCCCATGGTGTTTGCAAGGAAAAAAAAGCCTGCATTCATGACCGGTGGTCTATTCTCTGCCCATGCCCAAAGCCGGACCAAGGCTGAGGCTGTGACATTGTACATCTCTGACCGCTTTCTTGGCCCCCGGGACAAGGTCATCATCATTGATGATTTCCTGGCAACAGCATCCACTCTCAAGGCCCTGGTTTCCATTGTGACGGACAGCGGGGCACAACTTGCAGGGGTGGGATGTGTCATTGAAAAGGTATTTGAAGGGGGCCGGGAAAAATTGGCCCATCTAAATCTTCCCATCGTCTCCCTGGCCTGCATAGATCTTGTGGACCAGGGGAAATCATTCACCGTGTTCTGACCTGACTGCACATCCCGGTATATTTTTTTCCGGCAATGACCTAAACATCAAGTATCAGACAGGGGGACCCATCAACCCGTCGTCTAAAAAAAAACGCGAGAAAATTTACCTGGAATGGAGAGAACAGGCAAGGCAGATCGTTATGGATCTCCCCCGCCCCCATTTCCATGATGTTTGCGACCGTCAGGTGGCTATTTCACGGGAGATGCTGCACAATGATCCCCTTATCCAGCGCATAAAAACCAAAATATATCCCCTTTTAGAAAATGATTTTGGCCATGGTATTCTCCACTCAGAGCTGGTGTGTGTGGATGGTGCCGCCATTATACAAATGGAATTGAACTCCCCGGAAAAAAACACCGGGCTGACCAGGGGGATCATCCGAAATATGCAGCTGATCCAGATTGCTGGCCTACTGCACGATACCAAAAGAAAAGAACCGAATCATGCTGAAAAAGGGGCCCGGTTTGCCCGGCAATTCCTCAAAGCTAAACAACTCGGCATGACATCCCTGGAAATTGAAACCATCAGCACCGCCATTGCGCAGCATGAAGCCTTTCAGATCCTCTCTCCAGATGCCGCCACCCCATCTTTGATATCCGATGCCCTTTATGATGCAGATAAGTTCCGATGGGGCCCTGATAACCTGACCCACACGGTTTGGGATATGGTTATCTGTAAAGATATACCCCCTCGACAATTTTTGAATAAATTTCCCACAGGCATGGACAAAATGGCCCAGATCGGGCAAACCTTCCGCACCGAGACCGGCAGGCAATTTGGACCTGATTTTATCAATATAGGCATGGCAGCAGGAGTGCGTCTCTTCAAGGAAATTCAGAAAGGGCATATTTAAGGAACCAGTCTTAAAGGACTCGTCTATTTCAGAATACGCTAGCGTTGAAGGAAAGTGTGTCCCCAATTTTTAAACAGATATGTTATTTCGGACTCTTCCTAAACAGACTTGGTTTACGGACTTACACGTATTGATTCAAGAAACCCATTCTGGGTAAATCAGCCCCCAAATAGTGAAACTCGATGATCACAAATTTTATATATTGACTGACCTCCGAACGGGATCAGGCTTTTGTTTATGAAAATCACTTTCTATTTTTTCTTTTTCTTATAATTTTTCCTCCCCCCCTTGTCTCCTTTGTCAGGTACGGCACTGGCAAGTTCTTTTTTCACACAAAGAATCGGGGTGTTAAACACCAGGGCAGAGACATCTCTATCTCTTTGGACCTCAAGCTGAAGGGCCTCCCGGTCAATTTCGAAATATCGGGAAATCACCTGGATGATATCCCCCTGTAAATTTTTTAACGTGGAATCATTTACCTCCAACTGGTCGCAGACCAAGGTAAATTTCAATCTTTTTTTGGCAGCCTCTTTGCTGGGCGTATGACCCGTAAATCGTTTAAATAACGAATTTAACATGGAATCGTCCTCACTATTTTTTACCAAATTTACGGGTTAGCATGCCCCACACGCCCTTTTTATGGGTCGGTTCCTGAATGGGAAGATCAGACTCGCCATTTAAACGTCGGGCGATACGACGAAATGCCTGTCCGGCTGTGGAATCATTCTGCATGACCAATGGGAGCCCGACATTACTGGAGATAACCACCTGCTGATCCATGGGAACCAGGCCCAGCAAGGGCACAGAAAGTACATCAATGACATCTTCGTGGCTCAACATGTCCCCCTTGGCCACCATTTCCGGCACAATGCGGTTCACCACAAGCTTGGGAGTGATGGAGCGGGAATAGAGCAACCCGATAACACGATCGGCATCCCTCACCGACGCTACATCCGGGGTGCAGATCACAACCGCTTCATCTGCACTGGCAACGGCATTTTCAAAGCCCCGTTCAATGCCCGCAGGACTGTCCATCAAGACATAATCAAACTCTTTTTTAAGAATTTTCCCCACCCGTTCCACCCCGGCAGGGGTAAGCACATCCTTATTGTCACTCTGGGATGCAGGAATTAAAAATAAATTTTCAATGCGCCGATCCCTGATGGAGGCCTGGTTGAGCTTGCACTTCCCTTTGACTACGTCCACAATGTTAAACACAATCCTGTTTTCAAGCCCCATGACCACATCCAGATTTCTAAGACCGATGTCCATGTCAATGACGGCCACCCTTTTCCCCTCCAGTGCAAGGGATGCTCCAATGGAAGCCGTGGCCGTGGTTTTCCCCACCCCACCCTTTCCTGAAGTAATAACAATTATTCTTCCTTCCAATCTACACCTCACATACCCCTAAATATTTTTTATATAAAACCCTGCTGCCCAACACTTTGGAATCATAAGAGTTTCTATATTTGTTGTGGGCAAACCAAATCCCCCATACGGTCTGCCCGCGGCAGTTATATGAAAGAGTAGGTGTGCCTAATATTCTTTCATGCTTCGTTGTGAGCAGTCCCGGGTACCCCCTGCGGTCTACCCACTACATCACCTCTGGCCATGGCAGGGCGTCAAAAAGATTTAATTCCAGACAACTCTGTACCACGATACGCCCCTTTTCAACAACGGCAATCTCCGCATTCTCATGGGGCTTGTTATCCAGACCTGCAGAAGCCACCCCACCAATCTGTACATGGGTTGGCCTAAATTCAAGGGCAACAACTGTGGCTGTTTCATCGTTGGGTCTGCCCGCATGCACCCGCCCCCGAAGCTGACCCAGAACAATCACATGACCGCCAGCCAGAATTTCAGCACCAGGGTTCACATTTCCCATGATAACAATGTGTTTTCTGGACTCAATTTTTTGGCCGGATCTCACCCGTCCCCGTAGCATCAACACATCACTTCTATGATGCTTCCAGCCCCTGGAGAGATCCCGCTGTCGGATCCGTTCCACGGGAATGGATCTTTTTTCCGGAGGCAGGGTTACCAGACCGACGTTAAATGTTTCCTTTAAAAAAATGCTCAGATGTGCCACCAATTCATCACACCCCAGTGCCCCCCCCATATCCAGGGTCACCCTGGCATTGATGGCCAGGTGCCGGAGGCGCTGGAACAGCAAAGTCAAGTGTTCTTTAATTTTCTCTTCCGGCGCCTGGGTATCCACAGTGATCCAGAAACCGTCCCCCACTCCCTTTAACTTCACCGGTGGCATGTCATTTGTTCCCATAAATCCTTTCCATTTTCACCTTCATGAGTTGTCGTGAATTTTCATCAACACAGTCTTCCAAATCGAGCCTGATATTCGATGATCACTTTTTTGATAACGACCACGTCCATCACCAACACAACGACCAATGAAAATAGCATAATGACGCCCCCTTTGGTTTCCGATGTTGCGGTCAGGTCAGCTATTGGGGAAATCTGCTGTCGGCTTTGTATATAAAAGCGGTCACAGGTAGAGCAAGGTGATTCACCATGGAAAAGGAGTTACCGGCTGTACCCCTGTGACAAAAGAGCTATAAACCATAAATATAAGTAAAATATCTATAAGATAACCCCATCAAAGTGTCAAGGAGTAAGTTTCCAGCGACAGGCCCGGGCAAAGTCTTCGGGGTAGTGCCCCGTGATCCACCGTAGTTGGGCTTCACTGAATGCCCCGGGGGAATGGGGAAGTCTGGGCAAAAACGCATAAAGCAGCTGCTGGTCTGCTTCCCTGTCATCAAATCGTTTGGAATATTCAATGCAGGAGACCATGCTGGCACCCAGCTTTTCAAAAATATTCAGGGCCATAAATATCCCATTGTCCAAGGATTTTCGCATGGCATCATCTGCTTCCAGGATGTTACCACAGGGCCTCAAGGGGATCATTTGCAGTTCCCACTGGGAGGTCTGGGCCTTGGGAACAAAGAGCAAAATATTCTCATCTTCAAACACCTCCAGACGTCGGGGACCGTTATCATTGCCGTCCACCCGTTGATTGGTGCGAATGGCAGCAAGGTAATTTTCAAAGAATCCAGTGCCGGTGCAATCCCGGTACTCCCTGATAAAATCGGCCACCAGATCGCCACAGGCATAGGAGGGCAGGAGATCTTCACCTTCTTTCCGGGGCACTTGACGGGGGATCATGGCATACTGCTGGTGAATTTGCTGGTGGGAGGCATGGAGTCGATACCCCGATTGGGAGCAGCCAAACCCGAAATTCCATCCCCACAAACTGCCATTAAAATCCAGGGGTGCCTGACCTCTTCCAAGGGCCTTAATGAGTTTAATCCGCAGTGATTCAAGGCTCTCCCGGGAAATCCGTTGCCGGGACCGGGGAATATCAACGCCCATCTGCCGGGCCAGCATCACATATATTCTCTGGTAACACAGATGGCGCATCCCCCCCATATCTTCAAGGCTCAAATCGGCAATGCAATACCGCACGGTATCATCTGCGGTATTGGCGGCAAAATGTCCCCAGGGGATATAGCTGTTCTTTCTTAAATATTCAAATACATGGCTTTGATCCTGCTCCTGGCACCACTCCGCCGTGATGGCACTGTCGCCCTGCACCCCCGGGCGAAGCACCATGGCCCGCTTGTATTCGTCTGGCAGATGGGGGTTATTGGCCACCACCTCAAAAAGCTCAGATTTTTTAATGGCCGGGACAATCCTGTTCCCCCGTTTTTCAAAAACAAGTCCCAGGGGATGGGTGCCGGTTGCATCAAACTGAAAGGAACAAGATATCTGTGCCAGCCTGACAAGATCATGGGGATCGGTGCTTTCCCCGGCAAGGGCAATCTGCAAGGGGCTTGGCATTGCTTTAAAAAGTGCTTCAATATTTTCCTTTTCCACCCCGTTTTTTTGGGCCCAGCCATCCAGGGTATTCCACAGGGAGGTGGCTTTTTTGGGGGCAAGGGATATCTTTTCAATATTTTTGGCATTGGCATCGGCCCACCGGGAGTTAATATAGGTGGTGCCTTTAAAGGGGAAGGCGTTGGGAATTTCATAAATGGTGTCTGCATGGGTGGCAGAGACACTGTTTTCCGGAAAATTTTCCTGGTTGGTGATGGCCTGGCCATCTGGACAAGTCCCAAGGGTCCCTTGGTAATCGTGCTCCCTGAAATTATCCACAACAAAAGAAGGGGTGTGAATTCCAGTTTTAAATTTTCCCTGCCCAGACACACAGGTGCGAAGGGGTTTCATCTTTTTCTTCTGCATATCATCCCCTCTCTTTTATGGCGGCCAGAGCATCATTGGCTGCCTCCAGGAGATCTTCATCTTCAAACGCTTCCATCATCCCAAGAATGGTGTTTGCCACAGATTGATCCCCCACTTCTCCCAGGGCATAGAGGATGTCCCCTTTAACAGAGACATCGGCATCTTCAAAAGATGGCAGAATAAGCGGCACCAATTGCAATGCCAACTCTGGCATATCCTGGGCCAATTCTTCCACCACCACCATGGCTCCCAGACGTACAGACCAGATCTCATGGAGCAGCAACCCTATAAAACCCGGGAAAATAGCCCCATGTGCCTTTATTTTATGAGAAATCCAGGCGGCATTGCCCTCTTCCAAAATCCTCCGCAAGGCAGCGGTCTTAAGGGAGGCAGGATCTCTCTTGACAATCACTTCCACGATCTCTTTCATGGACACGGCCCCCGTCCACCTGAAATCATCATCCAGGATTAAACAGGGGGCTGATAACACCCCATCCTTGGCAGCCGCCTTATCAAACCATGTGCCGTCAATGACATGGAGATGAATCTGCTCTGAGGCTGCGGCCAGGTGAGCCATGGAGCGAATCACCCCGGGGCAATGGGGGCATAGTCCTGCAACGTAGAGTTTCAGTTCCACGGGCATATCAATGTTTAAAAGCATCCCTTCAATCCCTGAGTCAATCACGGGGGGGCTGCCACCGGCAAGGTCCAAGGTTTCCAGAAAAGGGGACAGCATTTTTTCCAGGGGAAGGGCAGAAAAAGAGACATTATCCATTACCTGGATTTCCGGGAGGGTTTTCTCTGTATCCGCCACGGACTTCAGGGTGATAAACGGCGCTTTCTCCACGAGATATTTACAAAAATCTTCCAGAACAGCATCCTGGGGTGTTCCCAACCCCACTTGCCTTAATTCAATCTTACCTTTTCTTTGTTTTGCCCACATATCAATGCCGACACGATCTTTATCATTCAAAGTTTATGCTCCCCTGTATAAATATTTACTCCCCTGTTTCCATTGTTTGTCACCACTACCATCGTCATAAAATATATAACTCCCACATCACACCATTAAGCTCACCTTGTCAAGCAAGAGCCGGAAAAATATACCAAACATCCTTTGGCTGAGATTCCCCTTGAATTCACCGCCTGTTATTGATACTTTCATTTAAATGATCTCCAGAAGGTCACGTTAAAACCAAGCCAAGAAGCAATAACAGAGACGACACCATGGAATTCATAGCAGATCTGCATCTTCACTCACACTTTTCCAGGGCCACTGCCAAAAACCTAACCCTTGAAAGCCTGTACATCTGGGCACAAAAAAAAGGGGTTACCCTGGTGGGTACAGGGGATTTTACCCATCCCGAATGGATTCAGGAGCTTGAAGAAAAACTGGAACCCGCAGCCCCGGGATTATTCAAATTAAAGAAAGAGTTCACGTCTCCCCTGGATGCCCAGATCCCCAGTCGTTGCAAAAATAAGGTCAGATTCATCCTCCAGTGTGAAATAAGCTCCATTTACAAAAAAGCAGATCGGGTGAGAAAAAACCACAACCTTATTTATTTTCCAGATATTGAAGGGGTAAAAACCTTCAACTCCCGGTTGGATAAAATCGGCAATATCGCCTCGGATGGACGTCCCATCCTGGGGCTTGATGCGGAGAAACTACTTGAAATCATGCTGGATGTTTCTGATGAAGCCTTTCTCATCCCGGCCCATATCTGGACACCCTGGTTCTCCATGTTAGGCTCCAAATCAGGATTTGATACCATTGAAGAGTGCTTTGGAGATCTTTCCCACCACATCTTTGCCGTGGAAACCGGCTTGTCATCGGACCCGCCCATGAACTGGCGGGTGGCCAACCTGGATCATGTGCGACTGGTGGCAAGCTCCGATGCCCATTCCCCCATGTATCTTGGCAGAAATGCCTCCATGTTCAACACGGGACTTTCCTATTATCATGTGCGGGAAGCCCTGGAAACCGGGGATCTCACAAAGTACCAAGGCACCATAGACATGTTTCCCCAGGAGGGAAAATATCACCACGATGGCCACCGGAAATGTGGTATTTCATTTGATCCCGGGGAAACCCTCCAGCATAACGGCACATGTCCCGTGTGTGAAAAACCCCTGACTCTTGGCGTACTTTACCGGGTCCAGGAACTTGCCTCACGTCCTTATGGCTACGCCCCGGCCAACCGCCAAGGGTATCATAGCATTATTCCCCTCACCGATATTTTGTCGGAAATTTTTGATGTGGGTCCCAAAACAAAAAAGGTGAACAGCTTTTATGAGCGAGCCCTGGAAACCCTGGGCCCGGAACTTGAGATCCTTTTAAAGCGCTCCCTAACTGAAATTGATGCCCTGGGCATTCCCCTGCTGGCCGCTGCCATTGAAAAAATGCGCACCGGCCAGGTGAATGTGGCCCCGGGATTTGATGGGGAGTATGGCAAAGTCTGCCTCTTCAGTGC
>CAKZLA010000391.1 GCA_937124525.1 uncultured Desulfobacterium sp.
GGACTTCTCATTGTGGGTTTTTTGCTGGCAACCCTGGCCCTGACCGGTCCCCTGGTGGGCTTTCGCTGGGAAAAAGTGGAACAAAAGGGCGTGGATATCATGATTGCCCTGGACTGTTCCCGGAGCATGCTGGCAACGGATATCAAGCCCACCCGCCTGGAGCAGGCCAAGCGGGAGATCATTGATCTTTTAAAGATGATGCAGTCCGACCGGGCAGGCCTTGTGGCTTTTTCCGGCACGGCCTTTCTGCAATGTCCCCTGACCCTTGACCATTCTGCATTCAGCCTTTTTTTAAAGGCCCTGGACCCGGATTATCTGCCCATGGGCGGCACGGACCTGAGTGGTGCCATTGCCACGGCTTTGGACGGGTTTGAATGGGAGGTGGCATCGGAAAAGGCCATTATTATCATTACCGATGGGGAAAACACCTCGGGAGATCCCCTGGACATTGCCAAGGCCGCCGCTGAAAAAGGGGTGAGAATTTTTTGTATCGGTGTGGGACAAAAGGATGGTGCACCCATCCCGGATGCTGCCGGGGGTTTTAAAAAAGATGCCACGGGCAGCATTGTCATGTCCCGGGTGGATGATGCTGGCTTGGAAAAAATTTCAGCCCTGGCCCGGGGAATTTATGTGAAATCCGTTGCCGGGGACATGGATCTGGATTTGATTTACAAGGGAGAAATTTTAAAAAACATGGAGCGCACCACCATCCAGAGCGGTCGGAAAAAGGTGTGGGAAAACAGGTTCCAATGGCTGCTGCTGCCCTGTGTGGTTATACTGCTCCTGGAACTGATTATATCTGAAAAGAAAAAAAACAATTCCCGGGCTGCGTTGTTATCATTGATCTTGTTTTGTGTTTCAAGCACCATTTGTACGGGAATGTTCCCCATCAGCTTGGCCCATGCAGGGGCATCAAAGAGCGTGGCCCAAGGCATTGAGGCGTTCCAGCAGGGGGAATGGGAAAAGGCGGAAAAATCCTTTATTGATGCCCAACTGGATCGTCCGGACATGCCGGAACTTTATTACAATATCGGCAGTGCCGCCTATAAGAAAGGGGACTATGAATCCGCCATTGCCAATTTCACAAAGGCCATGGACACCGATGATGATAATTTAAAGCAAAAGGCCACCTTTAATCGGGGAAACACCCAGTACCGCAGGGGAAGCCTTGAAGAAGCCCTGAAATCCTTTGAACAAATACCGGAAACCTCTTTTCTTTTCAGTAAATCCTCCGAAAATATTGAATTTGTAAAGCAAAAAATTGAAGAGAAGAAAAAATCCCCCCAGGATCAGAAACCTTCTGAAGATGGACAAAAGAAGGATTCAGAAAACCAGGATAAAAAGGATTCTGATAAGGATAAGGGCGATTCCGGGCAAGGGCAGGATAAACAGAAAAACAAAGACCAACAGGATAAACAACAGGGTCAGGATGGGCAAAAGGAGGAACAACCCGGCACCCAGTCAGATCCCCGGGATTCCAATTCTTCCAAGGAGAATAAATCCTCCCAGGATCAGCCCCCCATGCCCGATGAAGAACAGAAAAATCCAGAGGACGGTACTGCAAAAGCTGGGAAAAAAGAACCAGGGGATCAAAATCAGGCTGGTGGTGGAACCCAGGATGATAATAAGACCGATGGGGGAAAAAAGATGGCACCCGGGGATCAAAAGCAATCCCAGGGCATGGAGGCGCTGCAGCCTCAACAACAGCAGATGCTGGACCGCCTTGAGGATCAGCCTGGCCGTGCCATGATACCGGCTTATTCCGGTGGCCGGGTGGAAAAAGACTGGTAAGCCAAAGTGGTATTTGAGGAAAAAAGTGATGTTGAAAAATATTTTTAAAATTCTTATTGCCATAATTATCCTGTTGCCGGTCCAGGCCCAGGCATTCTCCGTAACGGCCCAGGTGGATCGCAACCGGATTTCCGTTAACGACTATCTGGAATTTAAGGTTATCGTTGATGGCGGGGAAGGGGATGTGGATACGGCCCCCATCACGGATTTCCAGATTGTTTCCCGGAGCAACAGCAGTAATCTCAGCATCATCAATGGCAGTTACACCAAAACAGTCACCGCCGTGTTTCAATTGGCCCCTCGAGGTAAAGGTAAACTCACCATTCCGGCCCTGGCCGTGTCCCATGGAGGTAAAACCTATCACACCCAACCCATTGTGGTGACTGTGGCAGAGGAGCGAACGTCACCCGAAGATGCCCGGGATATTTTTGTCCAGACAGAGATTTCCCATGACAAACTCTTTGTGGGTCAGCAGGCCATATACAGATTTCAGCTTTTCAGTGCAGTTCAGTTCACCAATGCCCGGCTTCAAAAACCTGAATTTGAAGACTTCAGCGTGGAAGAGATGGGGAAAGAGCCCCGTAAATTTACCCGCAACATAAACGGTAGAAGATACAATGGGGTGGAGATCGCCTATCTTATCATTCCCCGAACCCCGGGGAAGATCACCATTGATCCTGCCATACTAACCTGTGATGTGGTTCTCCAGGATCGAAACCGCAGCCGTGATCCCTTTGGGGATTCTTTTTTTACCAATGGTTTTTTTTCCAATGCCCGAACCCGACCCCGACGCTTTTCAACCCAGGCACTGCCCGTTGAAGTAATGCCCCTGCCCACCCATGACGGAGCTGTACCCTTTTCCGGGCTGGTGGGGCAATTTGAGCTTTCTGCATCCCTGGACAAAGATACCATAAAATCCGGTGATTCCAGCACATTGACGGTGATCCTCTCCGGGAATGGCAATGTCATGGATGCAAAAATGCCGGATCTGAACATCTCTGACCAATTTAAAGTATACGATGATTCCCCGGTGGAAGAGGTCATTCTCACCAAGCAGGGATACCAGGGAAAGAAAACATTTAAACGTGCCCTGGTGCCGATATCAGCGGGACGCTTTACGGTTCCGCCCCTGGGTCTGACTTTCTTTGATGTGGAAAATAATGCTTACAAAACCATTTTTACATCCCCCATGCCCATGACAGTGGAAGAGAACACCAGTAAGGAAGCTGTCATGCCCCCGGTGGAAACCATGTCTCCCGGAATCAAAAACTCAGTCCCCCAACAGGTGACCTTCACCGGCAGAGATATTTTGCCCTTAAAGGAAGGACCCGATGTCCTCACCAGCCGGTTTGGCATTTCCGTGCCTGTTTTCATTCTGTTATACCTTCTTCCCTTTGCGCTACTTTTTCTTGTGCAGTTCCTGTCCCGCATGATGAATAAAGGCCTTGATCCCATGGTAACTCTTGCAAAAAAGGCAGATGCCCACCTGGTAAAAGGGGAAAAAGGGGAGGGCAACGATCAGACTTTTTTAAGGGATTTATATATGGCCATGATGTTCCATATTCTTTCCAGAACCCGGGAGCAGGAGCGCTCCATGACCATTGCCGAGGCCTGTGATCTGCTTGAAAAAAACGGGGTGGCAACGCAAACAGTAAAACAGGTGGAAAGTGTGATGCATGACATTGAATCGGTCCGGTATGGTGGGGCCGCACTGGATGTCCAGGAAAGAAATGAATTGTTAGGGCGGGTCAAGGGACTGATGAAACTGATTTGTCTTGTACTGATATCCGGTATAATGGTTTTTTCTTCACCATCCTGGGTGAAGGCTGCCAAGCCCTCTGATAATCCTGGAAATGGAACCATCCTGCTTGAAGCTATCTCTGCGTATGGGGCAGGCAGCTTTGCAAGGTCAGCAGAAAAATTTGCCCATCTGGCATCCCGGGGAATCGAAAATGGAAAATTATATTACAATGCGGGCAATGCCTTTTTAAAAGCCGGGGACACGGGTCGGGCTATTTTGTGGTATGAACGAGCCCGGACGCAAATGCCCCATGATCCTGATCTGCGGTTTAATCTTGCCCATGCCGGAACCTTTGTTAAAGATAAATCCGAGTCATCAGGATTTGATATCACAGGCATGTTATTTTTCTGGCAAAATTATCTGCCGCCCTGGCTCATGATCTGGACCGCCATTGGGTTGTCTGTGGCCTTTGCCCTTTATGCGGGTATTAGAACCCGTAAAGGAAAACGGGTGTTCACCCTGGCCGGTATTCTTTTCTTTGTGGCTGTGATTCTGGCTGGAACCACTGTCTGCTATGATTATTATGAAAAAATCCATGGCCGGTATGCCGTGATTCTTTCCAGTGATGCTTCCATCCGTTCGGGTCTGTCCACCGAGGCCACCACTTTATTTGTCCTCCATGCTGGTACCAAAGTGCGCGTGGAAGAAAAACGCAACGGTTATCTAAAAATTATCTTTTCCAGGGATAAAATTGGATGGGTCAGCACTGGCGACGCCGAGATCATTTAGATATCCCAGACTATTATGTCGATCTGTTTGACAGAAAATAAATGATGGCATATACTGATATCAATACATAATCATTTTGCGTAACTGTTTTGGGGGATTGCCATGAAAGCTGTCACCATCAGAGGTGTTGAACCGGAAATATCTGAAATGTTAAAACAAATTGCTAAAAAACAAGGTAAAAGCGTTAACTACCTGATGCTTGAGCTCATCAAAAATGGGCTTGGGCTTCAAAAGGAAAAGAAATTTTCACGTCAATATGATGACTTGGACGACCTGTTTGGCAGGTGGGATGATGACGAATTTAAGAACATAACAAATTCCGTAACCAGCCAACGTCAAATTGATCCGGAACTCTGGAAATGAGAAAAGTATTGATCGACACCAATATTTATTCATTGGCCATGAAGGGAGATACCAGCGTTGTCGGTGCCTTGAGGAAAATTGATGTGATTGCTTTTTCAGCCATCAGTGTTGGGGAACTTTATTCTGGCTTCAAGGGCGGCAACCAGGAAACAAAAAACAGGGAAGAACTTAATGTTTTTTTGGATTCTCCAAGGGTAGTTGTTCATTCAATTGATGTGGAAACCGCCGATTTTTATGCTTCAATACTCAATAATTTGAAAGTTGCAGGTACGCCCATTCCAACAAACGATATATGGATTGCTGCCGTTGCTTTTCAACATGGGTACAAAATATTTACAAAAGACAAGCATTTTAATTTGATTCCCGGATTAACGAGCCTTTAACTATTATCATTTCAATGGTTTAACTGTCACCCTGCCAGGTGACTCTGAGCACCTCTTCAAAGGTTGTTTCGCCATCTATCATCTTCAACACCGCATCCTCCCGCAGGGTTTTCAAGCCCTCATGGCTGGCCCGTTTCCTTAGACTGGAGACGTTGACATCCCCTGCTGTCATTTTTTTCAATGATTCCGAGTAGGGTAACACTTCAAAAATGGCACTTCTGCCCTTATACCCTGTATTTCTGCATTTGGTGCACCCTTTGCCCCTGTGGAGAATAATGTTTTTCCCCTTTGACTCGTTTGTCTGTCTGGCTTGGGGGTGTTGCATTGGAGTATTTAAATCCATGGTGCCAGGTTCTGCGGTGAACAGTCTTTTTTTAAAGTCACTGCTTTGAGCCCTTTTTGCCTGGGGCAATTTCTGATCCTGGGTTACGGGCAGTTCTATGCCCATGTCAAAAAGTTCCTGTTCATCCATTTCAAAGGATTCCCGGCAATGGGGGCAGATACGTCGCACCAGTCGCTGGGCAATGATGCCCACCAGGGATGACTGCACAAGAAATGGAGGAATTCCCAGGTCCAGCAGGCGGGTAGGGGATGACACCGCATCGTTGGTATGCAGGGTGGACAGCACCAGATGGCCGGTGAGGGCCGCCTGTACCGCGCTTTGGGCCGTGTCCAGATCCCGGATTTCCCCCACCATGATGATGTCCGGGTCCTGGCGCAGGATATTTTTTAAAATGGTGCTGAAGGTGACATCAATGGCTGGTTGCACCGCAATCTGGTTAAAATCCTCATGGATCATCTCAATGGGATCTTCAATGGTGGTGATGTTCACCGCCGGGGTGGATAGCTGTTTCAGGGTGGAATACAAGGTGGTGGATTTCCCACTTCCCGTGGGGCCGGTAACCAGGATAATGCCATGGGGCAGGGTGATGATGTTTTTGTATTTTTCCAGATCCTCCGGTGAAAACCCAAGCTTTTCCAGGTCCTGGAACAACACCTCGGGGTCCATGAGCCGGAGCACCGCCTTTTCACCAAAGGCCACGGGAATGGTGGATACCCGGATCTCCACCTCCACTTTATCCTTTTGGGTCTTGATGCGGCCATCCTCGGGCCTTCTTTTTTCCGCCATATTTAATCCGGAAAGGGTTTTAATGCGGCTGATAATGGCATTGTGAACCCGTCCCGGCAGGGTGTACACCGTGTGGAGAACTCCATCAATACGCATGCGTACCAGACTTTTGTCCCGTTTGGGTTCAATGTGGATGTCACTGGCCCGCTGCTCCAGGGCATAGGAAAAAAGGTGATCCACAGCATTGACAATGTGCTCGTCCGAGGCAGGCAGTTCATGGCTGGATTTCAACCGGACCAATTGCTCGAGATTGCCAAGCTCCCCCCCTCTTTTGTATGAAAACTGGGTTTCTGCGGCGGTGATGGATCTGCGAAATCCAAAGCACTCGGCAATGAGGTGCATGACATCGGTTTTGGCGCTGACCACCGGGCAGGCTTTGAAGCCTGAGACCCTTTCAATGTCGTCCATGGCTTCATGGTTAAAGGGGTCCGGGGTGGCCACCCGGATGGTTTTTCCTTCTATTTCCAGGGGCAACACCAGATGGCGCAGGGCAAAGGAGTGGGGGATGGTCTGGGTCACCACATTGAGATCCAGGCTCAGGGGATCAATTTTTTTATAGGGGATGCTCCACCCGGCGGCCAGGGTTTCATACAGGAGGTCTTCATCCAGTTCCATGCCGGATTCATCTTGTTTTTTCAGCTTCAGAGCCAGGAGTACATCCATGAAATAGATGGGGGGAAGGATGGCGTTTTTTGAGTTTCCCTTGAGTGTTGCCTGTTGCTGTTTTTCCAGGGCCTTTCGGATGTCTGATTCATTCTTCAATGCGGCGTTGATCTGTTTTTTTGACAGGATTTCGCTGTTGAATAGGATTCTGGCTATTTCTTGTGAGGGTTTCATATTGGTGGTGTGTTGGAATGTATCTCCCGGATAGTGTCAATATAAAAAGACAGAGTTGATGATGGGTATCAGATCACCCCCATTGATTTTAAGAAAGTGCCCAACCCACCTAAAAGGGAAATGCTAATGGCAATGGTAAACATTCTAATGGTGAATCCCCGCTGTTTGTTATCCCTTTGTTCAAGTGTGTCTGTCAGTCGGTTAATGGATGTTATCATCTGCTCAAAGCGTTTGTCCATATCGATTTTCATGTCATTAAAGTGCTCTAAAGCAGCGCCAACCCCCGCAATATTTCAGCAAATTCAGGATTCTTTCGGCCATATTGTCTCAATGCCTCAAGCTGCCTTCTTAAAAGTGAACCATCCGAGTGTTCCAAATCCAGATCATTCAGTACTTTACGTTCCAGCCGATTGACCTGTTCAATCACCGGCTTCACCATGGTACGACGATCCCAGGCGATATAACCAAAAAGTGCCACAATCAACGTGATGAGAGATCCAAAAAAAACAAGCATTGTATTATTTGAATCATCCAGTCTTTTATTAAGTGCGTCCTGGCCCGATTTCATTTCAGCCCTAAGGTCTGATAGTCTTATTGAAAGTGTTTCCTGGCCCGACTTCATTTCAGTCCTGAGCGCTTCCTGGCCCGACTTCATTTCAGTCCTGAGCGCTTTCTGACCCTCTTCCAGAACAGCAAGTTTTTCGATGATCTCACGATCCGATATCCGGGGCGCTATCTCCACAGCCCATAATGACATCGGTAAAAACAGATGGAGAAATATGAATACAATAATCACACAGTTCAATAGGTTTGATTTCATGCTCCCCCCCCTTTTTTTACTTCAACCAGCTATAACCGAGATATTTTTCCACATCAATCGCCATGAAATGATTATAACCATCAGGGCATTGATTAGCAACCACCCAAAAAAGAAAATAGCCCATACTTCCGATTCTTTACCCGATTTGCCATTGAGTTTGGTGATAATAAAACGTGGTCTGTCCCTTATTTTCCCTCAACCCGGGACGGCGGCAACAAGGCAGGCCTGACTCCGTTGCAGCACCGAATGTTAAAATCAGATCAAACCCATTGATTTTAAAAAAGTACCCAGCGCATCTAAAAAGGAAATGCTGATGGCAATTGTAAACATCCTAATGGCGAATCCTCGCTGTTTGTCATCTCTATCTTGATAGTTTATCTGTCACTCGATGTTCAAGTTTTTTTTAATGCTTAATATGATTAAATAATATTGCTTGTCTTGAAAAATAAATATCTTTGTGGCACGTTTTTTAATATTAATAATATTAATAGGTTATATTTTTTTGCAATTTCACGTCACAAAAAAACATCAAGTTTAAGCATAGCGTTTACAATGGTTTCACAAAAACTTGAACATCGAGTGTCAGTTTATCAATGGAAGCGTGTATCCACCTTTTTAAAACGCTTGTCCATATCGGTTTTCATGCCATCAAACCGCTGATCCATATCAATTTTCATGCTGTCAAAGCGTTTGTCAACATCAGCGTGAAAATTGTTGATATCATTATTTGTCCTGTTAATTTGATCTTGCATGTGATCAAACCGAACTTCGAAATATTTAGATGTGGGGATGATGTTTGCCACCAGGAAATCCATGGTCTTTTTATCCAGGGTGAGGCTTTGAATGTCCTTTTCATCTGGTGTGTTCTTTTCTTCCATCATTAATGTTCCCCTTTTCTTTTTGTATGTCTTCAATTCTTCAATTCTATCTTATTATCCAATTTATTTCAACTGGTGTATATTCTTTTCAGCAAGCTTGATGGTGATGTAGAATTCAGAAGGGGTCAGCCATGTAAAATCACGTTTTTGTTTTTTTATCTGTAATTCTTGGCATCCTTACATATTGCCTCAAAATAGTTGACTCTTTTTTGAAAAAATTCCCGGAGAATAAGGGGATGCTTTGAGAAAGTGTCAAGCAATGAATGAAGGATGCTTAATTCTTTTTAAAAAACATCAACGACAAAAAAGGTTGGGTTTTATGACAATAATTGTCAATTTGTGGGAGTACAGGATGAATCCAACGGGTCAGTCCAAGACAAATTGAGCATGCCACAAATTACTCTGAGATGCAGATAGAATGGTTGTATTTGTTTGAAAACTGGGTGTTTGGGGAATATGTGAGGATGTTGCACTGATCTTGCAGTTAATTTTCAATAATCTGAAAAATAGATAATATAAATTGAAAGGGAGGGGCTGCTGGAATTAATTTTATATTTTGCAATGGGGTGAAAAAAATGTAAAACTTAAAGATGTGATCCTTGACAGGTTGTTACGGAACGGATAAGTCTACAAGTGTTGATTTGGCCATTTAGCTTAATAATCAGGTGGTTTCGCTATGATTATGGAAAAATATGGGCATCCTTCATTTCCCCGTTTGCACTTCCTTGATCAAGAACCCTGTTTTTTAGAGGGGCATCTCAAAAAAGTATAAACTACTTTTGAGGTGATATGAAAGATGCCAAAATATGCATGAATTTTGTCAGCCTCAAATTGCAAATGCCTTGAAAAATGGGAATGCGCCATCCATACGTATGTCATTTTTTAAAAAAGCAAATCATCAAAATTAATTAAAATAACAGATTATTTTAGCATATTAGATCAGGTCAACACTTCTATACTTATTCGAATAAAAACAAATTGTTTGAATGCAATTTTTTTGTGTTGCACCAGTGGGAGGTATACAACGAAGGGTTCAAATGAACGTTTTGATGGCATGCTTCGAATCTTTGCTGTAATAACAAGATCCTGGTGGAAAGCTCAAGGAAATGGGCCAAACTATTAAAAATGTTTTCCAGCTTATACCATCAGGAAAACATATGAGAGGAAGAATTTTGGGAAGATTGAAACCGACACTTTCTCTATCAGCCAAAGATTATTCTTGCTGAATACTTTTGGCAAGTTTATTATCAAAAACTTGAACATCGAGTATAAATTAAAGATTTATGCGAACCCAAAATTCCACCGAATAATGTCAATAACACAAGCCTGAACCCACACGGGATATGTCAACATAAAAGAACTTGATCATCAAGTGGAAACAAGGCGTAAGCAAATATGGAAATGATTCCGATGAATCGAAAATCGATGTCCGGTTTTACTTTGATCGAAGTGATGATTGTTGTGGTCATTATTTCCGTGCTGGTTGGTATAGCAATACCTGATATAATTTCATGGTTACCTAAATATCGTTTAAAGAATGCCACCAGGGATCTTGTCTCTTTTATGCAAAAGACAAAAATGGAGGCGGTGAAAAATAACAGTTCATTGGAAATTATTTTCAACAGTTCATCATCTCCCGGGTTTTATTATCTTGATTCTGATGAGGACAGTAGCTGGGATGTAGGCGAAGAGCGGCTTTTTTTGGGGGATTATAAAAGTGGGATTGATTATGGCTCAGGCAGTGCCTCCAAAAATTGGGATGACGAATCTATTAGTAAGGTTATTTCGTTTCCCTCAGCCCTGCTTCGTTTTTCAGCAAGAGGCATGTCTAATTCATGGGGTACCGTTTTTTTGGAAAATAAAAATTCTGATATCTGCTTTGCCATAACTGTTTTAGCTACCGGATCAATTAATGTAAGAGAATGGACGGGTACTACATGGACAGATTGAAAAAATGTGGACACATGCCAAGCATTAACCGCTATGGTTTTACGTTAGTAGAGTTGATGGTTGCTTTGGCACTTTCTTCTATTGTCAGTATTGGTATCTACACTACTTTTATCAGCCAGAATAAAAGTTATACTGTGCAGTCAAGGGTGGTTGAAATGCAGCAGACTCTTCGGACTGTATTCTTAATTATGGAAAAAGATATCAGAATGGCAGGGTATGACCCCAATTTATCTGGTAATTTTGTTATAATCATCGCTACTAATAATAGTTTTGGATTTGGGATAGATTGGGATGAAGATGGTGTCCTTGATGGATCAGAAGATTTTAAATATGAACTGTATGATTCAAATGATCCGGATACTGAAAAAAATGAGTTTCATAGAATGTCTGGAGGTGCTGCCATCGCTTATCATATAAGTGCATTGGAATTTGCCTATGCCTATGATGCAGACGGGGACGGTGATAATGACACAGCTGGTGGTCAGACTATCTGGGCGATTCCCAACGGGCTAAATTGGTTTAATCTTGATAGTAACAACGATGGTGACATTGATATAAATGACACCCAGGGGGGAACAGACACATTAACTAATGTTGATCTCAAGGATATTCGAGCAGTAAGGGTTTGGGTACTGGTTCGTGCTTCGAAGACGGACAGCGAGTACACAAACCAGAACATTTATGTTGTGGGGGGAACTCATTTTACACCAAATGACCATTACAGGCGGATTCTGGGAATGACCACAGTTAAGTTAAGGAATGCCGGATTATGAAAAAGATAGTCAATTCAGTAGATGGCGGCTTTACATTACTTGAGGTGTTATTAGCCTTGGTAGTGCTTTCCGTCGGTTTACTTGGCGTGGCGCAAATGCAGATAGCCTCCATTAAAGGCAATGCAAAAGCAGGAAAATATATAGATTTAATGAAGACAGCTCAGAATCAAATTGAATTGGCAATGCAAAGGCAATACAGCGCGTTGCCAGATGAAACAATCACATCTGGGAAAAATGAGGATTATACCATTCCTGATAATTACACCCTGACTTATACTGTCAGTACCGTAAGTTCAAAGTATAAAAAGATAACGGTTAAATTAGAACATTCGAGCAAACCTGACAAAAATCCAACAGTAGCATTAACTTTTATAAAAGCCAGGGATATTTAAAAACAATTGGGCATCCTTCATATGAATCCCAAAGTGCTTTACGCTTTTTTTTGAAGAAGCCTTTAAAAATGGAGAATGGTCTCAAAGGCTGTAAAGTATTTTGAAGGATGCCAACAATTGCAATATTTCTTTGCACTTTTGGGGATAGAAAATGGTATACATTCCGAGCATTTTACATTCATATTTTAGAGAGAACAGGGTGAGTCATCAGTGGAAAAATGTTGTTAATAACGAGAATGGGTCAGCCATTGTCTTAGCTATGCTCATACTCGTAGTTCTCACCGTATTGGGAATTGCATCCATAAATACCAGCTCCATTGAACTTCAGATAGCTCGCAATGAACGGATTTACCAGCAGAATTTTTATCAGGCAGAATCTGCAGCCACGGAAGGCGCACAGAAGATTGAAGATTCTGGAAGTCTCGATGTTGCATTGGCCCAAACCTGGTGTAAAAAAAGTCTTGATGATGATGATTATGACGATGATGATTCCAGTGATACAGATGATCCCGGGGCTTGGACTGATGCAGACCCAGATGACAGCTTAGGCCTGGATGCCACTGTTTCTGTTGTTTTGAAGGGTATAGTTGGTTCGATTGATATGACCAGTGAAGTCGCGAAACGTGGCTTTATTATTTCTGCAGGGCGTAATTATCAATCAGTAGTTAACTGGTACCTTGAGCAAGGTATGGATATCAATGCACAAGTTGACATTGTTGGTGAGAAAAGCACAGCACTCTTGTGTGCTTGGCAGCATGAGCAAACAGATATGGTTAGCGAGCTGTGCGCTAAAGGAGCTGAGTTTGACGGTACTGCACCAGAGTCTGTTGCTGCGTTAATTTCTCTTTTGCATGATAGCACTGCACAGAATGCATTAGCTTGGTTTGAATCGCATGCTGGTGATTATCGGGTGACGACTGAACGCAGAGGGCAGATTGTTTCAGTTGCCGATAGTATGTTTGATGTGTTTTTTTGTGGTAATAGTGGTGTTTCACATGAAAAGCTACGGCACGGTTGGCCTCTCGACATTGCAATCCCGCGCCTGTGCGGGGCTGGCTAATCACACATTTATCTTCTGCTTGCCTGGTTCTACAGGGGCTTGCAAGGATGGTTGGAGTAAGCTTATCTCCGCTCAGCTTGACTACCGTACTCAACCCTGCAATTTGGTTGAGATCATGCCGCGCTTAATGGAGCGATAGCTTTTGGCTTTGGTATTAACAATTCCTATGGCTCCAGATATAGATATTGTTGGTACCAACAATCTTGGTTCATGGTAATTTAAGTAGTCCCGCAGTGAAAACTGCATAATCACTTCTAAATAATAAGTATAACTTTCCTGCTTTTTGAGCCTTGCACCCTAGTAATGCTCATGAAATTAGCTAATGATTGAATTATACAAAGTTCATATTAGGATGATTTTTTCAAGTGATTCAATAGCTTAGAGAGGACTATATGCATCTAGGATCGTTGCCTGAAAAGCAAGGTTTGTACGACCCGACTAATGAGCACGACGCGTGCGGAGTGGGTTTTGTTGCTCATATCAAGGGCGAAAAAAGCCATGGTATAGTTGAGCAAGGGTTAACCATATTAAAACGCATCGTGCATCGCGGTGCGGTTGGTGCTGATCCTAAAGCGGGCGATGGCGCTGGCTTGTTGATGCAAATTCCAGATACCTTTTTCCGTGAAGTTCTAGATTTTGAACTACCTGATGCTGGCCAGTATGGCGTTGGTATGCTTTTCCTGCCCAAAGATGATGTACAGCGTGAAGCGATAGAGCAAGTAGTCAATCAGACTATTGAAGCGGAAGGCTTATCTGTACTTGGCTGGCGAACTGTTCCTGTAGATAACAGCGGCTTAGGTGAAA
>CAKZLA010000392.1 GCA_937124525.1 uncultured Desulfobacterium sp.
TCGGTCATGGTAATGCCGGTGATAACCCCCGATGCAGGTTCAAAGGTAATAGTCCCCTTGCCCAGGAGACCTTCGTTTGGAGACGCAAGGCCTGCTCTGTTATCTTCAGCCGGATTACAGGTAATAACGTACTCATATTCAGAATCAGTGGCGGTTTTGTCAAAATAGACAGTGATATCATGACTACTTCCAAGAGAATCGTACACCTCAATTGTGGTCTGATATTCATAGGCACCATCTGTCATGGGCGGATCTAAGGTGCTGTCCCATGCATCAGCCAGATCAGCGACACCGCCCACCAAGGAATTGTCAATTCCCTCGGAATCCAGGTTGGCAATGATCTGGATTTCCGAGGACTCCTTGGGACTTGAAGTAAAGGAGTTCAGATGGATGTCGGTGATGGATCCCACATCATTTCCAGATTCCGCGTCCAGCTCCCAGCCCTGGACAACATATCCACTGGGGTTTACCATGTATCCATCTTCATCAAAGCCAAAATTACCTGCCCTGGAATAATAGTCCATGTCTGCATTTGGATCACTTAAAATAAAAAATCCATCCCCGCCAATGGCAAGATCCGTGGCAGATCCAGTAGTTTCAAAGGATCCCTGCTCAAAGGAAGCAGATACATCACCGATGGCACTGCCGCTGCCGACCTGTGTGGTACCGTTCATTGTGGACACGGACTGACTCAGCAGATCCTGAAAATTCGCATTGCTGCCTTTAAATCCGATGGTGTTCACATTGGCAATGTTGTCACCAATGATCTGCATGGTGTCACCCAATGTGTTTAACCCGCTGCTGCCAGCAAAAAGTGCACTTGATAAGGCCATATTTTTTTTCTCCTGTTTAATTTACCCGACCCTTCCCATTTTTGCGGTTTCTAAAAATTCACCGGTGGAAAACATCTGGGAATCGGCATAATGCCGACATTAATAGTTACAATAAATTATTTATTTTTTAATTTTCAGTGGGAGAGCGGATATCCTTGACCTCGGAAATCGCCACAGATGAATCTCCCACATAAAGCATGGGGGTGTCACCTTCTAAACTGACACGGTCCACGATTCCCGATGAATAACTTTCCACGGAAAAGATTTTACCATCTTCTCCCACGGCTTTTATTTCAAAGGTGTAGGCCCCGTCCGTCAGCGTATCTCCATTCTCGTCCAGCCCGTCCCAGTCAAATCCATGGGTTCCAGAGGCAAGATCTTCCAGAAGGAGACTTCTCACCAGTTGTCCATTGGCATCCAGAATATTAACTGTGCAATTGGCAGCGGATCCAATGGAGAATCCACCTGAAGTTGCAACTCCCTGTTCCAGCGTGAGATCATTACCTTCGATGTAAATTTCCTTTCCCATGAAATCAAGGGAAGAATAATTTGAAAGCCCAGTCTGCCCATCACTGATTACAGTCAGGTTGTCATTGACATTATAGAGTTGTTCCAGACTGCTGTACTGGGCAAGCTGGGCAGTAAACTCCGTACCCTCCATTGGATTTAGAGGATCCTGATTTTCCATCTGGGCCACAAGCAATGTTAAAAAAGTATCTTTACCCAACTCTTTATCGGAAGTTGTTTGTGACGACTCCGTTGTATATGTTGTCGTACCAAGAGTATCAATATACATGAGCGGTTCCTTTTGTTTTACTTTTTATAAAAAATTTCATCCAACAACTTGTAATAATTAAAATTTCAATCTTCGTTGTGACAGGATGCCCTGTCATGTGGGTTTTATATGAAAGCCTCATCAACATGCTGGAATTAAAGAGCTTTTATTTTCCGTTGTGGTAGATGGCTACTGCCATGTAAGTTATACCAGCAAATCCAGCAACGCATCTTTGTTCACTCCCATGGACTGGACGTGTTGCACCTCGTCATCATCCACAGTTCCCATCCTGGCGAACCGTGAACCCCAACGTTGATTCTGCCTGGAAGAATCGTGGCTCCCATTGGCCAGGGATTGATCAAAATTGCTGTTCGTTTGGACATCCAGGGTTTCCAATTTGACTCCATGTCCTTCTAAAATCCGCCGAAGATCGCTATGGTTGGCAAGAAACATCTCTTTTGCAGAGCTTGTCTCAGCAACTATGGAGAGCTTAAGTACATTTTCCTTGGTATCCATTTCAATGGTCACTGTTCCCAATTCAACGGGTTTCAATTGAATTTTTAGAATACGGTCGCCTCGTTGAAGGAATGAGGCAATTTCTTTTCCGACATTCTCAAGCACGTTGGAAGGCAAGCGGGTCTCAGAAAGGGTTGACTCCTGCTTAAGGGTTTCTGTGGCGCTGGTGTTTCCCTGCCCTGCCATTAAAATTTTTTCAGAAGCAACAGACGTTTCTGCATAAGAATTTTTATGAAGCCCTTGTTTATCCATGTTCTCCATACGATTTCCGAAATTCAATAAAATATCATCAATCAACCCATCAACTTCCTTTGAAACTCCACCATTACCATCCGTTACTGCTCCATTGATTGCTGCAATCATCTGTGCACCGCCGGATGTATCTGATTTCCCCCATGGCAATGAAAATGTACTGTCAATGTTTTTTCTAAATCTATTTGTGCCCCACAATACATCTTTGGGATTCATCAATTGATCTGGCAATACCACTTCCATAACTTTGTAATCAGAGACAATTGATTCTTTTTCCATGGAAATATCAGAAGGGGTAAGGGCTGGAGAAGTCTTGTCTGATGATGCGACAGCTTGGCCAGCCACATGGGTATTAACATGGGGTATAGGGCTATCTACAGGCCTATCTATCCGAATATCACTGGCATTGGAGGAGGCAACTTTGGACGACAGATCCTCTACACCCGGTGCTATTGCAGCATTGGCTGTTACAGCACCAGATCCTTGAAGATTTGCTCCTGATTCGCTCATTTCAACAGCGGCACCCGCAGCTGGGGTAAGAGCTGGAGCAGTACCCGCAGCTGGGGTAAGGGCTGGAGAAGTCTTGTCTGATGATGTGATCGGTTGGCCCACACGGTTGTCTGACTGGATGTTGCGGATATCAAATTTAGTGGTAGTCTCAACATGATTCTCCAACCGGACATCACTGATATCAGGCTGAGTTGTTCCGTTGCTATCACTAATAACCGGGCTTATAACACCGGCCTTTGCTGCAACAACAGTTTTTTGAATCCCTCCATCAATGTCATTGGTGTTATATATAGACCTTGATCCAATCAATGGGCTTCGGGTATTTCCGAGGTAAGATTTTTCAAAATTTTGCAGTGCCATCATCTCTTTGGCAAATGCAAAAAAAGTATTTATTCTTTCATTTTCAACCACCTCTTCTGTCGAAATTTCAGCCACTGCACCCAAAACAACAGAACTCTGATCATCACTCTCCTGGACATCGGCATCGGCTCCCAAAACCTTTGCGTCCATGAGTCCGATGAGATCATCCATGGAAAAAGCCTCACCAATGGATTGGTTTGGAGTCGATAACTCCATTATCTCCAAGGCCTCAACCAGTTTATGGGTCAGCACGGAATTATTCTCTATACCTGTTTCGCCAGAGGTGGGTGAAACAGGTTCACTTTGCATCTTTTTCAGCTCATGCGTAAGCTTTTTCATGTTCACATCCCCATTTTCATCAATCACAGAGGGTAATAAGGAATCCAGTGCTTCAGGCGTTACGCCAAGATCTCTTAATGCCGACTCAATTTGGGGGATAGAAGATTTATCCAAAGAGATTATTTTTGCAGCCACTTGGTTAGAAGGAGATGTGCTTTTTAAATTAGTCTCAAATTGGGTAAAATCTCGAAAAAAATCAGATAAAGTCATCTCTTTACCTGAATAACTTTCCACCGAATCCTGGAAAAAAGAGTCAATACTATCCTGGGAAAAACCCAATTTATCAAGAATTAATCCCAAAGATTTAAAATCATTTTGATCTAATACCACCTGATCCGGGTCAACGCCTTTGGCCAAAAATGCCCTTCGAACCCTCTCAAGAGGGGATTGCGTAGATTCCACAACATCGGAGGTTGTATTCTCAGGCTTAATCAGTAATCTGCTTTGCTCCTTAGAGACCGGAGCATCCCCACTAATCGTACCTGGTTGAACAGCATCACGAATCATGGAAAAAAAACTCAGCGCTTTTTGTTCAGTAGATTTAGATACACCATGGGTATTTAAGGAATCCTTGGATGTTAAGAAATTTTTATTGAGCATCACCGATTTCATTGTCATCAGCTTATCCTGTTCTCATATGTTTAAAGATGCCAAAAAATTGACCATAATTAATTATCTATGCTATCCATACTATTTATTTAAAAGCAAAATATATGCCATAACAATATTAACAACCTTCTTTTCTCACTTGACGCTTGTATGAGTTCAAAAATCCAATAAGGGTTAAAACATAGCCGGGGAGTGCAAGATCACGCTTCACTGGTGATCCAACTTCGAATAACTGCCGCAGTCCTTTCCGGTTCATTCTTACTCAATTCAATAATTCGTTGTCTGGGATTTATTGATTCTGGTTCGGAAATTTGTTTAATATCTTCACCTGGGGGCAAGGCTTCTGTTTTCTCTTTTTCAGCGATTTCTGTATGAATTCCTTTAATACTCTTCAGCAAGGGCCTAACCACAAGGAAAAATGCCGCAACAATCAAAACCAAATTAAAAAGCATCTTGCCATATGTTTTCAGCAACATGAAAGGACTGAATTTGTCTATCCCAAGGGGGTCAGCCATTTCCATTGCCACAGATGCTGAAAATGGGACAGATTGAACCGAAACCTGGTCTTCCCTGTTTTCATCATACCCCATTGCATTTATAACTAATTTTTCAAAGGTCAATAAAGCTTCTTTGTCCCGGGGAACATACTTTGAAACCACTGAGCCATCCTCTTTGGTTTCTGTCTTATAAACACCATCAACAACAGCGGCCACAGAAAGTCGTTTTATGCTTCCGGCTGGCCGCACAGTTTTTCGACTAATTTTATTAATTTCGTAATTAGTGGTGGCATTTCGACTTGTTTTTGTCTTCTGCCCACCCGTGGATGCCGGTGGAACAACACCAGCCCTCTGATTCAAATTGTCTTGTTCTGTCTGCTGCCCCTGCCCACCACCACCAATACTCTCTTCAATCATTTTATTACTTCGGACCACCGTCACGGTTGGATCATATTCTTCTTCACTGATAACCATTTCGGATGTATCAATTTCTGCATTAACCCTGACAATGGCTTTTCCCACACCAACAATTTCTTCCAGCATGGTTTGAATATTTCGGGTGATTTTTTTCTCAATATTTTTTTTATAATCCAGCATACTGCCTCCCAGACCGGAAGCCATATTGTCATCCCCAGCATTCCCCCGAAAAATCACCCGTCCCTTTGTGTCTACAACACTCACCCGGCTGCTATCCAAGCCCTCCACGGCATTTGACACCAACCGAACAATGGCTTCAACTCTGGGCTGAGACAAGGAGCTTTCCAGGTCCAATTGTATGGATGCGGATGCCTGTTTTTCGTCTTCTACAAAAAGAGAATCCTTA
The DNA here is from genome assembly GCA_937124525.1 of uncultured Desulfobacterium sp. The sequence goes on from CAKZLA010000392.1 coordinate 5,515, forward strand.
GGAATAGCCAAAAAAACTGACGCTTTTTTGACCTCTTTGAAATTCATGATGGTTCTTGCCAGTTCTCCTTGCAAAGCACGCCTGTAATTTAATTCCTGAACAAAATTAGTGGTTCGAAAATCAGGGTTATCAAAGAGTTCAAATCCAACGGTTCCCCCTCCTGGAAGCCCCTCACCGGCCAGGCTCAGGCGCAACTCGTGCACCTTGTCCCCAGGTACCATTATCCTGGTCCCGCCAGCCTCAATACGGTAAGGGATTTTTTGCTCCTTTAATCTGGCAACGATGCTGCCACCGTCCTGGGGAGAAACGTTATTGTAAAGAAGTTGATAATCTTCCTGGTTGGCCAGAAAGAACATCACACCAAAACCTGCTGCGATCAATAAAACCACCAGCGCAATGCTTATTTTTTTGGAAAGCGGCAAAGAACCGACAAAATTCATGAAATGCGCAAAAGAGTTGTTCATTCTACGGGTTTCCTTTTCTTCAAAAATTTTATATGAAACTCCGTCTAAAATTCTGATGTTATTAGGGTTTCAATTTTCGTTGCAGGTTATTACATACAGAGACAAGGGAGATGAGTGGTGTCTCTGGACCAAGCTCAAAAAACAATCTACTGTGCAATATCAAACACTGATTCTTTTATAAGAAACTCGTAAGTTCTCAATAACCCAGGGTGATGCAACCTGCTCAACACCTTAAATCCCGGATGATACGCAAAAGAGTTACTGAAATTCCGAACTTATTGAGATCTTACAGAAACTCCGTCCAATTATTTGTAATAACTGGAGTTTCTATATTTGTTGTGGGCAGGCCAAATCCCCAATACGGTTTGCCCGTGGCAGTTATATAAAAATAGTTAGATCATGGCACCGCAGGGGGCAAAAAATCCGTCCTATGGGGTGCGAAAAATGAAATACTTAAAATTGCATGCGGCTGACTTCCTTGTAGGCATCAATGGCCTTATTTCTCATGGAGAGAAATAATTGCATGGAAATGTCGAACTTCTGGAGTTCTATCATGGTTGCCGGAACATCGGCATTTCCCTGGACCATATCCACAATGGCGTTGTCGGCCTTTTGTCCCATGCCGTCAACATTGGCGATGGCACTCTTTATGACTTGATCAAAGGACTGGGTTTCTTTCTGAGTTTTCTGGACCACGGATTTAAGGGAGGTTTGAGATACACCGCCAATACTTAGATTATTCATGGATTATTTCCCTATTTCAAGCGCTTTTAGTGTCATTTCTCTGACAGATTTCACCGCCGCGACATTGGCCTCAAAAGACCTTTTTGCCATGAGCATATTTACATTTTCCACAAAAAGATCCACATTGGGTTTCAAAACATAGCCGTCTTCATTGGCATCGGGATGGGCTGGAGCAAATTCCTGTTTAAATGGCGTGTCGTCCTCCACAATACTGTCAATATTTACGCCGCCAAGGGCATTATTCAGGGTGTCAGAAAAATCCATATTGTTTTCCCCAGGACTCATCATCACCATTTTTCGACGGTAAGGTCCACCCTCTTCTGTTCTTGTTGTTTCAATATTGGCAAGGTTGTGACTGATAACATCCAAGCGTTGTCGCTGGGCTGATAGTCCGGAAAAACTGATGTCAAAGGATTTTAAAAAATTCATTTTAACGTCCTCCCTCTTTTATCACGCTTTTTATGATGTTTATCTTTCTCAACATCGCTTCAACAGCGGTGCGATATACCAACTTATTTTCTGTGAGTTTTTTCATTTCATTGTCCATATCCACCCAGTTTAAACCATCAAAAGTTCCCTCTTCTTCAAAGGACTCAGCGCCTCCCCCTCCGGTGGAATCTCCAAGACCCAAGTGATCATCGTGGGTCCTTGTAAGCCTGACATCATCCGTATCTAAATCAATGGCATTTTCAAGAGCAGACTTAAAGTCAATCTCCTGGGCTTTAAAGCCTGGAGTATCCAGGTTGCTTATATTATTTGCAATTAATCCATGCCTCTGCTGGGAGATCCCCACAGCTTTCTCAAGCACCTGGAATGAATGATCAAATATCAATTGATTCTGCATTGTTTATTCTTCTCCCTATGCATCTTATGTGTCAGGCCATGTGAATTTCCCAAAATTAAAAAATAGACGAAATCCAGACAAATGCCTTTTTGCAAAATTAATTCCAACATCGTTATCCTGTACTGAGAACAAACATAATGCAAATTGCGTTCCTCAATTCATTGAACACCATTTTTTATTTGTATTCATTGTGTTTATTTCGCAGGGTTTGAACGCTGATATCCAGTATTTTTGCGGCATGGGTTCTATTATCATTGATGATCAAGGGTTTGAAAAATAATATTTTTTTCCATTTTTTTCAGGGAAACCACAGACATAAAGGGGTGGAGGGAATATCCAGCATACCGTTGAGGCCCGGGCGCATGCCCATTTTCCCGGTCGGAATTGTAAGGCTTTGATTTGTAAAAATATATTTCCTGAATCAATTTGCTACTGACTTAATAACATCAATAAGTTACAAACGGTGCCGGGAAAATGGGAATGAGCTCTGAGACCCTGCCATGGAGAAATCTTCCAGCACAAGATCAGACCCTTCGCACATAAGAAGAGTCCGCCAATTACATTTTCAAGTTCCCTGATATTACCAAGCTATGACCGGTTCATTAATAAATTCAATGACGCCTGTGTCAAATCTTTGACATTCTTTTCGTCAATTTGATTGTATTTTTTTATAAAGTGTTCTGCCAGTAAAGGGATGTCATCCATTGTGTCCTTTAATGCAGGGACTTGAAAAAGGATAACATTCAACCGATAATAAAGATCTTCCCTGAAGCTGATCTTTGATCATTTGTTCTTTTTTGCATTCTTCTTTATCTCGTCGGAAAACCCAGCAGCAGCAATCTCTTCTCTGGCCAGGTTACTCCAAAAGGGATCATTCAGATCAGCCACTTCTTGATATAAAGCAAAACTCTCCTCCCTGCGACCCAATAGCCGGAAACACTGTGCGATCTTATATTTAAGGGAAGCTTTTTCTACCTGGGTCTGTTCCATCTTCACAATCTGGCTAAAAACAGCCACTGCTTTATCCAGAGCCCCCAATTCAAAAAAAAGATCCCCAATCTCATCTCCCAGGTATCCAGAAATACCTGCACAAGTTCCATGACTTTTTTCAGCATCTGTGACAGCTGCCATTGCTCTTTTCCGGGCCTTTGTTTTAATAGCGGCCTTTGCCAGATGAATCAAAAGTTTTGTCCTTTCACAACGAGGCAGATCATATTTCAATGCGGCATCAAACATATTAATGGCCTGGCTGTATTTCTTTTGTCTAAAAAAACAATCTGCCATTAAAGAAGTAGCCTCCCCGGTATATTTACCCTTGGGATATTTTTTTAAAAGCAGTGACAGTCTGGCCTGGGCCTTTTGCATCTTCTGATCCTGGAAGGCCTGTTTACCCATAAAATAAAGAAGATCTTCCGGTTTTTCTTTGTTGGGAAGCAAAGAATCCATTTGTTGGAATAACCCCATGGCTTTTTCTTCAGAACCCACCCCAAGGTATGCCCGGGCCAGCACAAGAAAAATGGGTTCTGAAAAAAACAATTTGTGAAACAGGGCATTTTCACGTTCATAGATGGCAATTGCCTGGCCAGGATCATCACTGTCCATGGCTTGGAGGATCATTGATTCCAGGGTGTTTTTCAGGGCATAGGTACCGTTCTCTCGCAATGCCCCCTGGGGTTTATTGTTAAAGAATTTTTTTAATATCCCAAGGCTCTGATCATAGGATTTTTCTTTATGATGCAAGACCCCAAGCTTGAGCATGGCAAGCATGGCAATGGGATCTTTTGATTCCTCTTCCATGAAAAAGCCATACACCTTTTCATAAATTTGAAGGGATGACAGGGGAATTAATGATGCCACCTCTGGACTTGCCTCCTGTTGTTCTGCCAGTCTTATCCAGCTAATCTTGGCTCCTTTAGTTCCTGGATATCGTTTACACACAAACAAAAAAATACGAACCGCATCCTGGATACGCCCATCTCCGAGATAGGTGTCACCGATGCGCGCCAGGATCACATGATTGTCTTCGCTGTCATGGGAGGTGTTGTAATACAGAAACCATTGCTTTCTGGCCCGGGCGTTCTGCCCCAGCTGAAAATAATTATTCCCCAGATAAAGAGAGGCCTCTGGGATTTTATAAATATTATCAGCATTCATGTTCACAAGCCTGACGAGCAAATCAAGGGATTTATGAAACGCTCTTTGATCGTAAAGAATCTTAACCAGCTCCATCATTGCATCGCTTTTTATAGCAGTGTCCTTGCTGGTATCAATAATAAACTGCAGGAGGTCCACCGCCTCTCTGTCTTTTTTTTTCAAACGAAAAATTCTGGCAATCTGCAATTTTGCCTGCAACGCCGTTGAAGATGCAGGCAGGCTGTTGTTCAACGCAAGAGTATAATACCCTTGGGCTTCGGCATAATTTTCCATTTGATAGTACAGATTCCCTATCCTCAGCATGGTCTCACCGGTGAAAGAAGAATTGGGAAAACGACTGACTGCCTCCCGATAACGATCGGTCAATTCCCTGAAATGGCTCTTCAATGAGTCTTGGTAAATATTTTCATAGATTCTGGGTAACAAAAACCAGGCCTTTTCAGCATAGATGCCCTCAGGATACTGCCCCACCAGACTTTCCAACTGTGCTATGGCTCCAGGCCAGTCACCGGTATTGTAATGGGAAATTCCCTTAAAAAAAAGTGTGGCAGCCGGATTAGTATCATCTAAAGGTACCTCAAAAAGAGTGGAAGTATTCTGTTCCCCATGAAGTCTCTTTCCATGGAAAGATATAGCAGTTTTTAAATCGTCCTTGAAACTATCAGAAGATACAACAGGCTCATGATTTTTCAGATTTTTTTTCAATGTGTTTTCAGCAGAATCTACCACATTGTCCTTCTTTGATTCCATCTGAATATGGTTTTCAACGGCTTGTACAATGAGTACAAATCCATCTGGTTTGTAAACAATTCTGCTTCCGGGAACCACCCTGCCCCTAAGCGTTAAAACAATCCTCACTTTTTTTAGATGATGGCCTACCCGCAGTTCTCTCACAGGTCCAGTGTTTACAGACAAAGCAACCGTCTTAAAACCGGGTAGTTCACTAAACATATCCACCAAAAGCCTGGCGGGAGAGTCCAGGGGAATGACTTCTAATTTGTTTTCACGTTTGAATCCCGTGACCTTGATCTGGACATCTGTTTGCGACTTTCCCGGTAACACAGAGATCTTCATGGGTGTTCTACCACTGTTAAAAAGCGTAATCGTCTCCCCAGACACATCTGCCCGGGCCCTGGATGTTCCGGGCAAAGCCTCAGCGCGACTCAATAGGATGAGCAACCCCCACAGAAACATTGTCCGAAGGAGTATTATTATTTTTTTCGTCATTTTTGCAGATAAAAACAATGTCCTTAATTCCCGTTATCTTTTTATATGAAAAGGTAGCCTCCAAGTTTGCCTCAGCAGAGCCCCCCCGATGGGCAATAGGAACCGGCCAATTGG
>CAKZLA010000393.1 GCA_937124525.1 uncultured Desulfobacterium sp.
TTAATATTATTCATAACTGTTATCAAGAGCTTATACTTTCCTTGCCAACGTCCCGATTGCTCGATCATAGATTAAATTCTGATGGAGGTGCCAAATCTTGAGCAAAGGAATATGATGGTTTGGACACCCCAGATTTGATGGATCAAAAACAATGCTGACAATTATCAAATTTTTAAGCCCAGAGCTATCTGATACCCAAGTCTCACCGCCATTATCAGTACGGAAAACTCCATCTCCCCATGTCCCAACATAAATTATATCAGAGTTTGATGGATGCATAGCTAAACCATAGACAGAGAGGTTTGTTAAACCCGTGTTGATGCTTTTCCAGCTTTGTCCGCTGTCTGTGCTCTTGATTACACCGTAATCTGTAGATGCGTAAATAATTTCGCAATTTGTTGGGTCAATAGTCAGGCAATTTACCTTTAAAGAGTCGGTTGATAAATCAGTAGAAACCGAAACCCAATTTTCCCCTGCATTAATGCTTTTAAACATTCCACCGTCGTGACTGTCATCTACATACATTCCTGCATATACAATTGAAGGGTTAGATGGATCAATGGCCATGGCACACACTTCATACCCTGTTAAACCATTATTCGATTCGCTCCAGCTATATCCGCCATTAGTGCTTTTAAAAACCGCGTCTTCTGTACCAACATATAATATTGATGTATCTGTAGGATCAATTGCTACTGCCATGTGAACATCTAAATTTGTCAGTCCCGTACTACTTGAACTCCAAGTTTTTCCTCCATTGGTAGATTTAAAAATTCCGTATTCTACTGTACTCACGTAAAGTGTGTCAGAATTCGTTGGGTCCATACTTAACATATGGGAATCAGATGCACTTGGTAGGCCAGAATTGATTTGTTCCCAAGTGTTGCCTTTATCAACGCTTTTGTAAACTCCACCACCAAATGTACCAGCAATGATTATGTTTGAATCGAATGGATCAATAATCAGATTGGTAAGTTGTCCGTTGTTGAATCCATCAACCTGATTCCATGTTAATGCTTCAGCATGATATTCTGTAACAATGAAATCCATCCCGTCACTCCAATCACCAGTGCCATACTCATTCCAGGCCTGGACATACCATTCATAAGACCCGCTTTCCAAGGTCGATGCAGGGGTTACGGTGCAAATACCATCTGAAGCTATATCAGAAGATTCATACCATTGTGAATGTTTAACGGTATGTTTGTCATCCCAAACATAAAGCCGATACCAGGTTGCATTATCAACGGCATTCCAGGTGTAGGTTATGGGATTATTGACGGTTGCATCAGGGGTGATCAAGGTTACAGATTCCGGTGGTCCATCATTGGTGTCAACGGAGAAGGTCATTCCGTCACTCCAGGCACCAGTGCCATATTCATTCCAGGTCTGCACAAACCATTCATAAGAGCCGCCTTCCAAGGCCGCTGCTGGGGTTACGGAGCAAACCCCAGCTGAAATTATATCAGAAGATTCATACCATTGTGAGTGTTTTAGGGTATGGTTGTCGTTCCAGACATAAAGCCGATACCAAGTCGCACAGGGATCAGCTTCCCAGCTATAGTTTGGGGTGGAATCTCCAGTTGAGACGGAGGGTGACGTAAGGATTACTTTACCTGGAACATCATCACGATCAGCACTTGGTAGGTCACTGCCATCACAGTCTTGATCAATACCGTCACCGCTGATTTCTGTAGCCCCCGGGTGGATAGTTGAGTCACCATCATTGCAGTCGGTGTTGTCTGTGACATACCCTTCCGGTTGAGAAGTTGCTTCGTATGGGTTTTCCAGATCACCATACCCATCACCATCAGAATCCAGGTAATAAGTTACCTTAGTTGAACCCTCCGATTCATCATCGCTCCTGTATAGCTCCGTGCTGTTGAGTGAGTCACAGTTGCTGTTATACAATCCACCTGTGACCAGAACCTCCCCGCTATATAGCAGGACAGTAGCTGGTTCCGCCCGCCCTGTGATCATGGAATCGGTAGCGGTCCAGGTCTCAGTCTCTGGGCTATAGATCTCCGCACTGGCTAAAAGTTCAAATTCACTATTCCCCCCTCCTGCGACGAGAACCTTGCCGTTAGAGAGCATGCTATTAACCGCAGCGCCACGTCCTGTGAGCATGGAGCCAGTAGAGATCCACATGTCAGTTTCTGGGTCATAGATCTCCGCGCTATCCAAGCCCTCAGATTCATTATTCCACCCTCCTGCAACGAGAACCTTGCCGTCAGGCAGCAACGTTGCCATGTGGTCTCTCCGTGCCGTGCTCATGCTTGTTTTAGTTGCTGTCCACGTTCCGGTGGTGGGATCATAGATCTCCGCACTGGCGTGGATGGTATCCGTGTATTTGATCCACCCCCCCGCGACGAGGACCTTGCCATCAGGCAGTAGCGTGATGGTGTGCCCCCTTCGGGCTGAAGTCATAGCCCCAGTAGCGCTCCACGATTCGGTGGCAGGATCATAGATCTCCGCGCTGGCGTGAGTGTAGGTGGGAGGATTTCCACCTGCACCTCCTGCAGCAAGGAGCCTTCCATCAAGGAGTAGCGTAGCTGGTCCATGCCGTTCTATAGTCAGGGAGCCAGTGGCTGTCCATGTTTTGGTTGCAGGGTCGTAAATCTCAGCACTGTATAGATCGTCCCCGTTATTCCATCCCCCTGCCACAAGTACTTTCCCATCAGGAAGTAATGTGGCGTTATGCCAGGCTCGCGCCGAAACCATTGACCCAGTAGCCGACCATACACCGGTTGTTGGGTTGTAGAGTTCCGCGCAACTGAAAGCGGGGTTATCATTACAGTTTTCTGCTCCCCCCGCGACGAGGACTTCGCCGTCAGGTAGCAGAGTGGCGGTGAGTCCGGTTCGTGCCGTGATCATGCTTCCAGTGACGCTCCAAGTTGCAGCTATGGCAGTTAACGGGAAGTTACCCAAATATAAGCACACTATGCAAGCGAATAGAGTGATGCCGAATCGCAACCTACGGTATAGCAACATAAACATATTAAATCCTCCAGAGTTGGGTATTATAATCAGTTTACAAGTGTTTCATGCTCTATTATGCCGCAGGGCATGGGGATTATTCAGGAATATAATAGTCTACCAGATAAAAATTAGTTTGACTTGAATCCGTCCAGTACATGGTGCGATCGACAAAACCGATTCCTTTTGCCAAAAGGAAGGCTTGTTTTATCATATAAATTTCCCGATTATACCCTTCCGGATATTCAAACTCTACTTCCATCTCTACACAATCGTCATACTGATTTCCCCCTCCATCCCGGCATGATTGCCCGACACTGTTCACAGTAACCGTCGTATCAATATGGTATCCATTTGAGATAACATAATCATCCCAAGTGAAGCCGTCGTATAAAGCATCATCTTCATATATGACGGGTAGAAAACTGAAATACTCGCTAACCGGCATCCAGGTGGGATTATTGTAACTGTAGTAAACAATATAGTATCCGTTACTGTCAAAGTCGATCCCACCATCTAATACGCCATCCGGGTGGTAACTTGATGAAGGTGTGTTGTTGATAGTGAACGTCAGTGTATCCCAGTCGACATTCTCAAAGGCAACCTTTCCGCCGTTGGAATAAGTATAGGTAAGTCCTTCAATTACAGGCTGATATGAATCTTTATCGAACTTTACCTGGAATTCATTACCCTCTATGTTCGTCCCTTCTGTAAGAATAAAATTCATCCCATCACTCCAGTCACCAGAGCCATATTCATTCCAGGTTTGGACATACCATTCATAAGACCCGCCTTCCAAAGTCGTTGCCGGGGTTACGGTGCAAATGCCATTTGAAGCTATATCAGAAGATTCATACCATTGTGAATGTTTTACGGTATGGTTGTCATCCCAGACATAAAGCCGATACCAGGTCGCACAGGAATCAGCTTCCCAGCTATAGGTTGGGGTGGAATCTTCAGTTGAAACGGAGGGTGACGTAAGAATAACTTTACCTGGGACATCATCACAATCCGTACTTGGTAGGTCACTGCCATCACAATCTTGATCAATGCCGTCCCCGCTGATTTCTGTAGCCCCCGGGTGGATAGTTGAATCATAATCATTGCAATCGGTGTTGTCCGTGACATACCCTGCCGGTTGAGAGGATGCTTCGTATGGGTTTTCCGGATCACCATAACCATCGTTATCGCTATCACGGTAAAAGGTTAGCAATGTTGGCAGATTGCATATAGAATTTGTATCCAGTCGGCCAAAGGCCTCGAACAATGTGTTTCCATCCCGATCTTCATCTTCAATGAGAAAGAGCACTATGTCAGCAGTGCATGGAGGCAGTTGCGGGAATGGCTGGCTGGTGAGTCCAGAATACAGGGTGGTATCATAGAAAATAAATAAAAGTTCAATTCTAAGTTCATTATCTGTAGTACATTCGATAGCCCACATATCCATTGGAGTATCTTCGTTTGTATTTTGTTCAAATAGTGTATTGAGCACATCTACAACCTCTTCATCCGGATACCAATCATTGGTTACACGGACTTCCACAGAAGAAAAAGTTGTTGGTGTTGTGCCATTGCTTACATTTGCTCCGAATGTGCCACCTTTAAATTTCCAATAAACGTCATTCCACTCTGTGTCCGTGTAGATGTCAATAGCCTGATCGGCACTATCACCATATACAAAGTTGGCCGAAAAGGAATCTCCGATTGTGGTGCCAGAATAAGTTCCACGGCCATTATCTGTGTATACCTGTACTATAGTACCGCTAAAAGAAACTGTGGTTGCAGTAACATGAGAAACGTAAAGAACTGAAATAAATACTCCTGCAAGTAGCCAATGTAGAGGTTTGTTTTGCATTTCGAATTATCTCCTAAAATAAAAAAGTTGAATTGCCTCCTAAAAATTGCAACCATAGAATGGAGCCTTGAAAATATAGGCTAACGAGTTTGCCCTCAGCCGAATTTTCGAGCTAAGGGGGGGAACAAAATTTTAGAAAAATTAGCCTGCATGGGCTATGCGGGTGTACTTTATTGTCTCATCCATTTAAAGGCTAAAATAGTATCAGTATCCTCCGATGAAACATCAAAATACTCTATCATGATATTATTACCATCATAAAATTCAAGCGTTCCAAATTCGTTTAAGAAAGAACCTAATGGAAAAGAACAATTATTACTGACACTTATTGCTTCTTTAAAGAGTTTATTATTATGATCCACTGAATACGAATATGTGACCGAGCACCCATTTCCATATTCATCCGTTTCTACCCATTCACTCTCAGTTATCTGTGCGACAAATCCTATACCATCGGGATCATCCTGATCCCACACTCCATTATCATCATTTGATAAAAAATTTACTTGAATCCAGTTACCGATCCAAGGATCATCACCAGAGCATGATATATCTCTACCATCACAATCTTGATCTATATTGTCTCCACATATTTCAATTGCGCCAGGATGTATATTCTTGTCATTATCGTTGCAGTCTCCTTGTCCCACTGTGTATCCATCTTGATCATCATCTGTGTCAACAGAGAAGGTTATCCCGTCACTCCAGTTACCAGTGCCATATTCATTCCAGGTCTGCACAAACCATTCATAAGAGTCGCCTCCCAAGGTCGATGCTATGGTTACGGAGCAAATTCCATCTGAAGCTATATCAGAAGATTCATACCATTGTGAATGTTTAACGGTATGGTTGTCATCCCAGACATAAAGCCGATACCAGGTTGCACAAGGATCAGCCTCCCAGCTATAAATTGGGATGGAATCTTCAGTTGAAACGGAGGGTGACGTAAGAATAACTTTACCTGGGACATCATCACAATCCGTACTTGGTAGGTCACTGCCATCACAATCTTGATCAATGCCGTCCCCGCTGATTTCTGTAGCCCCCGGGTGAATAGTTGAATCATTATCATTACAGTCGGTGTTGTCCGTGACATAGCCTGCCGGTTGAGAAGATGCTTCGTATGGATTTCCCGGATCACCATAACCATCACCATCAGAATCCGGGTAATAAGTTACCTTAGATGGTGTTTCAATTTTTACTACGAAGGCATCATATACGCCACCACCATAAGTTGATTGGACAGGGGATTCAACAGGAAAATCCGTTGAATCCGTTATGCCAACCACATACATATCCCCCATGTCATCAACGGTGATATCCATACCGACTTCAAGCCCGTCTGTCGGGCCGCTTCCGCCAAAATAGGTGGCATATAAAATTTCGTTCCCATCCGGGTTCACCTTCACCACAATGGCATCCATATTTCCGTTTAAATTTGTTGAGACGGCATCCTGGGTTGCAGGAAATTCCGAGGTGCAGGTGGTACCAGACATGTAGGCGTTTCCTGCATTATCAACAGCTATTCCCATTCCTACTCCGCGAGGAAGGAATGTCGAATATGAAAGAGTGGTTCCCGTTGCATTCATCTTTGCTAAAAAGCCGGTCTTTGTTCCAAAATCGCATTCAGATCCGTTTGGGGTAAAGACCGTTTCATAGACCCCGGCGGTTACGGGAAAATCGGTGGAGCTAGTGCCGCCGGAGATATAGACATTTCCGGATACGTCCAATGCCAAGTCTTCCGCCCATTCCTTATCGTTTCCTCCCAGAAAGGTTGAATAGACGAGACCGCTACCTGCGGCATTGAGTTTTGTGAGATATATATCATAATAGTGGCGATCGTCGTTATAGCTCGTGTCGAACGCCCCAGTGGTAGTCGGGTAATCAATGGAGTCTCCACCACCAAGGACGTAAAGGCACCCGGACGAATCAACTGCGCAATCCGTGCTTTCATCCCAATAGGACCCGCCCAGAAAGGTTGAATAAATGAGGCCGCTGCCCGAAGGATTGATTTTTGTTACGAACATGTCGTTTTCCCCACCTCGATAATTTTTGGCATAAGCGCTTGCTGTGGTGGAGAAATTCGTGGAGTAGGTAGTGCCCGCCACATAGGCGTTTCCTGAGCTGTCCACATCAATACCGCCGCCATGTTCTGCATTGCTTCCTCCCAGAAAGGTAGCATAAAGAAGCTGATCCCCGGTTGAACTTAACTTTGCAACAAAAAGATCGCTATCGCCACCGTTAAAAGTAGTATCATAAGCTCCCTGCGTGACTGGGAAATCGGTGGATTCGGTATTGTTGGCCACATAGATGTCACCAGCATAATCTACAGCCATACCGAAATGATAGAGTTCGGACGAGTCATCGAGAACGTAGAACTCATCGCCGCTTCCTCCGATATATGTGACAAATAAAAGCTGATCCCCCGCCGGATTCAGTTTTGCAACGAAGATATCCTGACCGCCGCCGATGGACACCTCGTATGCGCCGGTGGTTGATGGAAAATCCAGGGAGTCGGTCAATCCTGAGATGATGATGTTTCCAGAGCTGTCCAGGGCAATTTCGATACCCATGTCCGAACTGCCGCCCCCCAAAAATGTGGAAGCGAGCAGTGGATCAATGATTAAATCTTTTGATGTATCATACGATGCGATTTCAAAGGAATAAACAGCAGGCGAGGTGGCCTGATCAATCTCCGAAGTGGGCTGGATCGGTGTCTGATTCACCTTGTATGCAGCCTCCACCTCGACCCGTTTCCCATGGATGATTTGATAGGCCACGGGTTTGGTGAATGTAACAATGCCCATGGATGTTGTCACTTCAAGCGACCCCTTATTGTTAACCCGTAAGCTGTCGGCGCCGTCCACCCCCAGTTTGATATTTTCGACCTTTCCACCGGGATGTATCGTAAAAAGCTTCTCCACATTGTTGCCGTACGAATGAAGCCTGAAGTCGATCTTCTCATATACCTCTCCAAAATTGAGCTCAGCATATGTTGCAATGTCCGTCTTCCATTGTGACGGATCATTTCCTTTGAAATAATTGATTCTGGTTGGTGTTTCATCTTTGCCTTGGATCGTATGGGGAATCAGATGATGGTTGTCGGAGTCTATAAGGAATTCCCTGAAAACAATGCCGTCAATTGATTTATGGTAATTGGATTCGGCAATTTCGACTGACTGAGAAGCCGTTTTTTTATCCTCGGTTTCAGTGGTATCGTTGTGAGTTGTTCGGGATTTTTGCAATGCATACACAAGCTCCCCCTGCTGGGACACAAACAATGCTCCCCCGAACATCCGAGCGATATAGGCTGCCTGAGCATCTACCTGGCCATTGTTGACGACAAAAGGAATTCTGGCATTAAAGGCTTTTTGAACCGCTCCCTTTTCGGAAGCACCGGTGACTGCGCATCTTCCATCTGAACAAGGCAGAGCCAATTGGAATAATATGGCAAGTACACCAACTATCCATCCCAAAGCCAGATCATCTTGTCTCTTCATGAAGTATCCTCCTCTTTGTTATGTTTTTTGCGTATGGCGATAGTAACCTGCTTTTAGCAAATACAAACTGGTTATAACGGATTTGGGGGAGTTGAGTTGGTCTCCGGGCTGGCGAAAGCCAAAAGGCAAGCTTTCATTTATGGTTAAAGTTGCAACCATTGAGTTAAGGATGAAAAGATGACCATAGATTCATCCCAAAAACCAACTTTCTGGAAAAATTGTACAAAATTAAGAATTTTACCATATAATATATTCAGAATGTTATATTGGTAGTATATATCACTCCCAATAGTATGTAAAAAATAAGATATTATTTTAAATATATGTAATTATTTATCCATATAGCTGTGATTGTATGGTGTCAAGGAAATAGATGTAATAGATGCAGTTAAAATTCTGACATTAAAGACTGTAACGCATTTTTGAAAGATATGAAGCCGGATTTTTTATAACACCTTAATCTTGCAAGTAAAGGGCTAATCTATTTAAATAAGGTACCAGGGGCCAGCGCCGCAAAGCGCCGCCGCCCGGATATACTGCCGTTGTTTCAGCGTCAGTATCCTGGATCTGACAATCCTTGCGGTGTGGACCCAGGAAAAACAGGATAAGACCAGGACAATGATAAGAAGGCTGGGGCCAAAAAAAGCGGCCAGCACGATCATCACCGGCAAATCCGGCAGCACCTGGATGATGTCCACCAGCCGCATGAACGCCATATCCACACGCCCCCCGGCGTATCCGGCCAGAATGCCCGCCCCCCCCCGCCAAGACCTGCGGTGAAGGCGGTGCCAAGACCGATGAAAAGGCTGATCTGGGCACCGTGGCAGATCTGGGCCCAGCTCATCCATGCCGAGAAAGTGGCCATGACCCGGGGGAATAAGCGCAGGACCTGAGATGATTTTATGGGAACGGGGGCAGATAATCGGCGCGGCCAGGGCCAGGAAAATGAGCCCTAAAAAAATGACAAGGCCAGTCCTGCCGGCAGGGGTCATCCTCCAGAAACAACAAGATAGGGTTATTAAGGCTTGGTTCATGCCTGCACCGCTTTTGTGGGCGGGGAAATTTTTGGGGTTCAGATGCGGGGATCCAGCCTTTTATATACCAGATCCGCCACGAAGTTGGCAGTGAGTACGGCCAGGGTGACCACCAAGAAAATCCCCTGGATCAGGGGGTAGTCCTGGTACATAACTGCCTGACGAATGAGTTTACCCAATCCGGGTTTTCAACGAGGACGGTCCCCCTGTGAGCGCCCCCAGCCCCATGAACACCCGGGTGACAATGGACAGCATGGCATTGCGAAAAGCGTGGCGCCAGAAGATTCTCATCCGGCCAAGCCCCTTGGCCCGGGCAGTGATAAGATAATCCCTGGCCATGACCGTGATCAGGCTGTTTCTGGCCAGCAAAAAAACACCGCCCAGTTGGGCCAGGGTGAGTGTGGCCACGGGCAGGGCTGTACCCCTGGCGATCTTTGCCACCAGTTCGTCCCGGTCAATGGTATGGAAAAAGGCCTGAAGGACGCGTTTATCCAACAAAGGCCCCATCCGGGCCGGGTTTTGGAGGAAAATGCCTGCTTTTGAAGCCCCTGTTCCAGAGCCCGTTGGGAGGCTGTGTCTTCGGGGTCCTGGGAACAGGCAAACACAAGGCTTATAAGAAGGCAGCACAGTGCAGTAAGGACCTTATACCCCATCTGACTCACCCTTTGGGCCGTCCTTGTGAACGGACCAGATCATGGTACCCCGGCACACCGATTTTTCAGGTCGGTACTCTCCATTGGGGCATCGGGTGTCCACGTAATCGGCAATTATGGCACGGATTTCAGGGGTGATTTCCATATGAGATTCAAAGAAGTTCACAAAATGGCGGATGGTATGGTCCCGGTCCCAGCTGATCTCCCGATTCCACCAGGAAAAGGTCAAATCCGGGCAAAAACCCATGGCATAGAGCAAATTGAACGGGTAGATGATGTCCCAGGTCTTTTGGGGCATGGGCGTGTCAAAGAACTTCTCCCATAAAGGGGCAAACTGCTGGTGCATGCCCGGGCCGGAAAAACCGCTCATATAGCAAAACCCCTTTGATGCATTGATCATTTTTTTCAGGGTTTCCGGGCCGTCAATGCCCGGGGTCATGGATGCAAAGACCAGGTGAAAGGCCTTTTTGTAGCGGCTTTGTTCAAGATCCACCTCCTGCCAGGTTCGCTGGTCAATGGTGATGTTGTCCACCCCCTCCTCCTTCATCCTGGCGGCGATGATATCGGTCATGCCCCCGGCAGGCTCAAGGGCTGTGACATGTGCGCAATGCCGGGCCATGGGCAGGGTCCAGGCCCCCGGCCCGGCACCAATGTCCAGAACCCAGGTGTCCGGTTTAAGGATTCCCCTGTCCCCAAGAAGCCGGAGGGTCTTATCCCGTCTTTCTACGGATTTCTGCTTACTGGTGCGCTCGGCAAAGTCCTTTGCCATCTTGTTCCATCGTTCCATCTGTGTTTGTTTCGGAGCCTTGTCTGTGCCGGGAGGGGTCGACCCGGACCGGTCTATGGCACTTTGCCACTCCGATTCCCAGAATGCCTGGGATGTCACCTGATTTTTCATGGGATTTCCTTTTTGCGTAATCAGATTTTGGGCATCCTTGTATATTAAAATATAATAAAAAAAAAGGGGGGGGGCGTGGGGGGGGAATCCCCCCCACAACGCCCAACGCCCAGAAAATTGCTGACACTCAAGCTCTTTCTTTA
>CAKZLA010000394.1 GCA_937124525.1 uncultured Desulfobacterium sp.
CAGCCGGCGGCCGAGCGAGGGGACGGAAAAAGAGTCCATTGCCGCCGCGAGGGCAAAGGGGTTGGGGGGGCTTAAGGGCCATCGGTCCGTGGGGGGATGCCGGGCATCCATCTACAATGCCACCACCATGGCCGCAGTGGAAGCCCTGATTGATTTTATGATCGCTTTTAAAAAAGAAAAATAAATGTGAACGTCCCCACCGTAAAACAGCGGGGGCGAGCACCATGCATATAAAAGGAAACCATTGAAATGAAGGTTCTTGTAAGTGATAAACTGGGAGAAGCAGGGCTTGAGATTTTCAGGAATGAAGAGGGTATTGAGCTGGATGTGAACACCGGCCTTGCTCCGGATGAACTCAAGGCCATTATTGGTGAGTATGATGGACTTGTCATCCGCAGCGCCACCAAGGTGACCCAGGAGATCCTGGACGCTGCCACCAATTTAAAGGTGGTGGGCCGGGCTGGCATCGGCCTTGATAATGTGGACATCCCCAACGCCACCAAGCATGGCGTTGCTGTGATGAACACCCCGGGCGGTAACACCGTTACCACCGCCGAGCACAGCATTGCCATGATGATGGCCTTGACCCGGAATATTCCCCGGGGAACATCCACCTTAAAGGGATCTTTGTGGGAAAAGAAGAACCTCCAGGGCCGGGAACTTTTTAATAAAGTACTCGGTGTCATCGGCTTTGGTAACATTGGCTCCATTGTGGCAAGTCTTGCCCAGGGGTTGAGGATGCAGGTGATTATCTATGATCCTGCTGTCACCGCCGAGCACATTGAAAAAAAAGGATTTGAAAGCGTCTCCCTGGAAGAACTCTACAAGAGATCCGATTACATCACCATCCATGTCCCCAAAATTGAGAGCACCACCCATCTTCTCAATAAGGATACCTTTGCCATGATGAAGGACGGTGTCATGGTTATTAACTGTGCCAGAGGCGGCATCATCCAGGAGCAGGATCTGTATGATGCCATTGTTTCGGGTAAGGTGGCCGGGGCCGCTCTGGATGTATTTGAGGTGGAACCGCCTGTGGACAATCCGCTGCTGGGCCTGGATCAGGTTATTGCCACCCCGCATCTTGGGGCATCCACCCAGGAGGCCCAGACCAATGTGGCCGTGGCCGTGGCAAACCAGATCATTGCCTATTTGAAACACGACACCATTATTAATGCCGTGAATGTGCCCTCGGTGACCGGTGAATTGCTGAAAAAACTGCAGCCCTTCCTGTATCTGTCCGAAAAAATTGGTGCCATGCATGCCACCATGGCCAAGGGGCCCATCAAGGAAATTTCCGTTGAATATGCGGGTAACTTCCTTGATCTTGATCTGAAACCCGTCACCCTGGCAGCGGTGAAGGGAATCCTTTCCCCCATGGTGCCCGATGAGGTCAATTCGGTGAATGCCACCTCCCTTGCCGGGGGGATGGGCATTAAAATTTCCGAAATAGCCAGCCAGGAAAGTGCCCATTACATTAATTTGATCCGCATCCGGGTGGTGTATGAGAATGAGACCAACCTGATTTCCGGAACCATTTTTGGCAAGGATGACGCCAGAATTATCCGCATCAACAAGTTCCGCCTGGAAGTGATCCCCGAGGGGTATCTCTCCTTGATCCACAACAAGGATGTGCCCGGGGCCATTGGTAGCATTGGCACCTGTCTTGGGGAAAATAACATCAATATCTCCAGAATGATGGTGGGCCGCGAGGATGATGGTGATCGAAATATTATCTTTATCCGCACGGATACACCGGTTCCAGAGGATGTGTGCCAGGAGATCAGCGCCCTTGACAAGGTGCACTCTATTATCAATTTTAAATTGTAATTAATTGAGACTTTTGCAGAAATATTATTTTACAAGTGGCCATACGATATATTGTATGTAAGTGATGATTAAACACCTATATATGGTAAGAATCAAAACGCTTATATTTCTGCAAACTGCTCAAACATAACGAATGTTTAACGGGTAGGATCGGATCTGCGTTGTTGTCAAAAACGTAACAACGCAGGCTGGGCACCATTGATTCCCATCCTTTGGGCAGCCCATGTGGCATCTATCTCAAAATCCGGGAGAGGGCTGACGTGTGTTATTGCACTTTGTTTACGATGTTGGAGTCGTATGAATCTTATTTTGCTGTTTAAAGCGGATTATATCGACCCCCATCGGGTGCGCCTTGGGGATCGACGCATGACCCATATCAAAAAGGTTCACCGGGCCCAGCCCGGGGATCTGCTCATGGTGGGGCTGGTCAACGGGAAAATGGGAACTGCCAGGGTCTTGGAAACAGCCCCTGATTATGTGGAGATGGCGGTGCGCCTGGATAAAGTTCCCCCAGACCCCCTGCCGCTGACACTGGTCTTGGCACTGCCCCGGCCTAAGATGCTCCGGCGGATTTTCCAGACCGTGGCCTCCCTGGGGGTTAAAGAGATTTATCTCATTAATACATGGCGGGTGGAAAAGGCCTTCTGGTCCAGTGCCCTGCTGGAACCGGACCGCATTGAAAAAGAGTTGGTCCTGGGCCTGGAGCAGTCCCGGGACACCCTGATGCCCCGGGTGCATGTCCGGCGCTTGTTCAAGCCTTTTGTCACCGAAGAGTTGCCCGGAATTGCCCGGGGAAAGATGGGCCTTACAGCCCATCCCGGCCCATGGGATGTCTGTCCCCGGCATATTTCCCGGCCATGTGTGCTTGCCATGGGCCCCGAAGGGGGGTTCATTGAGCAGGAGGTGAACAGTCTTGTGGACATCGGCTTTAAAACCGTAAACTTGGGGGATCGCATTCTTCGCCTTGAAACTGCGGTTCCCTATATCATTTCCCGTCTTTATTAAAATAGCATAATACTGACCTTTTGGGTTGACAGTGTTCCGGTAAGGTCAGCCGTTGGGGCTCTGCTGAGGGCACTCCTTTTAATGAGAAAAATTCATTGTCGACCATCAAACGCAATGGGGGAGCCCCCACATGACGATTCAAATGCCTTTTACCTTGGTGCCGGGGGATATCATTGGTGTCTGTGCCCTTTCCGGGGCCTTTGATCCCGGGATTTTTGCCAGAGGGGTTAAAGTGCTTGAACAGATGGGTTTCCGGGTTTATGTTCCCCCGGGACTTTCTGTCACAAAGCGATACTTGGCAGGTGAAGATCAGCATCGAACAGATATTTTCCATGACCTGGTGTCCATGGAGGCGGTGCGGGCCATCATGTGCGCCCGGGGAGGGTTTGGTGCCATGAGGGTGCTTTCCCTTTTGGATTTTCAACGGCTCCGGGGATGTCCCCGCCCCCTGATGGGGTTTAGCGATGTCACCGCCGCCCTTGTCACTCTGGGCCGACGGGTGGATTTCCCAGTGATCCACGGGCCGGTGATCACCTCACTTGCCGACTCCTCAGCCCTCACTCAGGCCTCCCTTTATGAAGTGTTGACCACCCCTTGGCATGAACTTCCCGATGTCACACTGAAAAACGGTACCACCCTGATCCCGGGAAGGGCCAACGGCCTTTTTTACGGGGGGAACCTTGCCACCCTCTGCCATTTGTGCGGCACTCCCTTTCAACCCAGCCTGGAAAAAACCATTCTTTTTCTGGAAGAGATCAATGAACCCCCATACAAGATTGACCGTATGTTGACCCAGATGAGGCTGTCTGGATTGTTTCGAGGAGTAAAAGGTGTTGTGTTGGGCCAGTTTCAAAACTGTGGTGATGAAAAGAATCTCCATGAAATTTTCCATGAACACCTGGCTCATCTGCCCTTGCTTGCCGGGATGCCCTCGGGCCATGGTCATGTGAATGTGTCGTTGCCCATGGGGATTCCCGTGGTCATGGATGCCAGTGAACATTGCCTTTCCTGGGCCGGGGGGGAGCAATGACCATTGATGCCCTTATGGAGGCCGGTATCCGGGAGGGGGTGTTTCCTGGGGGTGTCCTCTTGGTTTCCCAGGGGAAGCAAATTGCTTTCCACCGGGCTTATGGTCAGCAGAGCCTTTTTACCCATGGGCCGGTTACCCTGGACACCTGTTTTGATCTGGCCTCATTGACCAAACCCCTTGCCACGGCCCTTTCCGTGGCAAGGCTTGTGGACAGAAATGCCCTTGATTTGGATCAATCCCTGGGATCGTTGGTGGACTGCGGCGGTCATGACGATAAAAAGCCCATTACCATTGATCAATTGCTGCGACATACCAGCGGCTTTCCGGCCCACCGGCCCTTTTACTCATTGATTGCCAGGATGCCCTGGAAAGATCGCAGACAGGCCCTCCGGCAGCTCATCATGGCAGAGCCTCTGATACATCCCCCCGGGGCCCGGCAGGTATACAGTGATCTTGGGTATATGGTGCTGGCATGGATTGTGGAATCCACCACTCGGATGCGACTGGATCAATTTGTGGATAATTCTTTTTTTACCCCCCTGGGGCTGGATCTGTTTTTCAGGCCATTGGGGGAATGTGATGTCTCCCCAGGGCAGCTCAAGCGCTTTGCCGCCACAGAGCAATGTCCATGGCGACATCGGATACTCACAGGCGAAGTCCATGATGACAATGCCTGGGCCGCCGGGGGTGTTGAGGGCCATGCCGGACTTTTCGGCACAGCCCATGCCGTGGGAAAGCTGCTTTTTCATATGCTCACCGCCATCCAGGATATATCCATTCCCCAGCACCCAGACCCCAGCACCCACAACGCAACACCCATAAATCCAATCCCCGGCAGGGTGCTCCGGCAATTTGTACAAAAAGAGTCGGGTCGAGAGCGGGTGGCCGGGTTTGATACCCCCTCCCCGGTGGGTTCTTCCGCCGGTGGTGGGTTTCCCCCCGGCGCCCTTGGCCATCTGGGGTACACCGGAACTTCCTTCTGGATGGAACCTGACCGCTCCATTATTGTGGTGCTTCTCACCAACCGGGTCCACCCTTGCCGGGACAATGTTAAAATAAGGCACTTTCGTCCCCGAATCCATGATTCCGTCATGGAAAGATTCAAATCTTGACCACAACCATCCCAAAATCTCGGCATCCATCATATGGCCCCAAATGTGGTTTACACTTTTTTTAAAGGCTTGCCCGAAGATGGGGCGTTGCTCCGGAAAATGTAAAAAAGGAATGAAGGATGCCAAAATTTCTTGGGAGAAACTGGATTACCAAGGATGTTTGGAAATTAAGGGCCTGACAACACATAGTCTTACCCAGCCATGCCCATGAACTGTCCTACGGGTAAATGAATCTCCCCTCCTGAATCACAGATTCACAAGGAGACTTCTCTGTTAAAAGTTAAAATTAGAATTCTTGAAGTCTGAAAGTTGCACTTGTAAATTATTGTTATTTCTGTTAGCAGGTAGTGTTTAATCTTTATTTTTGCATGTGAACTCAATTTACTAAGATATATTCATGGGGAAGAGCTAATATGAACCTGATAATTGATTCTGTTCTGGGCGTGTTCTCAAGTGATTTGGCCCTTGATCTGGGGACTGCCAACACACTTGTATATGTGAAAGGCAAAGGCATTGTGCTCAGTGAGCCATCGGTGGTGGCTGTGCGCACCGATGCAAGGGGAGGGAAGAACAGGGTCCTTGCCGTGGGGTTGGAGGCCAAAAATATGCTGGGCAGAACCCCGGGGAACATCATTGCCATTCGACCCATGAGGGATGGGGTGATTGCCGATTTTGAAGTCACCGAGGCCATGCTCAAGCATTTTATCAGAAAGGTGCACAACAACCGGCGAACCATGGTGAGACCTCGGATTGTCATTGCCGTGCCCTCGGGCATCACCCAGGTGGAAAAAAGAGCTGTGCGGGAATCTGCGGAACTTGCTGGTGCAAGGGAGGTGTTTCTCCTGGAAGAACCCATGGCTGCGGCCATTGGGGCTGGTATGCCCGTGACAGAACCCACGTGTAACATGATCGTGGACATTGGCGGGGGCACCACCGAAGTGGCTGTGATTTCCCTTGCCGGTATTGTTTACAGTCGATCCATCCGGGTGGCCGGCGATAAGATGGATATCTCCATTCGACAGCACATCAAACGAAAATATAACCTCCTCATTGGTGAGAGAACCGCTGAAACCATTAAAACAACCATTGGCAATGCCTACCCGGACTCTGACAGCATTGAGACCATTGAAGTCAAGGGGCGGGATTTGATCTCCGGTATTCCCAAAATTCTCACCATTGATTCCGAAGAGATCTGCCTGGCCATTTCCGAACAGATTGAGGCCATTGTGGAAACCGTTAAAATCGTTTTGGAGCAGACACCGCCGGAGCTTGCCGCTGACATCGTGGACAGCGGTATTGTCCTCACCGGTGGGGGGGCGCTTTTGAAAAACCTGGATAAACTGCTCAGGGAAAAGAGCGGGCTTCCTATTATTGTGGCGGAAGATCCTCTGACCACGGTGGCCCTTGGGTGTGGAAAGGCCCTTGATTCACTTGAAATCCTCAGGGAGGTGGTCATCGACTGATGTCATGTTTTCAAAACGATTTGTCTTTCTGATTCTTGCTATTTTTATTGTTCTGGGAAATTTTGTGTATCTGGCGGTGGGTAGCCAGGACGATGCCCCAGTGTCCCGTTTTGAGCGTCTCACCATTGCCATGGTGGCTCCGTTCCAAAGGATGGTGACCCGTACAACAAGCGCCGTTAACGAGGTATGGTCTGTGTATTTTGCATCGGTGTCAGCGGCCAGGGAAAATAAGATATTGAAGAAAGCCCTGGCCCAGGCCACGGCGGACCAGAACCGTTGCCGGGAACTTGCCCTGGAAAACCAGCGACTGAGACGATTTATCCATTTCAAAGAGGCAGAGTCCCAAATCATGGTGGCAGCCAAAGTGATCGCCCGGGATCCTTCCCCGTGGTTCAGTACCATGATGATAGACAAGGGAACCCAAGACGGGCTGTCCCGGGGACTTCCCGTGGTGGCGGCCCAAGGCATTGTGGGGCAGGTGGTGGCGGTTGCCGGTCGATACAGCCGGGTGCTTCTCATCACCGACCGCAACAGTTCCGTTGATGCCCTGGTGCAAAGCACCCGGGCCCGGGGAATTGTCCAGGGAGATAACACGGAGACCTGTTTTTTTGACTATGCCCTGAGAAAGGATACGGTGTCCATTGGGGATGACATTGTGGCCTCGGGTCTGGATCAAATTTTTCCCAAGGGGATCAGCATCGGAAAGGTGGTGGAAGTAAGAAAAGAAAATTCCGACCTGTTCCAGCATGTCAGGGTAAAAACCAGTGTGGATTTCAATACCCTGGAAGAGGTGCTGGTGTTTGTGAAACAAACCGAATTATCCGAAGAAGTACTCCCATGAATGTGCTTTTTTATCTGCTTCTTTCCCTTGTCCTGGTGATTATTCAAACCACCCTGATCCCTGAAATTGCATTGTCCAATTGTTGTTTTGACCTTCTAATTGTCAATGTCCTTTATGTCAGCCTGTTTGCCTCCCACGGCTTTTTTGTTATTTACGTGGGGGTTCTGGGTTGGATCATGGATTGCCTTTCCGGTGCTCCCTCCGGGTTTTATCTCTCCTCCTATTTATGGATCTATATCTTTGTGCAGATACTCAGGCATGTGATTCATGCGGGAAATTTTATTTTTATTCCCGTTATCAGCGCCATTGCGGTGGTCATGGAGCATGGATTTTTGATTTTCATTCTTTTGGCCAAACAGGGGGGATGGTTTTTTTCCGTCACAGATGTGTTGTCCATGGGTAAAAAGATACTGGTGGGTTTTTTTATGATTCCCTTGTTCCTGTGGCTGGTCCACAGATGTAAAAAAGGCTGGGACAGAAAAGTGCAGCATATTTCGGGAAGAAAAATGGGAATCAGGGGGTAGGGTTGTCTCAATACGTTAAACCACCGGGAAGGGAGTGGCTTAAAAAACGCTTGATGGGAGGAACACTCTGTGTGGCTGTGGCGTTTTCCATTCTGCTTGCCCGGTTTGTCTATCTCCAGGTGATCAAGGGGGAGGGGTATCGTCATCTGTCGGCCAATAACTGCATTCGATTGCAGAGCATTCCAGCCCCCCGGGGATTGATTTATGATCGAAATGGTGCCCTTCTGGTGGATAACCGACCCTCCTTTGACCTTAAAATCATTTTAAAGGATGCAACCCCGGTGCCAGAGACCCTTTCCCGCCTTTCCCGTTTGATGGCGGTGCCTGTTGAGGAACTCCAGGAAAAAATTGACAGCAAATCCCGGCGGAGAAAGTTTAAGCCCATTCTTTTAAAACGAAACATCTCAAGGGATCAGCTTGCCGTGGTTAAAGCCCATGCATTTGATTTGCCCGGGGTGATTATTGATGTGGAACCCCGGCGGAACTATATCCATGAAAAATGCGCAGCCCATGTGCTGGGGTATCTGGGGGAAATCAATGCAGGAGAACTGAAAAAGGGTAATTTCCCCGATGTAAGAAGTGGGGATGCCATTGGCCGCGATGGGGTGGAAAAAGAGTTTGAAACGGTGCTCCACGGAAAGCGGGGAGGACGTCAGGTGGAGGTGGATGCCACAGGCCGCCTGGTGCGGGTGTTGAGCACCGTGGACCCGGTGCCGGGTCAAAATGTTTTTTTAACCATTGACCTTGAACTTCAGAAGGCGGCAGAAACCCTTCTCCAAGGGCAATCAGGGGCTGTGGTGGCTCTGGACCCTGCCACCGGTGACGTGCTGTGCATGGCCAGTAGTCCTGCCTACAATCAGGATGATTTCATTGGTGGCATCTCCCACGAAAAATGGCGGGTTCTTCAAGAGGACCCGGGTCACCCCATGACCAATAAGGCCATCCAGGGAGAGTATCCACCGGCCTCCACCTATAAAATTGTCTCGGCCATTGCCGGGCTGGAGGAGGGGGTTGTGAATACTCACACCTCCCGATTTTGTTCGGGTCGCCATAAGTATGGCAATCGGACCTATCGCTGCTGGAAAAAATGGGGCCATGGCGATGTGGATATCTTCGGGTCCCTGGAACAATCCTGTGATATTTTTTATTACCGGGTGGGGGAAGACGTGGGGGTGGATACCCTGGCCCAGTATGCCCGGGGGTGCGGGCTTGGAAAACCCACAGGCATTGAGCTGCGAAAAGAACGTCCCGGGCTGGTCCCCACTGCCGCCTGGAAGAAAAGGCGATTTGGGGTCTCCTGGCAGGGGGGAGAGACCCTGTCCATTGCCATTGGCCAGGGATTTAACCTGGTGACCCCTCTTCAAATGGCGGTGCTCATTGCTGCGGTGGGAAATAAGGGGACCCTGTATCGCCCCAGGATATTACATTCCATCCAGGCCCGCCAAGGGGAGGACCCCGTTGAAGAATCCCCGGAAATCACCGGGGGACTTCCAGCGGGAAAAGAGACCCTGCGCATTGTCCGGGAAGGGTTGAGACGGGTGATCCATGGAAAACGGGGAACGGCAAGATCCGTGAAAATAGACGGGGTCACCATGGCTGGAAAGACCGGCACGGCCCAGGTGTTCAGCATGAAAAAAAAAGACCGGGATCGCAGCAAGAATGAGCCCCTGGATTACCTGTTGCGGGACCATGCCTGGTTTGTGTGCTATGCCCCGGTGGAAAATCCGGTCATTGCTGTTTCTGTGATCATTGAGCATGGGGAGCACGGCTCCACAGCGGCAGCCCCGGTGGCAAGCCAGGTGGTGAAGACATGGCTGGACCGCATTGGGTATTTTGAAAATCATGAAAAATAAAAAGGGTCTGATCCCCCAGAACTTGCGCCATTGGATATGAATGGAGACCTAATTATGTTTGATCGAAGACTTTTTGAATGTTTTGACTGGGGGCTTTTTCTGTTAACTCTTCTGATCTGTTCCCTGGGGCTGGGGGTGCTGTTCAGTGCGGTCACCGCTGGTGAGGTCCAGGGACTGGTTGTGATTTTTAAAAAACAGATGATCTGGATGGGGGGCGGACTTGCCATGATCTTCTCTTCCTTTCTGTTTCATTACAAGTTCATCGACAAGGGCAGTATTATTATCTATTTCATCTGTGTTGCCCTGCTGGCGGCGGTGCTTATCTTTGGAAGAAATGCCGGGGGCTCCACCCGCTGGCTTGCCCTGGGACCCTTCACCGTTCAACCCTCGGAGTTGATGAAGCTCTCATTGATCATTGCGCTGGCATCGGTGTATTCCACCTGTGTCACCGAAGAGGGGCTCGGCTTCCACGGGCTGATAAAACCTGTGGCATTGCTGATTCTTCCATTTCTTCTTATCCTTAAACAGCCGGATCTGGGAACGGCCATGCTGCTTTTATTCATTGCCGCCTCCATGACGCTTTTTGTCAATGTGCAAAAAAAAGTATTTTTTTCCTTCGCCGCTCTGGCAGCAGGGGCAGCCCCCCTTGTGTGGTTTTTTGTTCTAAAGGCATATCAGAAGGCCAGAATTTTAACATTTCTCGATCCGGATCGTGATCCCCTGGGGGCAGGATATCATATTATTCAATCCAAGATTGCCATTGGTTCCGGCATGATGTCCGGTAAGGGATACCTCAAGGGCACCCAGAATGCGCTGTCTTTTTTACCGGAACAGCACACGGACTTTATCCTTTCCGTCCTTGCCGAAGAGTGGGGCTTTGTGGGGTGCTGTGTCTTGCTCATGCTTTATTTTTTCTTTTTATTGTGGGGATTTAACATCGCCTATGGCTGTCGGGACATGTTCGGCTCCATCCTTGCCTTTGGTATTACCATCATGATCTTCTGGCAGATTTTTATCAATATAGCCATGGTCATGGGTCTGATGCCTGTGGTGGGCGTACCCCTTCCCCTGATCAGTTATGGTGGCTCTTCGGTGATTACCAATATGGCGGGTATCGGGCTTTTAATGAATATCAGCATGCGGCGATTTCTTTCCGGATGATTCATTAATTACCTCAGGCAGTTAAACTCAGGGCTTGATCATAACATCGTCGCCCCTTGTAATTGGTGGGTCAACGGGGTAAATTTTGTGTTATTGGAGACTGGGTTTTTTATCGGTCTCCATGCTTTTGTCAAGTGGCTGTGCGTAAAGAAAATTTTAAACAAAAGTGCCAATAACATAAGCCTGACCCCTCCCCAGAGTGGCCGATGTTGTGACCAACCCCCTTAAATCAAG
>CAKZLA010000395.1 GCA_937124525.1 uncultured Desulfobacterium sp.
GGTTTTTGCGATTTGGTGCTGGTGTAGCCGAGTTTCAGCAATGCCAATAATGAGATTTGCGGTATGAAATCCGGTAATCCGAGGCCGAATGAAACCATGCCAATCTTGCGCGCCTGTATCGGTATCAGACGGACAATGGTTGAGGTAACTCCAGACAGGCGGCGGTTGAGATTGGGGGCAATAACCTGAATTTCTGAATTGGGTGGGATCATTGGTAAGCGTCTTTTCCAAGTTGCAGACAATCTGCTGCGAATTAGCCATCATCATGCTTTGATTTAGGGTATTTGTTGGCAGCTAACAACTGCAATGTTTTTTGACAAACACTTTCTGGCAGAAATTGTTGAATTCCATTCTTAATGCAAATATCTGCTTCCAATTCAGTTAGGTGGGCAATAATCTGGAATAGTATTTGCCTTGGCAGTTTTATTTTCGAACCTATTAACCCCCGGACTAATTCGAGAAAGGAGATGCCCATATGAGAATTATGGTTTATTGTAAAAACATTGAAAAAATGGCAAAATCCCTTGCCATTGCAGTGGAACATGCCAAGGCATTTAACGCCTCCGTGGATCTGGTGACAGCCTTTGAGGACAGAGCAGATCTGCCCGGTGAAGTCATCGAAAAAGCCACAGAACAATTAAGGGAAATTGCCACAAAACAATTCACCAATGAAGGGATTCAATGTATTTACCAAGTATTGGTGACCACTCTTTCCATTGGAGAAGAGCTGATTAGATATGCTGAAAAAAATGATATCCACGAAATCATAATCGGTCTGAAAAAGCGTTCAAAAATGGGAAAACTCTTTTTTGGTTCCAACACCCAGTACATTATACTTGAAGCGCCGTGCAGAGTTGTCACCATTAAAGAGTAGGCCGAGGGTAAAAATTCCCCCCGACGTTCCCCCATTGTGGTCAGAGCAGACGTCGGGGCGGCAGTATGCCCGAAATTCAGAAGACAGCTATTTTTTACGCTCTCCCCCCACAGACTCCAAAGATTTCCCCTCAAAGGGCATGCGGATTTCAATGTCCCCTGTGTGGGTGGTGATTTTCGCATGGGGGTAATACTTGCTGAATACATGGAGCATGGCCCGGTTCTCGGGCAGAACAGAGGCAATAAATCCAATGTATCCGTTGGATTGTGCAATTTTTTCCAGGGCCTGTAAAAGATGACCGGCAATGCCCTGGCCATGGAAATCCTCCCGAACCACAAAGGCCACCTCTGCCCATTCTTTGTCCAGTTCCGCATAGGTACCAATGGCCATCACCTCTTTATTGCCTTTATTTCTCACCATGCCGATGAGGGAAATGAAACTTCGATAATCCATGTTGGCCCAGTGGGCCTGGGCCATTTTTCTGGAAAAAATGGTGATGGAATGGAAAAACCGTAAAAAAACCGTCTCCTCCTTTAACGAGTAAAAGAAATTCCGATAGGCAATTTCATCCGAGGGCAGTAAGGGTCTCACGGCCATGGATTTGCCACTTTTCAACTCAATCCGACTCTTATATCCCTCCAAAAAAATCAAATCCTCCGCAGGCAGAGGCATTTGATCTGCAAAAATATAATGATTTTCCTTGGCTGCGTCCAAGAGGCTTGCCCGGAAATCGGGATGGGCAATCTGGGTCAGCTCAATCACCCGCTGGTAAATACTTTTTCCCTTTAACTGGGCAAGACCGTATTCAGTTACCACAAAATTGACATCGGCCCGCAGGGTTGCCACCCCCGCCCCTGCACTCAACGAGGGAACAATGCGAGAAGTCTTGCCATTGTTTGCCGTTGACGGCAGGACAATGATGGAAAAGCCCCCCTTGGACAGTGTGGCCCCCCGGACAAAATTGGACTGATCACCGGTGCCGCTGAAAAACTGCCGCCCCACAGAATCAGAACACACCTGTCCGGTGAGATCCACCTCCAGGGCAGAACTGATGGAAACAAAGTTGTCATTTCTGCCGATCACCCCCGGCGTATTGACAAAATCCGCCGTGCCAAAATAAAATTGAATATTGTTGTCAATGTAATCATAGGAAATGCGTGATCCCATGCAAAAAGTGGTAACGGCCCGGTCTTTCATGAAATTTTTTTTCTTATTATTGATAATCCCCTTTTCAAACAAGGGAATAAATGCATCTGAAATCATGTGGGTGTGAATTCCCAGATCATTTTTATTGTCAATGTACTTGAGCAATGCATAGGGGATATGCCCGTACCCCACCTGGAGGGTACTGCCATCATCAATGAGTTCCTTGACATACCCTGCAATACGTCTGGCTGTCTCCTGGTTCACCACCTCCTGGCTGTTGATCAATAGATTTTCCTCAAAGGGAACCAGATAGTCGATATCTTCCACATGGATAAATCCATCCCCATGGGTCCGGGGCATCCGGGGATTGACCTGGGCAATGACCAGGCGGGCACTTTTCACTGCCTCCAGGGTGACATCCACTGAAATCCCAAGACTTGCCACACCAAACCGGTCCGGTGGACTGATCTGCACCAGCACCGCATCAATACCAATTTGATTGCTTTTAAAAAAATTGGGAATCTGGGATAAATAAGTGGGGATATAATCAATCTTTCCTTCAAAGGCTGCCCGCTGCATGGGATTGGTGACAAAGAACAGCTTCACGGCAAAGCGATCCAGAAAATCTCCATCGTCCAGATAATGCCCCAGGGTAAAGGCAAGCATCTGGAAAAGCATGGCATCCTGAATTTTATGGTTTTTCACCATGGCGTGGATTAAATGCTGGGGTTCCCCACACGCGGACCCAATGAAAACTCGACTGCCATTTTTAATTTTTGAAGTTGCCACATCTGCCGTAACAACCTTATTCTGGTACGCTTTACAATAATCCAACATAACTCTCCTTTCCCAATGTGTCTGGGAGGTGGTCTTTATGTTACCCGATGATGAAATCATAGAAATGTCCCCCCGAATATTTACAAAAATGATCATCAAGTGTTTAAATATACAGCCCCTCAGTGTTCCTTCAAGCTTTAACTTTTTCCCCTTCCAAAGCTTTTGGAGGATGAATCGACGTATTTTGTCTTGATAAAAGCCCCCTCGGGGTTGGTCATAAGATGGGCCACTATACGGGAACTGAATATATGTTGTTGTCAATTAACTGTAACCCACATTTCGCTCATTTTTATAAGATTATGGAATTATTACATAATCTTAACTTGATTTTTTAATGGCCAACTTTTTGGTATTAATAAATTCAATAAGTTATAAAAAAATAAGCGAATAGA
>CAKZLA010000396.1 GCA_937124525.1 uncultured Desulfobacterium sp.
CACCCTGGCCCAGGCTGTTATCGACCCCCTGCGGGAATACTTCTCCCGGGAGGGGGCGCTGTTAATTCTTTTGTTTATCATGTTATATAAAATCGGAGACACCATGGCCTCGGCCATGACCACCCCCTTTTATCTTGATGTGGGGTTTTCCATGAGCGAGGTGGGAGCGGTGGTGAAACTATTTGGTTTCTGGGCCACCCTGGTGGGCACGTTTACAGGTGGGGTATTGATGTTGAAAATAGGCATTAACAGGAGTCTGTGGATATTTGGTTTTTTCCAGGCCCTTTCCACCGCAGGGTTTGCCTGGCTTGCCGTGGTGGGACACAGTATTGGATTGCTGTCCGGGGTCATTGCCTTTGAGAATCTGTCTTCTGGCATGGGAACCGCCGCCTATGTAGCATTTATGGCAGCCTTGACTGACAAGCGCTTCACCGCCACCCAATATGCCCTGCTCTCCAGCCTCATGGGAATCCCCAGGGTGTTGGCTGCGGCCCCCACGGGATTTTTTGCAAAACACCTTGGATGGGAGAGCTTCTTTATCTGTTGCACGCTGGTGGCCTTGCCCGGTATGTTGCTTCTGGTAAAATGTGCACCCTGGAATGGGGCAAGGCATTGACACTGCCGAACCATGTTCTATCTTTGGTAGTATCGACAGCAGAGCCTCCGAGGGCTGGCCTGACCGGAACATTGGAAACCAAATGGGGTAGAATTTTTGCCATTCCAGGCGTTAAGAACCACAGACTGTTTGAGGAGCTTGCCCGCAGTTTCTGTGGTTTAGCCTGGAAGGGCAAAAATACCCCCGACGTTTCCGTTCCGGTCAGGCCAGTCCTCGGAGGCGGTATAATACGATTTTTGTGGTGGGGAAGCTTGAATAATAATCAGGCCTGTTTGTTGCAGTTTTGATATGAAACTCCGTCCAAAATACTGGAATAATTGGAGTTTAAATTTTTGTTGTGGGCAGGTCAGATCCCCATTACGGTCTGCCCGTGGCAGTTATATAGGAAATAAGCATGCAAATGACGGATTATCAGGTGGCCAATGCCATCAGAAAAGAGAGAGCTCTTTCAAAAATACGGTCTCAAATCCTTGTCAAGGAGTCTCAACAGGCCCTTGAGGCCGTCCTGGATGCAGATCAACCGGCCACTCTGATTCAATCCTTTCCTGATCAGGATCTTTATTATCTCATGCACCACATTGGTGTGGACGATTTTCTTCCGGTACTTTCCCTGGCATCGTCCCGGCAATGGGAGTATTTCCTGGATATGGATGTGTGGCAGGGCGACCGGCTGGACCTTCCCAGCATGACCCAGACCCTGGAGATGCTTTTTAAAGCAGATCCCCAGCGCCTTCTTCGATGGATTATAAAAGAAAAACCTGATTTTCTGGAATACTACTTTTTTAAGAGTATGGAGGTTCGGATTCTTGAACATGATGAAGATCCCTCGGATTTTGGTGATGACTTTACCACCTTGGATCACCAGTTTTATTTCAGATTTCCTGAAATTTCTCCAGAAGTAAAGGATGTTGTCAATGAAATGGGGCTTTTGACAATGGGGGATGAAGCGGATGCGGATCCCGCAGGCGAGCTGGAAAAAAACCAGGAACGGGCAGAGTCCCTGATCTCCGGGATGCTCAATTCCCTGGCCCAGATGGATCTTTCCATCTGCCAGGCCGTGCTCATGGAAAGTTCTACTGTTATACCCTCGGAAACTGAGGAAGAACAATATCGTCTGAGAAATGTCCGACTGGCCGAAAAGGGATTTTTACCCCATTACCAAGCCTCGGGTGTGTATCAACCCTTGGCGTTGAAGGATATCACCCCCCGGGCATCCTCCTGGCTCTCATTGCCCTGGCTGGGAACGGACCTGCCTGTTTTTCCCCGGTTTGCAGACAGTCTGATGCCCCATGAAACTCTTTTTGCCAAGGCCCTCAACGGGGTGGTGGAAGAAACGGCCCTGATGAATCTCCAGGCTGAATTTGCCTCCCTGGTAAATCGTGTGATTTCTGCGGATAAAATTACCATTAAATCCCGGAAAGATATGCAAAATGTGGTTAAAAAAACCTGTGGATATCTCTCCCTGGGGTTGGAAATAATCCATGGGCAGTCAGAAACATGTCTTCCTTCCCATGGCATGGCCATCATCATGAACTATTCCCTTGAAACTGTTTTTCAAATGGCTTCGGGTGCCGGTATTCGGCTTAAAACAGCTACGGGGCAGTGGTATGAAGACAGTTGGATGGCTTCCCGGGGACTTCCTCTGTCCTTTCTCGGGGAAACCTGGCTGGGGGTGGTGGGGGGCCTTCTTCTTGCAAGGCCGTTATATTTTGATAATTATGTTACAGGGGTGTTGTATCGTCCCTTTGCCGGTCTCAATGATCTTATGGAAAGCGCACACCGCCTCTCCCTTATCCGGGAAATGGACGCATTCATGGGGGCCATTGACCCGGAAATACCCTCTGATATCCCAAATTTGCTTACATGGAAATCGCTTTTGCTGACCATGTGGTCCCAGGCTTGCCTGGAACTGCCTGGGGTTGTTACGTTCATTCCTTTATCCCGGTTCCAGCCTTTTTTTCACGCACTGTTTTCAAGGGATGGCGGCGAAGAAAGAGGACGAATTGCACCCGATAAAAGAGCAGATTTTCTCCTGTGGCTGGAACAGGCCTCGGGAAGAAAAAATCTGAGTGAAAGTCTTGACGGCGTGGTAACGGCTTTGTTTGATGAGCTTGAAGATGAGTTTGGTGGTGTCATGGAGGTAGACATTGAGCCGGAATTGATGACCTCCCATTTTCTTTTACTGGACGATTCAACTTTCTGAGTCAAAAAATTTAGAGAATGAATTCCATGTTGCAGGCAACACCCAGGCATGCCATGGCCACCCCCTGATTTTGTATGATCTGGCGGCAACTGTCTACGATTTTGTCCATCTGGCTATCGGTCCTCTCCTGATTAATGTGAAATAATCCCAGTTTCTTCACCCGGGCTTTTATGGCAAGATCAATCACATCTGTATAAGCAGAGTGCCCCCAACCCGTCTTTGCAGGGTATTCCCCGGGGGTGAACTCTGCATCATGGAAGAGAAGGTCTGCATCGCCGCAGAAATGTTCATAGGCCTCATTTTCCAGGCCTTTCGGGTGCTGGTAGCCCAATTCGTTGTCCGTGAGAAAAACAAAGGACTTCCCATCTTCCGTGAATTTATATCCCAGTCCGCCCCCGGGATGGTTCAGAGAAATGGTGGAGATGGCAAGAGATCCAATGTTAAAATGCCCTTTCATGTGGCTTTTGTACTGAATGCTGGCCTCAAGATCCTTCATGGTGATGGGAAAAAAGGGGGGTTGGATGAGGCTTTTAAATATCTCTTCAACAGTGGTATTGGAAAATGAGCTGTTTTGAACCAACAGGGTGACGTTGGGGTCCTGCAGGGGTTTAAAAAAGGTAAAACCGGAAATATGATCCCAGTGGGCATGGGTAAGAAGAAGATAAATTTTCCGTTGGGCTTTTGCGTCAAGATCAATTCCCAATTTTCGCATACCGGTTCCCGCATCTATGATTACGTTTTCTCCGGATTTGGCAATGACCTGAACGCAGGTGGTTTCGCCTCCGAATTTACTGTATTCACTGCCAGCAACGGCGATGGATCCTCTGGATCCCCAGCATTTAATCTTCATGCGTATTTCCTATTCAAAAATTGACATTGGACCCTAATATTTGGCTATCACATCATAGTCTTAGAGTCCATAAAAAAATGAATCAACCATATGTTGACATTCCGCTTTTCTTGGCTTAGGACATTACTATCAGGAGCGAAAAAAATAAATGAGAAAAATGTAAAAAAAGGGAGATGAACTTATGGCGCAGTTGATTTCAGACCGTAGAGACATTGATTTTGTACTCCATGAACAGCTTGGTTTGGTTGAGGATGAGTTGTTTGCCGAGTTTAATAAAAAAACCGTGGATCTTATTGTGTCCGAGGCAAGAAATCTTGCGATAAAGGAAATTCTACCCACGCAGAAACCCGGGGATGAAGAAGGATGCGTGCTGGAAAACGGAAAGGTAACGGTGCCGGAATCCTTTCAACGGGCCTGGAAGCTTTATTGTGAAGGCGAATGGCTGGCCATGTGTGATGATCCTGAAGTAGGTGGGCAGGGAATGCCCAAATTGGTGGGATTGGCCGCCAATGAATACCTGGTGGGGGCAAACCCCTCCTTCATGCTTTACAGTGGCATGACCCATGGTGCGGCAAAGCTGGTGGAAGAGTTTGGAACAGATGAACAAAAAGCCCTTTACATGGAAAAAATGTTCTCCGGCGAATGGGGCGGCACCATGCTGCTCACTGAACCTGAAGCCGGTTCTGATGTGGGTGCCTTGACATCAACGGCCACCCTCAATGATGATGGTACTTATAGTATCAAAGGTACTAAAATATTTATCTCTGCAGGAGAGCATGACCTGGTTGATAATATTATTCATCCGGTCCTGGCCAGAATCGAAGGGGCACCGGGAGGCACCAAGGGGATTTCCCTGTTCCTGGTTCCCAAATATTTTGTCAATGCCGACGGCAGTCTCGGGGATTTTAATAATGTGGTCTGCACCGGCATTGAGGAAAAAATGGGCATCCACGGTAATGCCACCTGTACCCTTACTTTGGGGGAAAAGGGAGAAAGTATTGGAACCCTTCTGGGGGAGGTCAACAAGGGAATGCCGGAAATGTTCCGGATGATGAATGAAGCCCGGGCCTTTGTGGGCCTCCAGGCCTTTGGTGTGGCCACGGCCTCCTATATGTACTCACTGGATTATGCCCGCACCAGAATCCAGGGAAGACATATGGTTTCCGGTCGGGAACCCGGGGCAAAAGATGTGCCCATTATCCAGCATCCGGACGTGCGACGTCAATTGTTGAACATGAAATCCCTGGTTGAGGGCATGAGAAGCCTGCTTTACCTCAATGCTAAGTGCGCTGATCTCAAAGCCACCGCCACCTCGGATGAAGACCGTGAGAAATACAGTGACCTCATTGAGGTATTGACCCCCATTGTTAAAGGCTATGTCACAGACAAGGCCCTGGAGGTGTGCAGCCATGGGGTCCAGGTATTTGGCGGATATGGTTACATCAAAGAGCTTCCCGTGGAACAGCTCATGCGGGATTCCAGAATTTTTATGATCTATGAAGGGACCAACGGCATCCAGGCCATGGATCTTCTGGGACGGAAACTGTCCATGAAAAAAGGAAAATCCTTTGGATATTTCCTTGAGATGATGGCAGAAACGGTGAAGGAGGCAAAGGAGGTTGAAGGGGTTGAAGCCCTGGCCCTGAAGATGGAAACCGCCATGCAAAAATATAAAACCACAGCGGAAATTATTGGCAAAAAAGCCCGATCCAGTGAGGTTCTCAATGCCTATTCCTTTGCCCATCCCTTTCTTGAGGTCACCGGTGATCTCACCATGGCGTGGATGCTGTTGTGGCGGGCATCGGTGGCCGCTCCCAAGCTTGCAAAAAAAGCAGGAGGCCTTGATCCTGAAATTGTTGCTGCCAAAGCCTGTAAAAATAAAGATGTCGCATATTATGTCGGGCAAATTAAGACAGCTGCCTTTTTCATTAATACCCTGTTGCCTTCAGCCCTGGCTAAAATGGATGCCATTGTGGAGGCAGACACAGCCGTTGAAGAAATGCCCGAAGCATCCTTTGGTTCTAAATAGCAGATATTATTTTTAAACATTTTGCCCGGTCGGTTCCGTCCCTGGAAGTGATCGGGCTTTTTTTATGGCATAATGCACTGGACAAATGGTCACAAAAATTGTAGACATAGCTATTCATTGGTGATTCGGTTTTAATATAAACCGCTCCGGGCGGACCGATATTCGGATCTTGGTTCGTCCGCAACAAAGATAAGTGATTTTTCTGTGGGATAATGCTGGATTAATTTTTTTGATAAAATGAGGTGCTGTATGAAAATTACGGATCCAAAGGTGATGCAGTCTGGAGAAAAGGCATTTTTCAATGCGGTTAAGGATCACCTTGACTGGAATGCCATCCGGGAGGTGGCGACAAAGAAAATGAAACAATGCTCCATCGAATCAAAGGGTGGGGAACTTATTTTCCATGAAAACAACGTGGCCTTTAAGATAAATCTTCATTGCGCCATGGATGTTAGCATCACCGTTGATCGGAACGGCAACCTTATATCTGATGAAGAACCCTTGCTTGATGTCTCCATGACTGAGACGTCACCGGTGGCTGCCCCTGAAACACAAACACCACCGATACCACCCGTCTCCTCCGGGGACACAAAAAAGAAACAAAAGGCCCAAACGCTTGCCCAACCGGTTCCTCGCACTGAAAAAGATGATGAAAAAGATGCCTTTGCGGATGATGATGCCGGTGTTCTGGAGCTTAACGATCTTCTGGATGAGTTAGAGCCTGAACCAGAGGCCTCCCCATCACCCGCCAAAGACGGTGGGAACTCCAGCGATGATGAGGATATGGATCTTGAGACGCTCTTTTTCAAGGATAAGGCCGATGATGATGATTTTGACACCCTGGCAGATGAAGGCACTGCCTTTTGGGAAGATAAAAAATAATTTTTCCCGGGTCTATGTTGACCTTGGGAAGGTGGCGGTCTCAAAACAGGAGTTTTTCTCATGACACACATACAGGGTGACTCTTTTAAAGGGATTGATATGAAAGAGCTCATGGAAATCATGGGCAACGACATGGAGCTTGTGGGTGATTGTTTTGCTGATTTTATTGAGACTTGGTCGGAATTTTTTACAAAGATAAAGTCGGCCGTGCTGGCCCGGGATGCACTGGCACTTTCTCGTGCAGCCCACAGCTTCAAGGGCACCTTGCAATATCTGGCGGCAACCCAAGCCGTGGATTTTGCACATCGGCTGGAACTTGCCGGTAAATCGGAGAATTTTTCCACCGTTGATGAAGATCTTAAAGCACTTGGCATGGAATGTCAGGCCCTGTCGCAGTTCATGGCGTCACAAAAAGATCGTTAATATTCGATGATGCCGGTAGGATAATCCTGAACCCGTTTTTGCAAAGCAGATGCGCAAAACGTGATCATTGGGTAACACCCCAAATATGAGTGAATAAGTTGTAAATTATGGTAAATAAGTGTGTTCGTGCATTGGGGTTGTCAAGCGGCGGGCTTGACAGCATCCTTGCGGCCCTGATTCTGAAAAATCAAGGCATAGATGTGACATGGATAACGTTTAAAACCCCTTTTTTTTCTCCGAAGCCAGCCATACTGGCGTCAAAGCAGAACAATATTCCCATCCGGGTTGAAGAGATCACTGATATCTACATGGAAATGTTGAAAAATCCACCGGCGGGCTATGGTAAAAATATGAATCCCTGCATGGATTGTCATACGCTGATGTTTTCCCAGGCCGGTGTTATCATGGAGAGGGAAGGCTTTGATTTTCTGTTTAGCGGAGAGGTGGCAGGGCAGCGACCCATGTCCCAGACCAAAAATTCCATGAATTATGTGGCAAAAAATTCCGGTTTTAAA
Source organism: uncultured Desulfobacterium sp. (assembly GCA_937124525.1). The sequence continues at coordinate 7,519 of CAKZLA010000396.1, forward strand.
GGGCATATCCTTCGTCCATTAAGTGCCCGACTTTTTCCGGAAACCCCCATGGAAAAAGAAGGATTGGTGGATCGGGGAAAATTATTGGATATCTCTGGACGATCCAGAAAGGTTCAAATTGCCCTGGCAAAGGAAATGGGGGTGACCCAATACCCCGCCCCGGCAGGAGGGTGTCTTTTGACAGATAAAGGATTCTCCAAAAGACTCCGGGATCTGATGTATGGGCACAAGAGCTATGATACCCGAGATCTTTATCTACTGAGCCATGGCCGTCATTTGCGCCTTGCCCCGGATACCCGCATTGTTGTGGGCAGAACCAAGGCTGAAAATCACGAAATTTCCAAGTTGTATGATCCTGCAAAAGATATTCGATTGCGTCATGCCAGGTTGCCAGGTCCCCTGGCCATCATGCCAGGTGGGGGCGGTGAAGAGATGGTGCGTCTGGCCGCTTCCATCTGTGCCGGGTACACCAAGGCTGATCCGGGCCTGCCCACCCAGGTGGTGGTACAGTTCCGGAAAAAGGAGGAGATAATCACCGTGCCCGTGTTAAAGCCGGCTGATCTTAAGGATCTTGTCTCCTATCTTTAATCTCACCATTGAGCCCGGGAAGCGTCTATCCCCGGGCTATTGGGTTCGTGGGCAGATGTTCCTGACAGCTATTGGTCTGGACTTACCCCGGCATGAATCCGTGTCCAGGGCAGCAGGGCAGGGGGGATCAATCCCTTTCCCCCATTTTTGCTTTTAGCTGGCCACAGGCGGCGGAGATGTCATCTCCTTTGCTTTTTCGGACAATGGCGGTGATTTGCCGATCCAGAAGAATCTGCATGAATCGGCTGACGTCCCCGGGGGAGGGGCGCTGAAATTTGCTTTTCTCATGGGGATTAAAGGGGATCAGATTCACTTTGGCCTTGATGGGTGCCAGCAGCCGCACCAAACGATGGGCATCTTCATCGGTGTCATTGACTCCTTTGATGAGAATATACTCAAATGTGATTTTATTTCGGGGTTTCATGTGGTAATGACGGCAGGCGTCCAGCAGATCTGCCATGGGATATCGACGGTTCACGGGCATGAGAGATGTCCGGGTGGCGTCTTCAGTGGCATTAAGGGATATGGCCAGGTTTGCCTCGGTGTCCAGACCCAGACGAAGCATCTCCGGTACCAGACCACAGGTAGACACCGTCACCCGCCGGGGGGAAAATTTCAATCCGTAATCACTGTCCGTGATAATGGAGAGGGCTTTGATGACGGCATCATAGTCGTCCAGGGGCTCCCCCATGCCCATAAATACAATGTTGGACATGGGGGCGGTTTCATTCTTTAATGCCAGGTGCTGTCTGGCATCCCTTACCTGGGAGACAATCTCGGCACAGGTGAGATTGCGCTGGAACCCGCCTTTGGCAGTGAGGCAAAATTTGCATGCCTGGCGGCAACCCGCCTGGGAGGAGATGCACAGGGTGTAATGGTCCTTTTGGGGAATGAGTACCGATTCAATGTATGTCCCATCCGCCAAACAAAACAGCAGTTTTTCTGTACCGTCCTTTGAAATTTCAGATCGCTTAAGGTCCAGTCGGGGGATGGAAAAATGGGTTGCAAGGGTTTGTCTCAATTTCTTACCAAGGTCGGTCATTTCTTCAAAGGAATCTGCCTGGCGCAGATAAATCCATTTAAAAATTTGACCCGCCCGGAAAGATCTCATATCCTGGTCTTCAAACCATTTTTCCAGGGCTTTGCGACTGTAATTTTTTATATCTTCCATAATATATTGTTTTATTCCTTTAATTTACGTAAATATTCGGCCAGCACCCCATATTTATTTATTTTGGCCTGCTCACATAGCATTATAGTGCCGGTCAATTGAAAAGATACCATTTTTGAGCCATAAACTTCTGATTTTAACATACTTAAAGTCAAGTCCTGTGACCTGAACTATAGTCTGCTACGCAGTCCCAAATACGCGAATATGGGACATTGACCAAAATATTTATATTACCAACCCGAATACTTACTAATTTACTGCAATTCTAAATTTGGGCTGTCCGGGTAAATTATGGCCAGTCGCTGGATTTGGAGTTGCTGTGTTTGCTTATTTTCCCTTGACTTATCACGGGATTCATACTAAATTCAAGAATTTTTAATCAATGCTTGAGGTGTGACTTTAATTCATGTTTGACAACCTAAGTGACAAGTTGAGTTCGGCATTCAAGAAGCTCAAAGGCCGTGGAACCCTGACAGAGAAGAATATTGAAGAGGGGTTAAAGCAGGTTCGAATGGCGCTTCTTGAAGCAGATGTTAATTACAGGGTTGCAAAAAAAGTTATATCCGATATAAAAGACAGGGCCTTGGGGCAGGAGGTGATGGACAGCCCCAGTCCCGGTCAGCAGGTGATCAAGATTGTGTTTGATGAGTTTACCCAGATGATGGGGGACTCCCATAAAGGGCTCAATCTTGAAGGTCGTACGCCTGCGGCCGTTATGCTTGTGGGACTGCAGGGGTCGGGTAAAACCACCACAGCAGGCAAGCTGGGGCTCTATCTTAGAAAAAAGGGTAAAAAACCTTTTCTTGTACCTGTGGATGTATACAGACCCGCTGCCATAGATCAATTGAAAAAAATTGGTAAACAGTTGGATCTTCCCGTGTTCCCTTCAACCACGGACATGGTGCCCCTTGCCATTTGTGAGCAGGCAGTTGTCATGGGCAGGGAAAAGGGGTATGATGTGCTTATCCTGGATACTGCCGGTCGGCTCCATGTGGATGAAGCACTCATGGCGGAACTTGGAGAAATAAAAAAAGGGGTTCACCCGTCGGAAATCCTGCTGGTGGCAGATGCCATGACCGGTCAGGATGCCGTTAATATAGCTGGTTCTTTTGATGAAACAGTGGGGCTGGATGGTATTGTTCTGACCAAAATGGATGGGGATGCCAGGGGTGGTGCGGCACTTTCCATTAAAGCGGTTACAGGTAAACCGTTGAAGTTCATCGGTGTGGGTGAAAAATCAACGGATCTGGAGCCCTTTCATCCAGAACGAATGGCCTCACGGATTCTGGGCATGGGAGATACGCTCTCCTTCATTGAAAAAGCCCAGGAAGCGGTGGATATCAAGGGTGCTGAGGCCCTTGAAAAAAAATTGAGAAAGAATCAGTTCACCCTGGAAGATTTCCGGGATCAGATGGCTTCCGTTAAAAAAATGGGCTCCATCAAGGATCTTATCGGAATGCTGCCGGGCGTGAACAATAAGCAGCTTAAGGATATGAACATTGACGAGCGGGAGTTTGTGAGAATTGAGGCAATTATCAACTCCATGACCCCGGGTGAACGAAAGAATCATGGTATCATCAAAAGCAGCAGAAAGAAACGAATTGCAAAGGGAAGCGGCGTCACGGTACAGGATGTGAACAAGCTTCTTAAAAGTTATACCCAGACAATGAAAATGGTGAAGAAGTTTAATAAAGGCGGCATGCGATCATTAAAGGGCATGCTGCCGTTTTAAGGAGAAAAGAAAGATATGTCGGTAAAGATTAGATTGGCAAGGCGCGGCGCAAAAAAGAAGCCTTTTTACAGAATTGTGGCAGCAGATTCAGAGTTCCCTAGAGACGGTAGATTCCTTGAAATGTTGGGAACCTATGATCCCATGGTGGAACCTGCTGTTGTGACTTTGAAAGAAGATAGAATTAAATACTGGATGGGAGAAGGCGCACAGCCCACAACCACAGTAAAAAGCCTGTTGAAAAAAGAGGGCTTTGGTTCCAATCCTGCCTGATAAGTTGTGTGAATCGCCCAAATTCTCAACACCCCAATAAAGGAGATGGATTTATGAAGGATCTGATTGAATACATTGCAAAGGCGCTGGTTGATAATCCTGAGGCTGTGGAAGTTTCTGAGATAGAGGGGACCAAAACATCTGTACTGGAGTTGAAGGTGGCAAAAGAGGATTTGGGGAAAGTGATTGGAAAACAGGGCAGATCTGCCCGGGCCATGAGAACAATATTAAGTGCGGCCTCGGCAAAGTTAAAAAAACGTACCGTGCTGGAGATTGTGGAGTAAGTAATGGAGACGGCGGATCTGCTGATCATGGGACATGTTACCGGTGTTCATGGCTTAAAAGGATATATCAAGGTAAAATCCCATGCAGGGTCCAACGACACATTTGATGATGGGGCCAGGCTTTTTGTGGGCCCTTCCGTGGACCAGGGAAAATGGTACACAATTGTTAAAACGTCTTCCCATAAAAAGGGGCTGCGGGTTTTGCTGGCGGATGTGGATGTCAATGTTGCCCAAACCCTTGTGGGCATGGATATTTTCATCCCAAGGGCAGATTTGCCGAATTTGGACGATGGTACCTATTATTGGAATGATCTCATTGGTATGACGGTGACTGATATTCACCAGGGCCTTCTTGGAACCATTGAACATGTCATGGCCACGGGAAGCAATGATGTGTTTGTGGTAACGGGTGGGAAACGAGAAGTGCTGGTCCCCTCCCTTGCCCATGTGGTGCTTTCGGTTGATGTTGAAAAACAGTCCATGACCATTGATCTACCCGAAGGCCTGTGAAAATGGTTCTGGAAAATACAGATGTGAAGGACAGAACATCGCCTGGAACAACTGACGGCATGGGATTTACCGTATTGACCCTGTTTCCAGAGTTGGTTACCTCTTTTTTCAGCCACGGTATCATTGGCCGGGCCATGGAAAAAAAATTGATTTCCGGGGATGCCATTAATATCCGGGATTTTACCTCTGATCGTCACAAGAGTGTGGATGACAGGCCCTATGGCGGTGGATGCGGTATGGTCATGACACCGGAACCCCTGTCCCGGGCCATTGGTGAAGCCAGACGTAAAACCGGGGATGCCCGGGTGCTTCTGATGTCCCCCCAGGGAAAGCCTTTTGATCAAAATCGTGCCCGGGAGTTTGCCGCCACCGGTGAAAATCTTATTTTTGTGTGTGGCAGGTATGAGGGTATAGACGAGCGTATTTACCACGGGCTGGTGGATGAAGAGGTTTCCATAGGGGATTATGTGATGACAGGTGGTGAACTTGCAGCCATGGTGATCGTGGATGCGGTGACACGGTTGCTCCCCGGGGTGCTGGGGGGGGAATCTTCGGCTGAAATGGATTCCTTTGAGAACCATCGCCTGGAACATGCCCATTACACCCGTCCCTTTGAGTTTAAAGGGATGACAGTGCCCGATGTGCTCTTGTCCGGCAACCATAAAGAGATAGAAAAATGGCGTCAGTCCTCTTCTTTGAAGCGGACATTTATAAAAAGGCCCGATCTTTTCCACAAGGATAAATTGTCCGCAGCAGAAAAGGTGTGCCTTAAAATGTGGTGCAGGGAGCTTGAAGCACTTGTCAAAGAATAATCTTTATCTGGCGCTGATCCATTATCCGGTATCCAATAAAAAAGGAAATACCATTGCATCGGCCCTGACCACCATTGATATGCATGACATTGCAAGGGCCGCCATTACCTTTGGGGTAAGAGGCTTTTATGTGGTGACCCCTCTGATGGACCAGCAGGTGCTGGCCCATGAAGTTATTGCCCACTGGACCGAGGGCATGGGGGGCGTTCTAAATCCCTTTCGGAAACAGGCCCTGGAGTTGATTCGGGTGGTTTCAACCTTTGAAGATGCGGTGAAAGAGATTGAAAATGAGCGTCAGGCCAAGGTGGTAACCATTGCCACCAGCGCGGTTTCCCATGACCATGCCGTGACCACCGGGACACTGGCCCAGCAGCTTGAAAATGATGCCTCCCATGTCATTACCTTTGGTACTGCCTGGGGAATGTCATCGGAATTTATAGAGAATTGTGATTTTGTCCTGGAACCTGTTCAAGGGATGAATGGCTATAATCACCTTTCAGTGCGATCTGCGGTGTCCATTATTCTGGACCGGATCTGCCACAATAGAAATTGTATCGGCTCATAAGGGCTGAATGACTACCACGGACAGACTTGGTTTTTTCCCTGGGTTTGCCCACAACAAAGATAGAAAATGAACGTCTGGTTTACCAGCATTTTCATATAAAACTGCCACGGGCAGATCTGGTTTTGTACCATGATTTGCCCACAACAAAGGCAGAAAATGAATTCATGGTTGGTCAGCATTTTCATATACAAAAATTGTGTTTGGAGGATAGTTTAAAAATGGATGTATTACAACGGTTGGAAATGGAGCAGCTGCGTCTTGATATGCCTGATTTTAGAGCAGGAGATACCATCAAGGTTCATGCAAAAATAAAAGAGGGTGAAAAAGAACGTATTCAGATATTCCAGGGTGTTGTTATTAAAAAAACCAAAGGAATGGCTGGTGCCCGTTTCACTGTGAGAAAAATTTCCGGTGGAATTGGCGTGGAGAGAATTTTTCCTCTGAATTCACCTTCCATTGATAAAATTGAAGTGGTGACCCATGGTCGCGTTCGACGTTCCAAGATTTACTACTTGAGAAATCTTCGGGGTAAGGCTGCCAGAATTAAAGAAAGACGTATTGTTTAATTTTGACTGCCATGTGGGCATTTGAAAAACAGGCGCTACAGGCCGGATACCGGTCTGTGGCAGGTATTGATGAGGCCGGCAGGGGACCCCTTGCTGGCCCCGTTGTTTCTGCGGCGGTGATTCTTCCCCTTGACTTTGCCGTTCCGGGTATCAATGATTCCAAAAAATTAACCCCCCGGAAACGGGATTTATTTTTTGATATCATCATGGAACAGGCCCTTGGGGTTTCAACAGGCATTGCCACTGTGGAAGAAATTGACACCATTAATATTTTGCAAGCCTCACTTTTGTCCATGGTGAGGGCTGCCAATGCACTTTCCCTTGAACCGGATTTCCTTCTCATAGACGGGAAATTCACCATTGATTCTCCTGTTCCCCAGCAGGCGCTGGTCAAGGGCGATGCCAGAAGTATTTCCATTGCAGCGGCATCCATCATTGCCAAGGTGACCCGGGATCGAATTATGAAAACACTTCATGATCAATATCCCCAATATGGGTTTGACCGCCATAAGGGCTACCCCACAGCCATGCACAAAGCCGCTGTCATGGACTTTGGCCCTTGTCCGGTCCATAGAAAGACCTTTAAAGGGGTTAAGGAATTTTTCCCGGAGGCATGTAAGCCATGGTAAACAATAGCAGACAGATATTTGGACAGCGTGCTGAGGCTGCTGCTGCTGGCTTTCTTAGTTCAAGGGGATATACCATTCTGGAGCAGAATTATACCACCCGTTATGGGGAAATTGACATTGTTGCATCCCATGAAGACACATTGGTATTTATAGAAGTAAAGGCCAGACGGGGCCTTCGGCATGGTGGTCCCAAAGAGGCGGTCAATGCACCCAAACAGCAAAAAATAATAGGCACCGCCACCCACTATCTCAAACAGCATGGCATCCATGACACCCGCATTCGATTTGATGTAGTGGCCATGCTTGAAGAAAATGGGCAGTTTTCCTTTGAGCTTATCCCCAATGCCTTTCAGGTAAATGGATGAACCCAGACGCAACATTTCAAAACGGCACCCTTTTTGTGGTTGCCACCCCCGTTGGAAATCTTGAAGATATCACCTTTCGGGCCGTTCGGATATTAAAAGAGGTGGATCTCATCGCCGCAGAAGATACCCGTCACACAGCCAGACTGCTCTCCCACTACAATATTAAAAACAGTGTGATATCATGCCATGAGCACAATGAACTCCAACGCCTGGACCTGCTTTTGGATAAGCTTTCCCAAGGGAAAAACATTGCCTTGGTCTCCGATGCCGGCACCCCCACCATCTCGGATCCTGGGTATCAATTGGTGAAAAAAGTGGCCCAGGAGGGCATCCGGGTGGTTCCCATACCCGGTCCATCTGCTGCCATAGCCGGTTTAAGTGTGTCTGGTCTTCCCACAGATTCGTTTTTGTTCATGGGATTCCTCCACAGAAAAAAAGGGCGACGTCAAAGCGCTCTTCAAGGGGTAAAGGACGAGGTGGCCACGCTTATTTTCTACGAGTCCCCCCGGCGAATTATTGTTCTTCTGGAGGAATTGATATCAATACTGGGGGATCGACCGGCCATGGTGGCAAGGGAAATCACCAAAATTCACGAGGAGTTTCTCCGGGGAACATTGTCCCAGATACTTGAAATTCTCCAGGCCCGTCCTTCGGTTAAGGGAGAATGTGTTATTTTTGTGGCCTGGGAAGAACCGACACCTGTGGCAGCACCCGTTGCCGATGAAATGGATCGCATTCTTTTAGCTGCCCTTGCAAGCAGCGATGAGCCACCCTCTCGTATTGCCAAACAATTATCGCGAAAGTTAAATTGCCCCCGCAAGGAAATTTATCAACGCCTTATAACTTTAAAAGGCTGCTAACCCCATATTCTCCCTCCCCAGAGTGGCCCCTGTTGTGACCAAGCCCTGAAAGCGCCATGGCGCACTGATGCTCATATGGTTTTACAGACCTTTTGATTGACGATAATTTTGACGTATAATTAGCGAAATTTCATTCATTCATTAAATAACTCTTGACAAATACCTCTATATTCAACTAATAAATAGGCATAAAAATATCAATATGAGTAATTAATTATCATTGTACTGACTCTTAGGAAATGGGTGATTCCTGAATCTCCTGCCTTGATTTCAACGGTTTTGTTTCCCATTATGCACTGTATTTGCCGCGTTGATATTCCCATTTCCCCCAATAGCAACACCAAAAGCTATGTCCAGGATTTCATGTTCTCATCATGGCAATCGCATTTGCCATGATCGTTATTTCGCAAAAACTTACAAATTGACTTTGTTTTTTTTAATCGGTCCACTTTTTCGGAGGTGTGTATGCAGTTTAGAAGAAGGTTTGAAGCGGGTGAATTCGCCTGTTTGGTTCAGATTGAGCCTCCCAAGGGAACAGATGTTTCAACAATGGTTGATGGCGCCATGGGGGTGAAAGGAATCGCCGATGCATTTATTATTCCGGAAATGGGCAATGCGGTGATGCGTATGAGCTCCCTTGGCGCTTCTGTTGTGTTAAAGAACAAGGGCTTTGATACGGTGATGCAGGTCAGTTGTCGGGATCGAAATCGGCTGGCCCTCCAGGGGGATCTTCTTGCAGCAGCATCCTGTGGCATCAATGCCATGATGGTGGTCACCGGCGAAGATCCAAGCTTTGGAGATCATCACACGGCAAAAGCCGTATATGATGTGGACCTTGAAACCCTTCTCAAGGGAATGGCATCCCTTGAAAACGGACATGACATGGCAGGTGTAGAACTCAGCGGTTCACCTGATTTTTTAAAGGGGGCCACCCTGAATACCTGCCTTCGGGGTGCAGAAAGAGAAGCAGAACTGGAGCGGATGAAAAAAATGATGGACGCAGGTGTTCGTTTTTTCATCACCCAGCCCTTGTTTGAATTTACCATGACCCAGCCCTTTTTCAAGACCGCTGATAAATATGGTGCGAAAATAATCCCCACGGTGCTCCTGTTAAAATCTCTTGGTATGGCCCGCTATATGGCCAGAAATGTAAATTATGTGAATATGCCGGATGCCATTGTGGACCGTGTGTTAAAGGCATCGGATAAGGTAAGAGAGTGCACCCGCATGGCCCGGGAAACCATTGAAGCCGTTAAAAAAGAAGGCTTTGGTGGAGTAAATGTCTCCACATTGGGATGGGAGCATAAGCTACCCGAGGTGCTGGGTGTCATGGACGGTTTGAATGGTTAGGAACGAGGATTCATTAACTACGGTAATAAAGAATGGATGATAGCCCTCGATACTTGAGGGCTCCATCAAAGTTTCTGGTGTTATTAAATTCCCATTCCTTAGGAGGAGATCACATGTTGGATAAGGCAAATGGAAAAAGGAGTCCTGCAGGATCAGTCATGGTTGTGGGGGGCGGTATCGCTGGCATGCAGTCTGCCATTGATCTGGCAAATTCCGGTTATTATGTTTACCTTTTGGAAAAAACCTGGGCAATTGGCGGTATGATGGCCCAGCTGGACAAGACATTTCCCACCAATGACTGTACCATGTGAGTAATTTCCCCTAAACTGGTCGAGGTCGGCCGGCATCTGAATATAGAGTTGTTAACCAACACAGAGCTCATTGAACTTCAAGGTGAGCAGGGCAATTTTACGGCCCATATTAAAGAAAACCCAAGATATATTGATATTTCAAAATGCACCAGCTGTGGCGAGTGTGCCAAGGTATGCCCTGTGGATTTTCCCAGTGAGCATAACCAGGGCCTTGCCACACGCAAGGCGATCTTTAAACAGTATGAGCAAGCTATCCCCGGGGCCTATGGCATTTCCAAACGATCCACGGCCCCTTGCAAGGCCACCTGTCCCGCCCATGTGAGCATCCAGGGGTTTGTGGCATTGATCAATGAGGGAAAATACCGGGAAGCCTTGAAGTTATTTAAAGATGAACACCCCTTTCCCGGCTCCTGTGGCCGGGTGTGTCATCATCCCTGTGAATCGGAATGTACAAGGGGAGATGTGGAATCTCCGGTGGCCATCCAATATTTGCATCGTTTCCTTGCCGATGAAGATTTTGCATCGGATGATCCTTATATCCCGGAGATAGGAGAAAAAAGAGACGAAAAAATTGCCGTGGTGGGGTCAGGCCCTGCGGGGTTGACCACCGCCTATTATCTGGCAAAACAAGGATATGGGGTCACGGTGTTTGAAAAATTGCCGGTGAAGGGCGGTATGATGGCTGTGGGTATTCCAGAGTACAGGTTGCCCAATGACGAATTAAATCGGGAAATTGATGTCATTGAGAAAATGGGTGTGGAGATCAAAACCGGGGTGTCATTTGGAGAGGATATCACACTTGAAAGCCTTAAGGCCGACGGATATCAGGCCCTTTTTCTGGGTACCGGTCTCCATGGCAGCCGGGGCCTTGGCATTGATGGAGAATCACTTAATGGGGTGCAAAAGGGGGTTACATTTTTGCAGCAGTCCGCCCTTAAAACCGCCCCGAAACTGGCAGGCAAGGTGGTGGTCATCGGTGGCGGCAATGTGGCCGTGGATGTGGCGTTAACTGCCCGACGTCTGGGGTCCCAGGATGTCACCATGGTGTGTCTGGAGGCCCGGGATGAGATGCCTGCCTGGGATTATGAAGTGGAAGAGGCTCTGGAAGAAAAAGTTGACATCGTCAACAGCCGGGGACCGGTGCGGTTTCTTGAACAAGGTGGCCGGGTGTCCGGTGCAGAGTTTAAACTCTGCACCACTGTATTTGATGAAAACCGTCGCTTTAATCCCCAGTATGATGCCACGGATCTCATTACCCTGGATGCCGATCATGTGATCATTGCCATTGGTCAGATGGCCCAATTGCCCTTTGCTGAAAAGGAATCCATTGCACTCACCCCGCCAGGTGGAATAGCCGCCGATCCTGTCACCCTTCAAACTCCCATTCCCTGGGTGTTTGCCGGGGGCGATGTGTTCTATCGTCCCAAATCCGTGGTGGATGCCGTGGCCTGTGGTAAGGAGGCGGCCATCAATATCCATCGCTATCTCCAGGGAGAAGATCTGGCCCTTGACAGGGAACAGATTTTTGAATTTGAAAAACCCGATGTGGCCAATGAGCCGAAAATGGCCCGGGTCCATGCCTCAAAACTTTCCGTTGAACAGCGTGAGGGAAATTTTAAAGAGGTTGCCATGGGACTTCCAGAAGCAGATGTACTCCAGGAGGTCACCCGATGTCTTTCCTGTGGTATCTGTTCGGAATGTTATCAATGCGTGGATGCCTGTCTGGCAGGGGCCATTGACCATTGCCAGCAGGTGCAGTTCCGGGAACTTGATGTGGGGTCCGTGATCATGACGTCGGGCAGTAAGCCCTTTGATCCTTCGGGTCTGGACGATATCTATATGTATAAGCGCTCGGCCAATGTTATGACCAGCCTGGAATTTGAGCGGATTTTAAGTGCTGGCGGTCCCACCATGGGGCACCTGGTACGTCCGTCGGATGAAAAGGAACCGGAAAAAATCGCCTGGCTCCAATGCATTGGTTCCAGGGATACCAATCGCTGTGGCAATGGTTATTGCTCTTCGGTGTGCTGCATGTATGCCATCAAAGATGCCATGATTGCCAAGGAGCATTCGGAAAAGCCCTTGGATTGCGCCATTTTTAATATGGACATGCGCACCTTTGGTAAAGATTATGAAAAATATTATCTCAGGGCCAAGGATGAGGAAAATGTCCGGTTTGTGAAATCCCGGATACACAGTGTGGATGAGGACCGGAAAACGCGAAATCTTATTCTAAATTACGTGGATGATGAAGGAACCATGCAGCGGGAGGAGTTTGACATGGTTATCCTCTCCGTGGGTCTTGAAATCCCCCGGGAAAACCGGGACCTTGCCGCTCGTATTGGTGTTGAAACCGATGCATACGGGTTTGCAAAAACATCCACATTTCACCCCCTTGAGACCACCCGGCCCGGGGTGTTTGTCTCCTGCGTTTTCCAGGGTCCCACGTGTCTGCCCTCTTCGGGGACCGAGGCAGGTGGCGCTGCCTGCGCCGCAGGCATTGCTCTGGCGGCGGCCCGGGATCCTGGCACCC
>CAKZLA010000397.1 GCA_937124525.1 uncultured Desulfobacterium sp.
GTCTGCCACATATCCAAGGTTGAGCACCATGGTACCCACAGGGCGATGGGCCCAGGTGGTGATACCAAGATCCACCTCCGTCCATTTCTCCCAGTACTGACTGTTGGGCATGACCTGAATATTGATGCGGAAACCGGCGGGCAATGCATCCTGTTTAACAATTTCAGCGTACCGCACAATCTCTTTCCAGCCGCTGCCCACGGCAAGGTTCACTTCCAGGCCGTTGGGATAACCCGCTTCCGCCAGAAGTTGTTTTGCCTTGACCGGATCATATTTGGGGGTGTCAATGGGACAGTATTCGGGATGTTTGGGGCTGACATGCATGTCTTGGCCCAACATTCCTTGACCAAAGTAGGCAAGGGCGAGTATTTTTTCACGGTTCTGGCACAACTTCAGGGCCTGGCGAACCCGGTTGTCGGACCATGGTTTCATGTCCACCCGCATGCGCATGACCCGGGTCTGGTTGGTGGTGGAGGGGAAAATATTGACCCTGTCATCATTTTTCAGTGCCTGGTAGGCTTCCGGGCCACTGAGATCACTAAAGTCAATCATGTCGATGTCACCGGACTGGATGGCGGCGATCATGGGGGCCATCTCTGTGCCCATGTCCACAAACTCAATTTGATCCAGATAGGGAAGAAGTTCGCCATCATCGGCTTTCTTCCAATAATCATTTCGACGTTTCAGTAGGCAGCGTTCCCCTTCAATGTACTTGTCAATGACATAGGGACCAGTGCCATGGGGGGCCTTTATGAAATCCCCCTCAAAGGTTCGGCTGTTAAGGACCATGGCCGGGTAGTGGAAGAGATGTTCCGGAACGGCAATTTCTGCGGTTTTCAGGTGAAGGACTACCTGGTGATCGGAGGTTTTTTCAACGCCGGTGTTGTCCAGATAGGGGCCGATCATACCCATCATGGAAGATCCCACATCTTTGTTCAGCCACTGATTCATGGTAAAGACCACATCATCAGCGGTGAAGTCATCCCCATTGTTGAATTTAATGCCCTTTCTCAGGTTCATGGTCCAGGTTTTCAGATCAGCACTGGCTTCCCAGTTTTCAAGAAGGTAAGGGTGAGTTACGTTGTTACCATCGGTGAAGGTGAGGTATTCTGCCACCTGGCGTAGCTGATTAGTGGGGGATATCCATGAAAATTGTGCCGGATGGGTCACCTTGTGAACCGGAGCTGCCACACGAAGTGAACCGCCTCGTTTAATGGCACTTGCTGATGCTTTTCCCGGAAATGCAAGACCTGCCATCTGTCCTGCTGCAGTTGCGGACAGACCCAGAAGGGTGGTGAACCGAATGAACTCACGTCGGGTCATTTTTCCTTTGTCAAGATCATTTTTTAAATCTTTTACTGCGGGATGGACTTTCATTTTTTCTCCTTTTTAAGGTCAAGAGCCGTATACTTGGTGAAGAAATATAATTTTAATGGATGGCATTTTGTATTATGGGCTAAAATTATATTCCCGTAAACCCGAAATGTGAAGATACCGGTGACGGGCTTGCTTCTTAAAAGTTAATGGATAAAACTTCGTAATTTTTAACATCATTCCAGGAAAAAAAACAAGGCGTAATGATATATTAATATGTATTTTTGATATTTCTGAAGAAAAGCCTCCAACCCATTGATTGTTCCTGATCAGTGAAGTATATATATGTTAACTTTTTTAATTTAAAAATCACCCGGCTACTCGGGGGGCGTTTACGTTAAACGTGACGGCCTTGTCCATTGAAAGGTGTGAAATGAAACGATCAGAATTTTTAAAAACAATTGAGATCCAGGGGAAAACGTTTCAATATTACGATATAACCCAACTTGAATCACAGGGAGTTGCCAACATTTCCAGGCTTCCTTTTTCCATTCGGGTCCTTGTTGAAAATTTATTGCGTAAGATGGATGACGATGTGGTGAAAGAGTCAGATCTTTTAAATATCTGCAACTGGCAACTCACCTATGAAGCGCCTGTGGAAATTCCCCACCATCCGGCCCGGGTATTGATGCAGGATTTCACAGGTGTTCCTGCGGTGGTGGATCTTGCCGCCATGCGCGATGCGGTGAAAATCGCCGGGGGTGATCCGTCGGCCATCAATCCCCTGATTCCTGTGGAGCTGATTGTTGACCATTCGGTACAGCTGGATTATCACGGCACCCAGGGTGCATTAACCAAGAATGTTGCCAAAGAATACGAACGAAATATTGAGAGATATGAATTGTTGAAATGGGCACAGAAGAGCTTTGATAATTTTAAGGTTGTGCCGCCCAACTCCGGTATCTGTCACCAGGTGAACCTGGAATACCTTGCCCGGGTGATGGTTCAGGCTGAAGAAAAGGATGGAACCCTTCTATATCCGGATTCCCTTGTGGGTACTGATTCTCACACCACCATGATCAACGGTATTGGTGTCATGGGGTGGGGTGTGGGGGGCATTGAGGCTGAAGCTGTGATGCTGGGACAGCCCTATGTTATGTCCATTCCCGAGGTGATCGGAGTGAAGCTTGTAAACGCCCTGAAACCTGGTGTCACTGCCACAGATTTGGTTCTCACCATCACACAGAAGCTCCGGGAACTTAATGTGGTGGAAAAATTTGTGGAGTTTTTTGGACCAGGTATGAAGGCATTGGGTGCCACGGATCGTGCCACCATTGCCAATATGGGACCTGAATATGGGGCCACCATGGGCTTTTTTCCGGTGGATGAAAAAACCATTGAATATTTAAAGATGACCAACCGGGAAGAGCAGGCCGACATCACCGAAGCCTGCGCCCGGGCTAATGGGTTGTTTTACACCGGCAATGAAAAAATTGAGTATTCCGATGTGCTGGAGGTGGATCTGGCAACGGTGGTACCCTGTCTGGCCGGTCCGGCCCGTCCCCAGGATCGCATTGTCCTTGATGAGATAGAGGATGCCTTTAACGCCCTGTTAAGCTGCAACCATGAGCGGGACACCCACATGGATCATATTTCCCAATTTCTGGATGAGTCCGGTTGCGTTGCCAGCCGGGAAACCAGCTGTGAGCCCACGGGAAAGCGCCTGGTTAACGTGAATATGAATGGTAGAGATGTAAAGCTCGGTGATGGCAGCATCGTCATCGCCGCCATTACCTCCTGCACCAATACTTCCAATCCCTCTGGTCTGATCGGTGCAGGACTTCTGGCCCGAAATGCTGTGAAAATGGGGTTGACCACCCCGGCCCATGTAAAAACCTCTCTGGCACCGGGATCAAAAGTGGTGCTGGATTATCTTGAATCTGCTGGCTTGATGCCCTATTTTGAGGCATTGGGATTTCATGTGGCAGGGTTTGGTTGCACCACCTGCATCGGTAACAGTGGCCCCCTGGCCCCTGCCATTGAGCATGCCATACAAGATAATGATCTTACTGTGGCCTCTGTCCTGTCCGGTAACCGCAATTTTGAGGCAAGAATTCACCAGAGTATCAAGGGAAATTTTCTGGCATCGCCCATGCTGGTGGTGGCTTTTGCCATGGCTGGCCGCATTGATGTCAATCTGGTGAACCGTCCCATTGCCATGGATCCCAATGGTGATCCGGTTTATCTTGAAGACATCTGGCCAAAACAGGAAGAAATTGATGCCCTTGTGCAAAAGCATGTGAAATCAGAGCAGTTTGCGGCCCGGTATGCCACTATCTTTGAAGGGGATACGTTTTGGCAGGATCTTAAAATTGCTGATTCCCTCACCTTTGATTGGAAACCGGACTCCACTTATATTAAAAACCCCCCTTATTTTGAAAATTTTTCTCCGGATCTTTCTCAATCAGAGGACATTGATGGTGCAAGGGCGTTGCTTGTCATGGGAGATTCTGTTACCACGGATCATATTTCTCCGGCCGGTGCCATTCCGGAAAAATATCCCGCTGGTAAATATCTCATTGAACGAAATGTTGCCAAGGAAGATTTTAACTCCTATGGGTCCCGTCGGGGTAATCATGAGGTGATGATGCGGGGAACCTTTGGCAATATCCGCATTAAAAATAATCTGGTGACACCGGAAGAGGGCAGCTTTACCCGCAAATTCCCCGAAAATGAGAAGATGTTCGTTTTTGATGCAGCTTCGCGGTATGAAAAGGAAAAAACGCCGCTGGTGGTGCTGGGCGGCAAAGAGTATGGCACGGGGTCATCCAGGGACTGGGCCGCCAAGGGCAGCAATCTTTTAGGTGTTAAGGCAGTCATTGCACGTTCTTATGAAAGAATACATAGAAGTAATCTTGTGGGGATGGGGGTGCTTCCCCTGCAATTTAAGGAGGGAGAGTCCTGGGAAACCCTTGGGCTGGACGGATCAGAAACTTTTTTCATCCCGGGTATTTCAGATGTTGCCCCCCAAAAAATGCTCACAGTGACAGCAATGAAGGGTGAAGAAAAGATCTCCTTTGAGGTGCTGGCACGGTTAAACACAGACATTGACGTGAGATACTTTGAAAATGGTGGTATTTTACCCTATGTTTTGAGAAAATTGATTAAAAAATAGAAAAATGGGGACAGACCACGGTTTTGTTCCAGCCTGAAAATCTGGAAATCTGATAAATATGGGCAGATAAAGGAAATCTGGAGACACCATGCTTAATTTTTCATGCTTGCATGGAGAGTGATATGGTGTCCCCGGAATTCTCGTTTTTCAACATTTATTGTCAATAATTTGGGGAGTGAGCTGACAAAACCTACCTTCGAATGAAAGGTAAAAAACGTAAGTTCTCAATAATACGGGGAGATAAAATCTGGTTAAGCCTTTAAACACCGGATGGATTCAAAAAGATTATTCTGAATACCCAGACTTATTGAGAATTTACTAAAAAACGCAATTAATTCTTGATATGATTGACATTTCTTGGCTTTTATCGTTTCACACATAATGTCCTTTTTGTCAAATTATCCCCCATTTATTGCATCGTCCTCCAGTAAGTGTAAAGTAAAAAAGAAGGATGCCCATTTTACACTTTGGCAATTTTCCTGACACGATCCAGATGTTTTTTACTCCGGCAGCCACCCCGGTGGAAGCGGTTTTCCCTTGCCATGGCAGATGGTATATTTTTTGCTTGTAACTACCAGGTAGGTTCCATGAGCAAAGACTTAACCTGGGGGAACATGCCATGGCAGAGAATAAACAAAAATTCAAGAAAGGCTTGATTATCGCCATTGCCTTGATCACAATTGCCGGGGCTGCGGTCCTGTTTTGGTCTTGGAACAGGGGGGAGAAAAAACCGGATAGTATTGCCTCGGGAAACGGTCGCATTGAAGCAACCGAGGTTGACATCGCAACAAAATACCAGGGCCGTATTGCCGAAATTTTTTGCCGTGAAGGCGATTTTGTTGAGGCGGACCAGATTTTGGTCCGAATGGATACAAAATCATTGGAGGCCCAGCTCAGGCAGGCAAAGGCTTCCGTTGAACAGGTGCGTCATGCAAAAAGTTTTGCCA
This sequence comes from uncultured Desulfobacterium sp., assembly GCA_937124525.1. Next base: position 5,437 of record CAKZLA010000397.1, read on the forward strand.
GGGCCCTTGTCCAGCAACGAAAGAGTGAACTGATTGTCGCAAAAAAAGACTATCAACGGTCACAGGCAACCTATAAATCAAATAAATATGCCATTTCAGCCAGGCAGCTTGACCACGACCGTGCAACAATGCAAACGGCAGCAGCCCTCCTTGCTGAAGCCCGGGCTCAGGTGCTTGAGTCCGAGGCCGTGATCAATATTTCCCTTGCAAAAACCGAAGAGATCGAGACAAACCTCACAGATAGTATTCTCAAAACCCCCATCCGGGGAAGGGTCCTCTATCGACTGGCTGAGCCAGGAGAAATCCTGGGGGTCGGCGGAAAGGTTCTGACTGTGCTCGATCTGACCGATGTGTATATGTCAATCTTTTTACCGACAGCCCAGGCCGGCAGGGTGGCCATCGGGGCAGAGGCCCGGCTTGTGTTTGATGCCTTGCCGGATATCGCGGTGCCGGCCAGGGTCTCGTTTGTTGCCCCCAACGCCCAGTTCACCCCCAAGGCAGTTGAAACCAGAACGGAGCGGGAAAAGCTCATGTTCCGCATTAAAGTTAAAATTGCCCCTGAATTACTGATGGGTCATTTGGAAAAGGTAAAAACGGGGGTACCGGGTGTGGCCTATGTACGTCTTGATCCCCAGGCCCAATGGCCCGAGGATGTTCAGCGCAGGTCATTACCATGAAAAAAATGGCAGAGGGCATTGCATGGGTTGCAGCGGTTGCAGATGTCAGCCATTGCTATGGAAAAAAAATGGCCCTGGATGCCGTTGACCTGCAGATTCCTGCAAGTTGCATGGCAGGATTGATCGGCCCCGACGGGGTGGGAAAATCCAGCATCTTGGCTTTAATCTCTGGGGTACGAAAAATCCAGCAGGGCAGGGTGGCGGTGCTGGGTGGTGATATGGGTGACAGACATCACCGTGCCCGGGTGTGCCCACGTATTGCCTACATGCCCCAGGGCCTTGGACGCAATCTGTACATGACTTTGTCGGTCATTGAGAATATGGAATTTTTTGGCCGTTTGTTCGGCCAGAATCGCACAGAACGAAAGATACGCACGGATGAATTGCTTTCCGCCACTGGTTTGCTGCCCTTCAGGGATCGTCCTGCGGGCAAGCTCTCCGGGGGGATGAAACAAAAATTAGGCCTGTGCTGTGCACTTATCCATGATCCTGACCTGTTGATCCTGGATGAACCTACCACGGGTGTTGATCCCTTATCCCGCCGACAGTTCTGGCAGCTGATAGATACGATCCGTTCCCGCCGCAAAGGCATGGGGGTTATTGTGTCCACCGCCTATATGGAAGAGGCCGAAGGGTTTGACTGGCTGGCGGCCATGAACGGGGGTAAAGTGCTTGCCACTGGCAGTCCCGGCCAACTATTGGAGCAAACCGGCACCAGTGACCTGGACTCGGCATTCATTCGCCTGCTCCCTGAAGAAAAACGCAAAGACCATAAACAGCTGGTGGTTCCACCCCGCACCTCTTTTGTTGATGGCCCGCTGGCCATCAAGGCCGAGGGGCTGACCCGGGCCTTTGGTGATTTTGTAGCCGTGGATCATGTGAATTTCGAGATAATGCGTGGGGAAATTTTTGGATTTCTGGGCTCCAACGGCTGTGGTAAGACAACGACCATGAAGATGCTTACCGGTCTGTTGCCCGCCTCACAAGGCAAGGCCATGCTGTTTAATCGCATGGTGGATGCCAATGACCCTGCAATTCGTAAACGGGTGGGCTTCATGTCCCAGGGATTCTCGCTCTACACGGAACTTACAGTTTACCAGAACCTGGAACTCCATGCCCGGTTGTTTCACCTGCCGAAAGAAATGATTCCAGCACGGATCGAAGAAATGATTCAGCGCTTTAACCTTGCTGAGTATAAATACGCATTATCCAGCAGCCTGCCCTTGGGCATCCGCCAGCGTCTGTCCCTGGCTGTGGCGGTGATTCATGGCCCGGAAATGTTGATTCTGGATGAACCCACTTCCGGGGTGGATCCCGTGGCCCGGGATCAGTTCTGGGAACTATTGATTGAACTTTCCCGCAGGGATAATGTCACCATCTTTGTCTCCACCCATTTCATGAATGAGGCTGAACGCTGTGACCGCATTTCGCTTATGCATGCAGGAAAAGTGCTTGCCTCGGACACGCCGGAAGCTTTGATCAGGGCACGTGCAAAAGACACCCTGCAAGATGCCTTTATTGATTACCTGGAGGCGGCAGGCAAAAAGGCCGGTACGGTAACGCTACATACTAAGCCGGTGGATAATTCCAGAATCCCTTCCAGACACAATACCGGTAAAGCCTTCAGCCCATTGCGCCTGTTCGGCTACGCCCATCGTGAAATTCTGGAAATAAGGCGTGACCCCATCCGCCTCACCTTTGCCCTCCTGGGAACGGTTATTTTGATGTTTATCATGGGGTATGGCATCACCCTGGATGTGGAAAATATCTCCTTTGCTGTGCTGGACTTTGACCAGACACCAGAGAGTATTGATTATATACATAATATTTCCGGTTCCCGGTATTTTATCGCGCGGGCACCCATTACTGGCCAGGCAGAACTTGAACAGCGCATGCGCAGCAGTGAACTAAGTCTGGCCCTGGAGATTCCGGCAGGTTTCGGCAAAGAGCTGAGGCGCGGTCGCATTACGGAAGTGGGGGCATGGATTGACGGTGCAATGCCCTTCCGGGCAGAGACCATTGCTGGTTATCTACAAGGCATGCATTACGCATATCTATCTGAACTTGCCATGCGCAATTTCGGCAGGGTGTCCCGGACTTCCATGGCCGATATTGAAGTGCGCTACCGCTATAACCAGGATTTCAAGAGTATTTACGCCATGGTGCCCGCAGTCATCCCGCTGTTGTTGCTTTTCATCCCGGCGATTCTCATGGCCCTTGGCGTGGTAAGGGAAAAGGAACTGGGCTCCATAACGAACCTCTATGCGACGCCGGTAACCCGGTTGGAATTTCTCATCGGTAAACAACTGCCCTATATTGGTGTCAGTATGATCAGTTTTTTCGGGCTGGTGATCCTTGCAGTTTTTGTGTTCGGGGTGCCCCTTAAAGGCAGCTTCATGGCATTGACGCTGGGTGCAATTTTTTATGTGACAGCCACCACCGGCCTGGGCCTGCTGATGTCAGCCTTTACCAATACTCAGATTGCTGCCCTTGCCGTCACTGCTATTTTAACCCTGCTGGCCGGGGTTAATTTTTCAGGAATGACCCATCCGGTTTCCTCAATGCAAGGCGCTGGAGCGGTAATCGGGAAGTTTTTTCCAACCACGTATTTTTTGATTATCAGCCGCGGTGTCTTCACCAAATCCCTGGGTTTCAGGGAACTTTCCCAATACTACCTTGCCCTTGTTGCTTTTATTCCGGTATTAACGATACTGAGCCTGATCTTTTTGAAAAAGCAGGAAAAATGACCATGAATAAATGTGCCTAAAAAGGGGATAGAAGATGCGATTGACGCCCTTGCTTTGATTAAAGAACATAAATTCGATGTTAGCTTGAATGTTGTAGGCACTTGTGCCGCAGATTATAAAAACAAATTGAAGGTTAAAATTGAAAGCCTGGGTTTAAGTGAAAATGTTTCTTTCAATGGCTATTTCCCGCTACATTCGGATATGCATCAACACATTAAAAAATCAGGCGCTGCTGTATTGCCCGTCAAGCTGGATGCTATCCCGAGTACTGTTATTGAGGCCATGCTGCTGGAAATCCCTGTCATTTCATATAAAACCACAGGAACGCCTTATTTGAATAAAGACGGGGTAACCGTTTTGCTGGCAGATATCGGTGACATCAAAAAACTTTCTGAGCATATGATTACCCTGTTCAAGACTCCTGAGCTTGCAGATAAATTGCGAAAAGAAGCCAAAGCATTTGTGGAAAGAGAATTTGATAACACCGCATCAGCCAGACGACTGGTTGAAAATTACAGGGCGATGATTGGACATTACAGGAGTAATAAACCAATACCCAAAAAGCTCTTATTTGATTTGAATGAATTCCCAATATATTGAATTTTTACGGATAATAAATGAAAAAACAAATAACACTACAAGAGATTGTTGAGTTTTTGGGCGATGACGTGATTGATATTCTTGGGGTTGCGAAAAACGTCATCGTCAGACATTTAAAACCCAGTGAAGCAGTTGATGAGGATACCTTAGACTGGGTCAATCCAGTGAAGTTGAACAAGCAAGTCGTTGTTGAAAAATCCAAAGCAAAAGTAATTTTAGTTGACGATGATCTTCAATATACAGAATCCATGGCGTGCCAGCACAAAACTTTAGTTGTCGTTGGAAATCCAAAGATGGCCTTGCTGAAAGTCGGCAATGAATTTTTTGTGGAAAAATTAATGCCTGGTATTCACAAAAGCGCGATCATCCATCCCTTGGCTGACATCGGCAAAAATTTTTATGCCGGGGCCAATGTGGTTATTGGCAAGTGTATAATTGGTCATGATGCAACACTGCATTCGAACGTGATTGTCCATGATGGGGTGACAATTGGCAATCATGTGATGGTTAAGCCCGGGGCGGTTCTTGGTTTTGATGGATTCGGCTATGAACGCGATGAAAACAATAACCTTGTAAAATTTCCCCAGTTAGGAAGACTAATTATTCACGATAATGTGGAGATTGGGGCTGGATGCTGTATTGACAAAGGTTCGTTGTCCGATACCGTTATAGGAATCAATTCAAAGATTAACAACTTGTGCAGAATTGCTCATAACGTAAAGATTGGGAAAAATGTGATCCTTGCCGGGCATGTTAATGTCTCCGGTTCTACTATCATCGAAGATGATGTATGGGTATCGCCAAGTGTGTGCTTTCGGGGACATCAG
>CAKZLA010000398.1 GCA_937124525.1 uncultured Desulfobacterium sp.
TCATTGCCGAGTATGAGGGGCTCAAAAAGGAAAATCAGATGTTAAAGGAGACAAACGGGCGCCTTTCAACGCAGGCGGCAGGCCATAAGGAGCTGCTGGAGAGTCTTGTGGAACAAAAACAGGCAAATCTGAGAATTCAAAAGGAGATGGTTCCCTTTTTAAAGGAGACCCAGGCAGGCCTTGAGTCGCTGGTGACCAATGACCCGCCCTTTTTGCGGGAGGAGAGGACAGTTCGTCTTGAAAATCTTCGGTCCGTCATGGATGACCTTGAGATCACCATAGCCGAGAAGTACCGGAAAGTCATGGAAGCCCTTTTTGTGGAGGCGGAGTACGGCAACACCATTGAGGTCTCCCAGGACAAGATCGATATAGCCGGCAATGAGGTACTGGCGGACATCTTCCGGCTGGGGAGGATTTCTCTGTTCGCATTGAGTCTGGATGGGCAGTCAGCCGCCCGATTCAACGTGGCCGCCAACAGGTGGGACCCCCTTGGAGATGCATATGTCCAGCCCGTTCACGCCGCCGTTGAGATGGGCAAAAAAAGGCGTACCGTGGAGATCCTCTCTTTGCCCATGGGAAGACTGGCCAATTAGCCCTTGGTCATACCTCCCCGGAGTGGCCGGTGTTGTGATCAAGCCCGCCGCCAATTGGAATACCGGCCGGAGATCCGGCCAAGATTATTATAGGTAGGAGATTCTTGAATGTCATACAGCCGTAAATTTAATCAAAAGATCATCTTCATGGCCCTGCTCATGTTTTTTATCGGTTTCGGCACATCCGTCCCAGCCCTTGCCCGGGATATGAGACAGGAGAATGTGGAACTTGCCCAGCAGAAAAAAGAGATCAGAGAAAAGGCAGCGCATGAGCTGCAAGAGGCCACAAAAAAAGCCCGTGAGAGGGAAAAACGCATCAGGGAGGACCGGAGCAGTCTGGTTGCGGCCATTGAGGAATTAAAAGGGGAAAATAAAAATATAGATAAAAAGAATGTTGAGCTTGGCACATCCATTGAGCAGATGCAGAAAGAACAGACCACGCTCAGGGAGGAGCTGTCCGAAACCATGGCTGTTAACCGGGAGCTGTCCGGGTTCATACGAAGCAATGCCAAAGATCTTGAAACCATGCTACTCCAGAGTTTCCAGACTGCCCTTGAACCGGACAGGATGACGTTTCTCTCACCTTTGATCAATCAGGAGAAGTTCCCCTCCATGGATGACATCCGTATGATGGTGGATATCCTGTTCAAGGAGATCCAGGCATCGGGGGAGGTCAAGGTCACCCGGGGCATGATCGTTGATCGCCAGGGCCGGGAACGGGAGGCAGACCTCCTCATCCTGGGCAATTTCACCGGCATTTATACCCTGGATAACGAAACTGGCTTTCTCCTTTACTCGGATCAGAGCCGTCGGTTCTTTGCCCTGTCCAGGCTGCCCCACACCGGCATGGGTGAAAAGATTAAATCCTATCTCCAGGGAAACAGCCAGGAGGTGCCCATGGACATCTCCAAGGGAGGAGCCCTGAGGCAGATGACCCATCAGCTGAGTCTGTGGGAGCAGATTCCCAAGGGCGGCCCCATTGTGTGGCCTATTGTGGGGATTCTGGGGGTGGCGGTTTTGATCCTGCTGGAGAGAATTCTGTTCCTTCTGACAAAACGGATGAACGCCGACGTCTTTATGGCCAGGCTCGAATCTCTGATCAATAAAAACAAGTGGGAGGAGTGCCGCAGCCTTCTTATATCCAAACGAAAAAAATTGATTCCCAAGGTGCTCTTAACCGCCCTGGAGTTCCGGGATCGGGAACGGGTTGATATGGAGAATGCGCTACAGGAGGCCATCCTGGGTGAGATTCCCCGCATAGAGCGGTTTCTGTCCACCCTGGGCATGCTGGCGGCCATCGCCCCCCTTCTCGGGCTTCTGGGAACCGTCACCGGCATGATCAATACATTTCATGTGATCACCTTTTACGGCACCGGCGATCCCAGGATGATGTCCGGCGGCATTTCCGAGGCCCTGGTCACCACCATGCTGGGGCTTTCCGTGGCCATTCCCATCATGCTTTGTCACACCCTTTTAAGTCGTCGGGTGGAGACGGAAATTGGGAAAATAGAAGAGAAAGCCGTCTCTTTTGTAAATATGGTGTTTAAATCCAGAAACACCTGCAGGGAGTAACCCATGAAGGAATTTTGGTTTCACATGGAGAGCTATATCCGATCGGGGGGTGGGGTGATGATTCCCATCCTGGGGGTCTCTTTTATCATGTGGATGCTCATCATCAACCGGGTATATGTCATGCGAAAACTTTTCATCCGGAACATCCCCAGACAAGAGGCCGGCACGTTGGTCAAAGAGAACCGGATGCCCCACAAGAAATACCAGGGCGTGAACTCTTTGCTGGTCCGGGAATTTTTGAGCAAACGCACGGGCAACCGCGAGTTTGACGGATACATTTTGGACGAAACCGTGATTCGCCTCATCGCCTCCATGGACCGGTATCTGGCCCTGATCGGCGTGCTCTCCGGTGTGGCACCCCTTTTGGGCCTGCTTGGCACTGTTGTGGGCATGATGGCCACATTTGACGTGATCACCATCTACGGCACGGGCAATGCCAGGGCCATGGCCGGCGGTATTTCCGTTGCCCTGATCACCACCCAGACCGGGCTTTTAGTATCCATTCCCGGTCTGTACATGAGCGGTTTCTTAACCAGACGGGCCGGGAATCTCAAGCAGCGCATAGCCGGAACCGCCATGTACCTGAGACGTTTTTTATAACTGCCACGGGAGGTGCAACAAAAATCCACTGAGCCGGGATCGGAAATTTTGACAAGAATACTTTATTAAAAGGAGAAGTGCCTGGAGGCATGGCGTTTTTAATGCCAAGGGCCAACATACATAACGATGCTTAATATATCAGCCGCAAGGCGCGGCAAGAAGAACAACCTGGAACTCAACATTGCCCCGCTCATCGATATGGTGTTCATTTTGCTGATTTTTTTCCTGGTAACCACCAGTTTTGTCAAAGAAACCGGTGTGGATATCTCCCGGCCTGGGGCAAGCACCGCCGTCAGCAAGACCGGCACCACCATCCTCATCGGCATCACAAGGGACAGCACCATTCACATGGACAAGAGGGAGATTGATGTCAGGGCCGTTCGGGCCAATGTGGAGCGCGCTCTGGCAGAAAATCCCGAGGCATCCGTGGTGATCGTGGCGGACAAGGAGAGCTTCACCGGCCTTGTCATCAATGTCATGGATAACTGCAAGATGGCGGGTGCAGAAAATGTCTCTCTGGCCGCAAGCCTGCCCAAGGGAGAATGAGGGGAGCTATGAAATGAAAGTGGAATACAATCTTACAACCACCATGACAGGCGCTGCTGCACTGGCCCCTGTGTACCAGACCGGCAGGGGCAGATGTTGTCGTATCTGTGTCGGGTGGTGTCTTGCCATTACCCTGTCAACCCTTTTGAACATCACTCTGTTCGGGTTGATGCCGGGTTTGATAGAGCGGGTGCCCAAGGACCAGACGGATCTTGAGGATCTGAAAACCATACAGGTGATCCGGATAAAACATCAGGAAACCCCGCCCAGGAAAAAAGAGCCGCAAAAACCCAAGCCCAGGGAAAAACCAAAGGAGATGAAGACCGCCCTCACAAAGCTCGTCCGGCAGAAACCCATACGTCTGAAGCCCCGTCTCCCCTTTGAACTGAATCCCAGACTGCCTGCCGCTCCGGGTGGCCTGATCATGCCGCCCATGGAAACCTTCAGCCTGGACGGCCCCACCCTCAAGGGCCTCTATGAGATGGGAGAGCTGGACAGTCCTCTCACACCCATTGCCAATATTCCGCCCATATATCCCATGCGGGCCATGCGCGGGGGCATAGAGGGATGGGTCAAGGTGCGTTTTCTGGTGAATAATCAGGGGCAGGTGGAACGGCCCAGGGTCGTGGAGGCCAGGCCTGAACACGTCTTTGAGAAAAGTGTTATCAACTGTGTCTTAAAATGGAAGTTCAAGCCGGGAACAGTTGAAGGCGTTCCGGTGAACACCATGGTGGAGACCATGATACGATTTGAGTTGGAGAGATAATTAAGAGATTCAAAAGCATGGGAGGGAATAATGCATAATAACACATTAAAACCTACATCACTGCAAATGGGGTATGCATGCTTTAAAGGAACAATACAAGGCTGCATTAATAGCACATTAACCTTTTTTATTCTTCTAATGCCGGCAGTCATTTCGGGATGGGTGCTGATGCAGTCATCACCGGCAAATGCCCAAGACCGCCTTCCCCTTGCCACGGCCATGTGCGTTAACAAGGCAGAAGGCCTGATTCAGCAGGGAAATGTTCCGGAGGCCATTGAGGTGCTTGAGGCGTTCAGGAAAAAGGCAGAAGAAGTGTCAAAAAAGACTGCCGTACAAAAGGGCTACACACATTATTACGTTGACTTCATGCTGGGCAATGCCTGCCTCATGTACACAAAGTCCGCCGGCAAGGGACAGAATCAATTCCTGGAACGGGCAGCCGCGGCCTATGAAGCGACTGTCAGTAAAAAGAAAGATCTGTCACCGGCCTGGCTGAACCTGGCAAAGTGCCGGTATGATCTGGACCAAATGCAAAAAGCGGCTGACGCTTTTAAAACAGGGTATAATACCTGTGAAGAAAAAAAGGCCTCCCACCTGTACTACGCCGCCATCTGCTATTTCCAGGCCGATGCCCACCAAAAGGCCCTGAAGACCTTTTATGAGCTGATGAAATTTCATCCCAACGAGATCACCCTGGACTGGAAGGAGTCTTTGGTCAGCATTTTGTTTGCCATGGACAGAAACAAGGAGGCCCTCCCCGTTGTCGAAACCTTGGCCGCCCAATGCAAGGCAGAGAAAAGAAAAAAATGGCAGGAAATTTTGCTCTACCAGTACCTGGAGCTCAAAATGGATAAAAAGGCTTTGAAGTACGGAGAGTTCCTCACCAGGACCGATCCCCTGGAGCCCAAATGGTGGAAGGCCATATCGCATCTTCATCTGAACTGCAACGAGCTTAAAGAGGGCCTGGCCTCCCTTCTCATATACAGCTATCTGACTCCGCTTTCCCCGGAGGAGACTTCACTCATGGCAGATCTCTATCTATCCCTGGAGATCCCTTCCAGGGCCGCCGATTATTATGAGGAGCTGCTTAAGGAAAAGCCCAGTCTTAATAAGATCAAGCGGATTATCCATGCATACACGGGCAGTTATCAGCGGGACAAGGCCCTGGCATGGATCGAACGGGGGCTTTCCAGGAAAAAGGATGCTGATTTTTTGAAAAAAAAGGCCGGTCTTTTATATGAGCTGGAACGATACAAAGAGGCGGCAGATGTGTATGAAGCATTGGCGAAACAGAACAATAAATCCGGTGAGCATCTTCTGATGCTGGGTTATTGTGCGTGGAATATGAAGCAGTTCCATAGAGCGGGAAAGGCCTTTAATCGGGCATGCAGGTACAAAAATCAGAAAAAATTCGCCCAGCAAGCCATTGCTCAGTTGAATATGCAGATTCATGACCTTGCTTCGGTCCGGTGATTTTAATGAAACGCCCTTTGCGGACCCACATGATGCTCAGTGCCAGCATGAGCCAAAAATTAAATTTGACAGGCCAAATTTTATCGTGTAAAGCTCTTTGGATAATGACGTGTTTAAACTGCAATATGCGTATAAATGTACTTTTCTATTGACACAAGCCCACTGATTTATAACTAAGATGGCGTCAAAAGAAATCTGAGAGATGCCACCAACAGGAACCTGAAATGCTGAACCATGATATTTATTAAAAAGAAACCTGTTTTGATTCCCCTGCTTCTACTCCTGCTATTTCTGGCGGTTTTTATCTCTTTGACCCTGGGACGTTATCCCATCACATTGGATGAAATATATGATTTTATTGCCGCTCTTTTGTCAGGTCAGGGGCAGGCGGGCTGTCAAAAGTTTCATATCCTGAAGAATATTTTCATTGATATCCGTCTGCCGCGCATTGTGGCTGCCATGCTGGTGGGTGCCTCCCTTTCCGTGTCAGGTGCGGCCTTTCAATCCATGTTTATCAATCCCCTGGTATCACCCGGTCTTTTGGGCGTACTGGCCGGGGCCTCCTTTGGCGCGGCCCTTGGCATGATCGTGGCAAGCACCTGGCTTGCGGTGCAGATCTGTTCCGTTACATGCGGCCTTGCTGCCGTTGGCGCTGCCATGGGCATGGCGAAATTGTACCGCGGGGATCGGCTGTTGATGATGATTCTGGGCGGCATTATCAGCGGTGCGCTTTTTACATCGCTTTTGTCTGTGGTGAAATATCTGGCTGATCCCTATGATCAGCTTCCTGCAATTGTTTACTGGCTCATGGGCGGTTTCTCAACGGTGGATACCAAAACCGTCTGGGCCGTCTGCATTCCCATGGGGCTGGGCATTGCCACTTTGATTTCCCTTGCAAATTACCTGAACGTTTTGAGCATGGGCGATGAAGAGGCCCGTTGCCTCGGGGTAAATGTACGCATCATTCGTATCCTGCTGATCTTTCCGGCCACCTTGATCAGCGCATTGACCGTGGCATTGGGAGGGATCATTGGATGGGTGGGGCTGGTCATTCCCCATATTGCCCGCATGCTTGTGGGACCGGATAATCGCAAATTATTGCCGGTATCGGCCATTGTCGGTGCCCTTTACCTGCTTGTGGTCGATGATATCTCCAGGCTGGTATTCACAGTGGAAATTCCCATCGGTATCCTGACATCCCTGGTGGGAATTCCTTTTTTCGCCCTTGTGCTTGGTAAATCAAGGAAAGGTTGGAACTAATGAATTTTATCTCCATGGATCATGTCTCCTATGGATATTCCGAAAAGTCGGTTTTAAACGACATTCACCTCTCCTTTCGAAAGGGAGAGATTGTCTCTTTACTGGGACCCAATGGGAGCGGCAAGACCACTCTTTTAAAAGTCCTGATGGGGCTCTGTCGTCCCCGGAAGGGAGAGGTGAGCCTTGGGGGGCACCCTGTCTCTGAAATCGGTACAAAGGCCCTTGCCCGGCGGATCGCCTATGTGCCCCAGACCCATAGACTCTCCTTTGCCTATCGGGTGATGGATATGGTGCTCATGGGCAGGATGTCCCATAAACCCTTCTTTTTTCAGTATTCAAAAGAGGACGAGGCGAAAGCCCTTAAGGCGCTGGAACGGCTTTCCATTGCCCATCTCAAGGATCGTCCCTATACCGAAGTCAGTGGAGGGGAACGGCAGTTGACTCTCATCGCCCGGGCCCTTGCACAGGGGGCTGATGTGCTTGTGATGGATGAACCTGTGAACGGGTTGGATTACGGCAACCAGATCCGTTTGCTGGGCCGGATAGCCGACCTGGCAGACAATGGATACACCTTTATCAAAACAACCCATTTTCCTGAACATGCCATCTGGATATCGGATCGGGTGGTGATGCTGAAAGAGGGCAGGGTGGTGGCAGATGGTGATGCCCTGGAGGTCATCAACGAAGAGAATCTGTATCTTCTTTACCATACAGATATCGGTATGGCTGATCTTGATCAGGGCCTGAGAGTTTGTGTGCCCCGGAATATGCTGAATCGCAGCAGAGGGATGCAGAAAAAAGATAAGAAAAATAATCCAAAGAGAGTTTCTTTGCAGGGATGTGCCGCCTGATCACATAAATCCGGGGAGGATTTTACAAAAGTTCTTGAAACACAAGATGAGCCATTTTGAATTCATAGCATAAAGGAATAACCTGCAATTCGCTAATTTTTTCATAACCTGCTGAATTTATAAATATCAAAAAATTGGACATCAAAAAATAATGCTGATATTTTGTTTTGATTACAAGATGTTATAAAAATGAGCGAAGGGGGAGGGAATAAGCACCATGAAATGTGAAATTTGTGAAATCGGTTGTCATATGGAGGAGGAGAGTCTGGGGAAATGTCGCATGTATACGGTCAAAGACGGCGTCATGGCGGAACGTTTTCCCCATTGCTATTCCACTATGTTTCCCATTTCCATTGAAACAATGCCGGCTCTGCACTTCTATCCCAACCATAAATTTCTGCAAGTTTCGTCCATGGGGTGCAATTTCTCCTGTGGTGGCTGCATCTCTGAAATACTGACAACGGGTACAGAGACTTTATCTGCCGCATTAAAGCAGGTAAGCCCTGAAAAGGTGGTTGAAAAAGCCCTCAGCAATGGGTGCAAAGGCATTGCCTTTTGTATTAACGATCCCACCGTCTCTTTTTTTTCATTCTGTTCCCTGGCCAGGCTGGCCAAGGAGAACCATTTAATGGTGGGTTTCTCAACCAATGGATATTTTACCCGGCAGGCCCTGGATCAACTTATCCCCTTTACGGATTTTGTGAACATCGGCGTCAAGGGATTCTCTGATGATCGGTATAAACCCTGTGGTGTGCCGTCAGCTGCTCCTGTGTTCAGAAATATCCGGCATCTGTTTGAGGCAGGTGTGCACGTGGAGGTGGCCGCCATATACATGAAGGGGTTGGAGAATGAAGTCCGTAAGATCGCCGCATTCGTGGCTTCCTTGTCCATGGATATCCCCTTGCAGATCATGCGGTTTGTTCCCTTTGGAGAGGCTGTCATGGAATTTGAACCCAGCATCAGGGAATCGGAATCCCTTTGCAGGGAACTGAAAAAACAGCTCTCCCATGTGTACCTGTTCAACGCCCCCGGCAGTGAGTTTTTGGATACCTGCTGCCCGGATTGCGGTCGGACCATGATCTCCCGGGAGTTTTTCGGCCCCATGGGTTCAAGAAATATTGAGACGTCCATGCCGGGCAATGTATGTTCATGTGGTAAAAAAGTGGCTATAAAAGGCACCTATGCTTTGGAACGTTATAATGAATATGGGTTCTTTGGCGGGTATCGCACCACCCGTGCCTTTGAGATGCTCCATGCCATCATGGTCTGCATCGGGGCGGATGATCCTGAAAAGCTTTCGGCATTGTGGTTTCATCTCATTGAGACTGACTATTTACGAGCCTTTCATGAGTTGGTGCAGCTTCCTGAGTCCTATGGGGAAATCATTGATTACCTGGCCAAAAGGGCCGGTCAGGAGGAAAACGGAAACCTCTTGAAACAGTATATTCAGGAAAAATTTGATTTCGTCCAATCCAGAACCCAGGATGTAAAACGCCCCCTGGTTTACTATGCCATGGGATATCCCCTGTTTGCCTTGAATCCTGAACGCTTTGAAACCAATCTTGTCCAGGCCGCTGGCGGCACCTGCGTAAACAAGCAGTTGACACGGGAGGGAAAACCGGGATTTACCCTGACAAAGGAGGAATTCATGGCGTTGAACCCGGATATTATCTTTATCTCTGGTTTTTTGTCCTGCCCTGTTTCAGATTTTTATGACTATTGCGTCCGCAACGACCTGGGGGTGAATGCAGTTAAGAACAGGCGCATATATGATCATTTTCCTTCTTGGGATTTCGGCAGCCCAAGGTGGATTCTGGGATTGATGCACATTGCAGGTATCCTCCACCCTGGGGTGTTTTCCTTTAAAATGGAAGAGGAGGCCGATGAATTTTATCAACGGTTTTATCATAAATCCTTTGATGCAACCCATGTGAACCGTTCATTTTACCGGGGGTGATATGAAAATAGATAAAAGCTCACGCCAGGATTCCGACCACCCCTGTAGCATGGGAATTAAAAAATATTATCATCGTAAAATATGTACTTATGGTTTTATTGTCGTGCTTGTTTCGGTCTGGTGGACTCTTTGCGCCCATGCCGGACAGATCACGGATATGGCGGGACAAAAGGTGGGGGTGCCTGATGAAATTCATACCGTATACGGAACCAGCCCCCCTGTCACCAGTCTGCTTTATGCTGTGGCACCCGAACTTGTTGCCGGGCTTAATTTTCCCATCAGGAAAATGGAAAAACAATATCTGCCCGCCCGTTTGCAGTCGCTTCCGGTGGTGGGTGGATGGTTTGGCCAGGGGCGGACGCCCAATCTGGAAACGCTGCTACAGGTAAATCCCGATGTCATTCTTGCATGGCATATAAAGGATTCTCTCATCACCCGAAAGACAGAAGATACACTGGTACCCCTGGGTTTCCCGGTGATTCGCATCTCTCTGGACAGGCTGGAAGATTATCCCGAAACCTTCCGGTTCTTAGGGTGCCTGCTCCATCGTGAAGAGCGGGCAGCGCTCTTTGCAGAATATGCAGAAAGAACATTGGATAAAATCCGTGCGGTGCAGGGTGCCATGGCTGAACCCGATAAAGTGTCTGTTTACTATGCCGAGGGGGTGGATGGCCTGAGCACGGAATGCAATACCTCTATCCATGCGGAGCTTATTCCCATGTGCGGTGGTAAGAATGTTCACATCTGTCCTGTTCAGACGACTTACGGCATGGAAAAGGTCTCATTGGAGCAGGTGATGCATTATGCACCGGAGGTGATCATTACATCTGAACACCTCTTTTACGATGCCGTGTTTCACGATCCGCGGTGGCAGAATATTCCTGCGGTTCAGAACCACAGGGTTTACAAGATTCCCACCGCTCCTTTTAACTGGTTTGACCGCCCTCCCTCCTTTATGAGGCTTCTGGGTGCCAGATGGCTGCTCAATAAACTATATCCTGGAAAATATAGCATAGATATTGTGGAGGAAACCCGGAGGTTTTACAGCCTTTTTTTAAATTTCAGCCTGGATCGGCAGGCTGCCGAAGAACTTTTAGAAGGTATGACAAAAAAATGATAGGAGATAGAATGCGTAAGTTAATGAACAATATGATTGTAATCCTCATGGGCATTATGGTGTTACCTCTGTCCTGCTTTTCTGATGAAACAGCCATTTACCAACTTCCCCAGAGTGTTGTAACGGGAAAATTTGAAGAGCAGGACTTTGTTGGCCCGCTGTTCACCGAGACCAACACAAAAACAAAGGTTACTGAAAAGGGAATAAACGCCCTTGGACCCTCTTCCACCATGTCTGTCCAGAAATCCATAAGCCTTATGCCGTCCGTAAATCAGCAAAGTGTTGATCCAAGCGGGCTTGCAGATATCAGCAACTATCACGAATCTTTCAGGTTCAGAGGCGTGGAAGCCACCGGCGGCGGCAATCCATCCACCCCTGTCAATGTGGAGAGTGTTCCTGTGAGCGGCAGGCCCGGGGGCGGGGTATCCATATATGACATGGAGAATTTTGAGACAATATCCATTTATAAAGGCGGGGTACCGGCAGACAAGGCTTTTGGTCTGACCAATATCGGTGGGAAAATCGATATGGAGGTGAAAAGGCCTTTGAATGAGTTTAGTTTCAAAATAAAACAGATGCTGGGAACCGATGACTTCAGCCGGAGTTTCCTGCGCCTTGACACGGGAAATCTCTCCACTGACACCGCAGGCTTTATCTCCTATTCCAATACCAGTGCAGATAAATGGAGGGGACAAGGGGATTCCGATCGAGACAACGCAATGTCCGGGCTGACCCAGAAAATCGGCGATGGGTTGAAGATAGAGCTGTTTTCAACCTATAGTAATGCCGATGTGAATACCTATAGAACCCTGAATTACGAAAAAGCATCTTCTTTAAGCAAAAATTATGATTTTGATTTTACCAATGATAAGAACGACTATTTTTATTATGGGTACAACAAGGCAGATTTTGAGGATTATAATATTTTTGGAAATATTGAGTATCGTTTTGATGATAATTCCAAGGTGGTGATTAAGCCGTTTTATTGGAATGACCAAGGGTATTACATGGAAACGATAACAATGAAGAACGGCAATAACCGCGTCAGAAGATGGGATGTTGACCATGATTTGAGCGGGTTTCTGAGTCAATATTCAACCCGCATACAGGCAGTTGATCTTAATATCGGCTTTTTTAATCTTCAACAGGAAAGGCCGGGGCCACCAACCTCCTGGAAATTGTATAAGGTTGAATCCGGTAAACTCGTATTTGACAAATGGCAGGTCCTCTCCAACAGCTCCAAACATCGCCAGAATACCCCCTTTATTTCGGGTAAATATGCCAAGGGCCGATTTACCCTGGAGGGAGGCGTGAAATATCTCAGATACACCATGCCCTCCATAAAGACGTATGACACGACCGGCATTTTAGATGTCAACTATGAAACCGCGCTTGACATGGCCACATCCGTTGACGAAGATGGATGTGCGGATGCAAAGGATTTTAACAAGATTCTTCCCAACCTGGGGTTGAATTACAGGATCAACGATGATATCAGCGCCTATTTCTCCTATGGCAGAAATTATGGCATGAGTGTGAGCCTCTATCCCTATTTTATTTCCCAGAAAAACGCCTTTTACAGCAAGGGCATTACACTGCAGGATCTATGGGATGAACAGGAGCTTGAGATCGTTGATAATTATGATATCGGCCTGAGATACATCACAGACAAGGTATATGTGGTTCCCACACTCTATTATGCCCGCCATAAAAATAAGGCGGCAACATATTATGATTCTTCCCTGGGGGTATCATTTCCAGCCACCAATGCAAAGGCGGATGCATACGGATTTGAATTGGAGGCCGGAGCAATGGTAGATGAAAATTTTTCCCTCTACGGCTCTTTTTCCTATAACCGCTTCTTTTTTTCCCAGGATATTTGTAACAGCGATGGATCTGTCAATGAGGTTGAGGGAGACCAGGTGCCTGATGCACCGGAGTTTCTATGCAAGACAATTGCCAGTTACCGCATGGGCAAATTTGTTCTTTCCCCCATCGTTAAATACACGTCCAGCAGGTACGGGGACATTGAGCACGATGAGAAGATTGACGATGCCGTGATATTTGACTTTGATTTGACCTATAATGCCGGGGCCTTTCCCGGGATGAAGATGAAAAGCCTTGATTTCTCTCTGACGGTTAACAATATCTTTGATAAGGAATATGTCAGCATCATCAACACCTCTGACTATAAAACCCTTGGCTCCACCTATCAAACCGGTGCGCCTTTTACGGTTTATGCGTCTGTTGTGTGTTGTTTCTAAGCGTTGTTCCTAAAAACCGTGAGAAAATTCGGCATTCTTTAAAAGTACTTTAGAGCCTGATAATTTTTAAACAGGCTCTAAACGGTAGATCAAAAATTGCGGGCTCCCTCTTAGTATTCCATGTCTTCTAATAGCGATAATGGCCCGGTTTGTAAGGTCCTTTAACGGAAACCCCGATGTAATCCGCCTGCTGCTGGGTCAGCTTTGTAAGTTTTACCCCCAGTGTTTCTAAATGCAGCCGTGCCACCTCTTCATCCAGCTCCTTGGGAAGGGTATATACTTTTTTCTCAAGGTCTTCCTTGGCCAGCTTGATCTGGGCAAGGGTCTGATTGGTGAAACTGTTGCTCATGACAAAGCTTGGGTGACCCGTGGCGCACCCCAGATTTACCAGTCGGCCTTCGGCCAGCACTATCACTGATTTACCCGATGTCAGGGTCCATTTATCCACCTGGGGTTTGATGGTTACTTTGATATTGTCTTTGTTGCCTTCCAGGTGTGCCATTTCGATTTCATTGTCAAAGTGGCCAATGTTGCAGATGATGGCCTCGTCTTTCATTTGATCAATGTGCTCTGCCCGGATCACATGGTAGTTCCCCGTGGCCGTGACAAAGAGATCTCCCTGGGACGCTGCCTCTTCCATGGTCATCACTTGGAAGCCTTCCATGGCTGCCTGGAGGGCGCAGATGGGGTCAATTTCTGTGATGATCACCCGGGCGCCATACCCCTTCATGGAGTCGGCACATCCTTTGCCCACATCGCCATATCCGGCTACGACCACCACTTTGCCCGCCAGCATGATGTCCGTGGCCCGCTTGATGCCGTCGGCCAGGGATTCCCGGCAACCATAGAGGTTGTCAAACTTGGATTTGGTCACGGAATCGTTGACATTGATGGCCGGAAACAACAGTTCCTTTCTGGCAGCCAGATGATAAAGACGGTGTACGCCGGTGGTGGTCTCTTCGGACACGCCCCGGATATTTTCAGCTATTTTTGTCCACTTGCCGGGGGTTTTGGCAACGCTTTCTTTTAATCGTTCCATGAGGCAGATCTCATCGGCACTGCCGGTGATGTTTTCCAGCAGGGAGGGGTTTTTTTCCACCAGAGCTCCTTGGTGGACAAACAATGTGGCATCCCCGCCATCATCCACAATGAGATCCGGACCGGAACCGTCGGGCCAGGTCAGGGCTTGCTCTGTGCACCACCAGAACTCCTCCAAGTTTTCCCCCTTCCAGGCAAATACGGCGGCAGATCCTTTGTCGGCAATGGCGGCAGCGGCATGGTCCTGGGTGGAAAAAATATTGCAGGTGGCCCAGCGAAGGTCGGCTCCCAGTTCGTGCAGGGTGTCAATGAGCATGGCGGTCTGGATGGTCATGTGCAGGCTGCCCATGATTTTAAATCCCTTAAGGGGCTTTTCTGAACCATATTTTTTCCGCAGGGCCATGAGACCTGGCATCTCTTTTTCTGAGAGTTGCATGTCTTTGTGCCCATGGTCCGCAAGGGAGACATCCTTTACTTTATATTTGAGGCCCGGGTCCAGGGCCAAGATGGATTTTTCTGTTGTTTGGTACATGGTTTTATTCCTTATCGTAAATAAAGGCCATGGCAGGTTTTCCTGTCATGGCCGTTTTTGTTTTATATGAAACTTAGCGCAACGCATTGTAATGATTAGAGTTTCAATTTTCATTGTGGCTGATGGTTACAGCCATGTAGGTTATACTATTATGATCTGGTCCTTAACCACCTCATAAAGGCGTCATATCGGAGGGCATGATGCTCTTTTTGTTTCTCTTTATTAAGAGATCAGAGCCCGGCTTTTACCTTTATTTCGGCGGCTTTATCGGTGTGTTCCCAGGTAAAGTCAGGATCATGGCGTCCAAAATGGCCATAGGCCGAGGTTTTGCGGTAGATGGGGCGCAGCAGATCCAGGGTCTGGATGATGGCAGCGGGTCTTAGGTCAAACACCTCTTTTACAATTTCCACGGCCTTTTTTTCTGAAATTTTACCAGTGCCCTTGAAATCCACCAGTAAGGAGACAGGTTGTGCCACCCCAATGGCGTAGGCCACCTGGATTTCACATTTGTCTGCCACCCCGGAGGCCACCAGGTTTTTGGCAATGTAACGACCCATGTAAGAGGCACTTCGATCCACCTTGGAGGGATCTTTTCCGGAAAAGCAACCGCCGCCATGGCTTCCCTGGCCTCCATAGGTGTCCACAATGATCTTTCGTCCGGTGAGGCCACAGTCACCCATGGGACCGCCAATGACAAATTTTCCCGTGGGGTTGATGAAAAAACGGGTATCCCCGTCTATCATCTCCGCCGGTATCACCTTGCGGATTACCTCTTTAATAATGGCATCTTTCAAATCTTCGTGGGCCACGTCGGGTTTGTGCTGGGAAGAGACCACAATGGTGTCCACCCGTGCGGGTTTACCATCCACATATTCAATGGTTACCTGGGATTTACCATCGGGTCTTAAAAAATCCAAAGCCCCGTTTTTCCTGACCTGGGCCAGACGTTGGGTCAGTTTATGGGCATAGCTGATGGGCATGGGCATCAGTTCCGGGGTTTCGTTGGTGGCAAAACCGAACATGAGGCCCTGGTCGCCTGCACCCTGCTCCTTGAAAAGGCCTTCTCCTTCGTCCACGCCCTGGGCAATATCCGGAGACTGGTGGTCAATGCTGGTGATCACCGAGCAGGTGCGCCAGTCAAAGCCCATGTCCGACGAGTGGTATCCGATATCTCTGATGGTCTGCCTGACAATTTCGGGCATGTCCACATAGCAGTTGGTGGTAATTTCTCCGGCAATCATGGCAAGGCCTGTGGTGACAAGGGTTTCACAGGCCACCCGGCATTTTGTGTCCTCTGCCATGATGGCATCAAGAATACTGTCGGAAATGGCATCTGCCACTTTATCGGGATGTCCCTCGGTGACAGATTCAGATGTGAACAGAGAGGAATTTTTTTCCGTCATGGTATCTCCTTTATGGCATTGTGTGTATAATCTTTTGAATTGATTATAAATCCAATGCAAAGTAACGTATAAGTATGAATGTATATCAACTTACGAAGGTATGTCATGGCAGATCATTTGTCAAGAATTTGGAGTAATATCCAGCAATTCTAATTTTGGTTGTCCGGGGTGGTTCATCATGATAATGTAGGTTCCAGATGACTTCTCATAATACTTAGAACCCAGTACCCAAAACAAATAAAGGCATGTATCTACATGGTTATAATTAATAAGGACAAATCCCTGGAGGGAAATCGAATCTCTGGCATCGGATCCGCCTTGGTGGATCTGCTGATCCATGAGAGTGATTCATTTTTAACGGAACTTGGCAAGGAAAAGGGCGGCATGACCCTGGTGGAAAGCCGGGACATTGACGTTATTCTGGAAAAGACACAGCAAACCCCCATGGTGGTGCCGGGCGGAGCTGCCTGCAATACCATTGTGGGGGTGGGACAACTGGGGGGAAGTGCCCGGTTCATCGGCCAGCGGGGGGATGATGCCCCGGGTGAATTTTACCAGGATGCCCTGGAAAAATGCCATGTGGAACCGTTTTTTTATACCTCTGCCACCCCCACGGGCCGGGTATTGTCTGTGATTACCCCGGATGCCCAGCGTTCCATGTTCACCTGCCTTGGGGCCTCCACGGAAATGAATCCGGAAGAGATCACCCCGGCTCTGTTTAGGGACACGGCCATTGCCGTCATTGAAGGCTATCTTTTGTTTAATCCTGAACTCATGACCGCCTGCCTGGAAAGTGCCAGTAAGGCCGGGGCACTCATTGCCCTGGATCTGGCCAGTTTTGAAGTGGTGGAAGCCACAAAACCCCTGCTGGAGAAAATTGTTGGGGTCCATGTGGATATTCTCATTGCCAATGAGGATGAAGCCCGGGCCTACACCGGTCATTCCGATGAAGGGATGGCCCTGGATGCCCTGGCGGCCCAGGCCCCCCTGGCGGTGCTGAAAAAGGGGGCCCGGGGAAGTTGTCTGGCCCATGATGGCAGAATTGTTGAAATTCTGCCTGAAACTGGAAATCCTGCAACGGACACCACCGGAGCCGGTGATCTCTGGGCCGCAGGTTTTCTGTTTGGCCTTGCCCATGGTTTTTCCCTGGAAGACAGTGGCCATCTTGCCTCACTGCTGGGATATGAAGTGTGCCAGGTGGTGGGGGCTCATATTCCCCAGGCGGGATGGCAGCGCATTCATACCTATATAAAAGAAAGGGACATGGCTTGATTCCTGTTCTTTACCGGTATATTTTCTGGGAACTTCTCTCCCCCTTTGGGGTGAGCCTTTTGTTTCTCACCTTTGTGTTTGTGATGACAAGAATTCCTGACATCACCAATATGGTGGTGAACTACAACATGGGGATTTCCGCTGTTTTTTTTCTGGTGATCTACACCCTGCCGCGTTTTATGGAGTTTACCCTGCCCATGTCCGTGATGATCGCCGTGTTGCTCACCTTCATGCGCATGTCCGGGGCCAATGAGATCATTGCCCTTAAAGGGGGGGGCATGACTATTTACCGTTTGCTTCCTCCGGTGACATTTTTTTGTGTACTGATGACCCTCATCACCCTGTGGGTGACGGTGTGGGCCGTGCCCTGGGGAAAGCATGCATTCAGTGTACAGGGGGCTCAGATGGCCCGGGACAATATTAACGTGGCCTTGAAGGAGCGGCAGTTCAATACCCCCTTTGACAATGTGATGATCTACGTCAGTGCCATTGATATAAAAACCGCTCGCTTGAAAGATATTTTCATTGAAGATGGCAGAGATCCTGACAGTATTAATATCACCGTGGCCGCTGAAGGGTCCCTGGTATCCCGACCCGCTGAAGGGCTCTATACGTTGACACTTGAACACGGCATGATTAACCAGGTCTCCCTTGACCGCAGAGCTGCCCATCAGATCCAATTTGATACCTATGATATTAATTTTGATGTGGGACTGCCTGGAAAGGAGCGGGTTGATGGGGCAAAAGAACTTGATGAAATGGAGATCAAGGCCCTGAAGGCGGTGAGCCAGGACCGGGATGCATCCCCCAGAAAACGCAATCAGGCCCGCATGGAACTCCATGAAAAACTGGCCATTCCCTTTGCCTGCCTGGCCTTGGGCCTTTTGGCACTGCCATTGGGGCTTCAGTCCCTCTCCTCCCGCCACGCACCGGGATTTGGCCTGGCCCTGGTGTTTTTCATGGGGTACTACATGCTCCTGGCATTGGGGTGGTCGGCCGGTGAAAGCGGTGGGTATCCGCCCATTGTGGCCATGTGGTTGCCCAACGCTGTCATGGGGGGCATGGCGGTTTATCTGATCAAGCGGGTGGCAGGGGAACGTTTTTTGCGATTTCCCAATCCTTTGGCCCTGTGGAAACAGGAAAGGTAACACAGATGTCCATCATAAATAGATACTGGATGGGACAATTTTTGCGGTTTTTTTGTATTGTCCAATTCATTGTGCTGGCCATCTTTGTGGCTGTGGATTACCTGACCAATCTCAGTAAATTTTTTAAAGCAGGGATTTCCCTGGTGGACGCATTGGGGTATGTGCTCTTAAAGACTCCTTTCATGTTTGTTCAGTTCACTCCGGCCGGGGTGGTATTGGCTGTGATTGTGGTGTTTGGGCTCATGAATCGCAGTAACGAGCTTCTGGCGTTAAGGGCCGGGGGTGTCAGCGCTTATTATCTGGTGAGACCCGCCGTTGTGGCCGGGATACTGCTCTCTTTTTCCATGTTTTTTCTGGGGGAAACCCTGGTGCCTGTGACCATGGCAAAGGCCAATTACATTAAATATTCGGTGATCAAAAAAAAGCATCAGATCCACGCCAGCCGTGAAAACATCTGGATTAAAAGCGATGATACCATTGCCCATTTTAAATTTTTTAATCCTGTGGATCGCACCCTTTCAGGCATTACCCTCACCCGCATGGATGATAACTTTAAGGTTATCCAGCGCATGGACGCCCGTTCCGGTGTGTTCCAGAAGGGGCAATGGCATTTTTTTAACATTTTGGTTCAAAATTTTACCCCCGGGGATGATACCGGGGAGGTGATCTTAGATGATGAAAAAATCGTGGACATGGGTATTTTACCCGAGGACCTGGGCCAAATGGTGAAAAAGACCGATGAGATGCGGTTTGCCGAACTTGCGGTCCACATTAAAAAGGTGGAACAGGAAGGCTATGATGCCACCACCTACCGGGTGGATCTGTTGGGGAAAACCGCCTTTCCCTTTATCTGTCTGATCATGGCTATCATGGGGGCAGCTGTGGGCATGCGTCCGGCGGTGAAGGAAAACCTGCCCCTGGGCATTGTCATGGGACTTGGCATGGCCTTTATGTACTGGATTCTTTACAGTTTCACCACCTCCCTTGGCTATGGTCGTATGCTGCCCCCCTTTGTCAGTGCCTGGGCTGCCAATTTTTTATTCTTATGTGCTGCCCTGTTTTATCTGGCCCGCACGGAATCCTGATTGTGAATGCCTTGCCTGAGCTTAGCGACTTCATCATAGTAAAAATACCCGTTTTTGAAAAAAACACCCAGTGTTATCAAGATGTTCTCACTTGAATTGGGTGGATTATTTGTTATGAGTTCCCTTACAATCCTCCCCATGAAAAAAAAGTGATCACACAGCGATGGAGCAACGGCCCTATGTTAAAAGCATGGTTGAATAAATTGGAACAGCGCATCATTGACATCAGCGGCAGGGAGCACCGAGTCGGTTATTTTTCCCTGGAAAGCCTTTTGATATTGATTTCCCTTGCATATCAGATGGTGAGTACCTTGAGGGTCAGGCTTTATGATCTGGGCATTTTAAAGCGCCATCGATTTCCTTGTCGGGTGATTTCCTTTGGTAATATTGTGGCCGGGGGCAGCGGCAAAACCCCCATGGTGATGCATGCGGCTTCCCTGCTTACTTCCATGGGCTTTGGGGTGGTTGTGATCACCCGGGGATATGGGGGAACCGCCGGTAAAAATGGGGCTGTGGCAGGGGATGGAACCCAGTGTCTTCTGGGCCCCGCCGCCGCCGGTGATGAGCCCTGCATGATGGCCTCTCGGAAACGATACCCTGTTATTGTGGATCGGGATCGGGTCCGGGGTGCCAGGCGTGCCATGGCAAAATTTTGTCCCCAGGTGATCCTTTTAGATGATGCCTTTCAGCATTTGCGCATCCACCGGGATCTTAATATTGTGCTCATGGATGCCACAGCTCCCCTGGGAAATGGGAAAATACTTCCGGCCGGTCGCTTAAGGGAATCTTTCCATGCCGTGGAAAAACGGGCAGATATTGTGATGTATACCCGCTGTTTAAGGGGAGAACTCCCCCTTGAAGGTTCGTGGAGCCGGAGAAAACCGGTGTTCATGACACAGCATATCCCCTTTTTGTACCGCTTTATTCAACAGGAAAATCCTTTGTCAACAAAAGCGTCTTCACTTGCCATGCTCAATGGCAGAGCCGCCGTGGTCTTTTCCGCCATTTCAGACAATGGGGGATTTTGCCGTTCGGTGGAACAGTGTGGGGTGTACGTTCTGGATCATCTGTGTTTCAGGGACCATCATCGGTTTGATGCCCGGGAGATCAGAGAAATTCTCCACCGGGCCAGCCTTTTGAAGGCTTCCCTTATCATTACTACGGAAAAGGATTATGCTCGGTTGGGTTTCCCTGAAAACTGGCCCGTGGATCTGGCGGTGATGGGGGTTAAAATTGAATTTATTGAAGGGGAAGATAGATTTAAATCGCTTCTTTTGTCATGCGTTGACAGGTAAAAATTCCCATCAGAGTCCCCGGAGACTGACCTGACCGGAACATTGGAAAAATACCTCCCGACGTTCCCGTTTCGGTCAGGGCATCCGTTGGGGGCACCATTATGCCATTTTTAGGGAATCAGAGCAAATTAATTTGTCTGCAAATCCGGCTGTAAAATTGATATTTGTGATTTTTAGAAAAAATAAATGATAAACTAAAAACTTCGGATTTCTTTAATTACAAAAGTTAGGTTTTTGATGGCTGCAATGTGTTCATAAACCGTTTCCGGATCAATGCGGTCCATGCACCGGGGATGGGGACATTCCCGGCGGTTGCATGGTGAACAGTCCATGGGTGCCATGATCACCTCCCCGGCATAGGGGCCGGTGCGCCGGGGGGTAGAAGGGCCAAAAAGGGCAATGGTAGGGGTACCCAGGGCCACGGCAAGGTGCATGGGGCCGGTATCACAGCTCACCACACCCTGGGCATGGGAGAGGATTCCGGTCAATTCCCGGAGGGTGGTTTTCCCCGTGAGATTGATCACTTTACAGGTAGTGTGGTTTTCCACCATTTTTCCTCGATCCACATCCTCGGGTCCCCCGGTGATCACTGAAGCCATGCCCAGTTTCTGCCAGATCAGATCTGCCAGAATGGCAAATTTTTCTGTGGCCCACCGGTTGGCTTTTTTGGTGGCTCCGATGTTCAGCACCACATAGGGCCGGGGCAGGGGCACCCTTGAGAAGGGATGAATGGCAATGTTCCATTCAACAGATGATTCCGGGATCTTCAGGTGGTCACAAAAATCAAGATATTGATCCAGCATGTGCTTGCCGGGATCATCCGGGGAAATTCGGGTGAAGGGAAAAAGCCAGGTGAGTTCCTTGCATCGTTTTTTATCAAATCCCAAGCGTTGTCCGGTCCGGGCCGCCATGCAGAAAAAACCGGACTTCAGTGTCCGCTGGAAATCAATGGTCAGATCATAACGCTCCCGGCGAAGGGTGCCAAGGGTGCCCCCTTGTTTTTCATTGCGATCAAAGACAATGGTGCGATCCACGGCCGGATGATCCAGGACCAGGGGCAGGCTCAAAGGGGCCACCAGCCAGTGAATTTCTGCATGGAAGTAGTGCTTTAGCCGGATCACCGCAGGAAGGGTATTGATAACATCCCCCAATGCTCCCAGTTTGATAATAAGAATTTTCATATTTTTTAATTTGTTACTCGATGTTCACGTTTTGCAGGCCAAGGCTGCGAGGGTGGATGCGATCAGTGCTTTTTTCGTCCTTGGGTTGATATTTCCAGCGGTTGTGCAGCCAAAAATATTGTTCCGGATACTGGTTCACTATCTTTTCTATGGCCCTGTTGTAGTTCTGGGTGTTGATCTGCAGGGTTGTCTCTTCATCCCCAGTGTCCACAAAGGCAATTTCCGGCTCAATGACAACGAGATAGCGACCCCCTTTCTGAACCAGAAACATGGGTACCACGGGTGCACCGGTCTGGAGGGCCAGCCGGGCCATGCCTTTATTGGCATAGGTTTTTCTGCCGAAGAATTCAATGATGGCTCCCTTATGGGGTTTGGTGCTCTGGTCCATGAGGAGAAATGCTGAGCCCTGGTTTTCCAGGGTTGCAAGGATACCGCTCAGGGCTTTTTTTAAAGGGAACATCTTGCCACCGAACCGCTGGCGAAGATCGGTGATGAACTGCTCCAGGGCCGGGGATTTCAAGGGGCGAAAGACGCTGCTCGCCTTATGTATAAGACCGGTATGGGCATAAAAAAAAGGAAGTAATTCCCAGGAGCCCACATGGCCTGTGAGAACGAGAACTCCTTTTTGCTGCCGGGCGGCCGTCTGGTAATGTGCCATCCCAGTGACGGTGAACCATCGAGAAAAGTGCTTCAGATCAATGGTTCTGCCCCAGGCAATCCTGAAAACAATCATGATGAAGTGGGTGAATACCTGCCGGGCAATGGCCTGGATTTCATGGGGTATCATGGTGTTTTTATATGCATGGGTCAGGTTTTCCAGGGTGATACGTCGGTGCCGACGGTCTAACCGGAACCAGATGTTTCCCAGAAAACGGGCCATGGGCTGGTTCCAGGAGCGGGGAAGCAGGGCAATGACGTCAAGGAGGGTGATGATGCTGTGGTAAAGCAGTCGGTCTCTTTTGCGGGGCAGTTGTCTCAACATTATATATCCTGTTTCAAAAAGTTCGAGTTGCGCTGTGTGATTTCAAATCCCGGATTTAATCCCATCCATTGAGACCAGTTGTTGGAAGACATCCAATTACCCGGTATTTAAAATATATCGCTTTATATCATAATTTTTCCCTGACAAACAGCATGAATCATGCAAGCCTGATTCCTCCCTTGTTTTGAGTTAACATCAGAATTGCGCCTCTTGGGGGAATTGAATGAATAATTTGAAAAAATGTGTTATTTCTTTTGCCGTGCAGGCTATATTTGTTATTGATGTCGTCCACCGACACAATAAATAATGAGAAATATTTCAGGGAGTCGTTGGATGGAAAAACAATTTACCCTTTCCGTTATTGTTATCACCAAAAATGAAGCGGATCGGTTGGATCGGTGTTTGGCATCAATAAAAAATCTTGCCGATGAGATCATTATTTATGACAGCGGCAGCCAGGACAATACCCTGGAGATTGCTGCCCGGTATACCCACAAGATTTTTCAAACCGATTGGCCTGGATATGGCCCCCAGAAGCAGCGGGCCCTGTCCAGTGCCCGGTGTGACTGGGTGTTGTCCATTGATGCCGATGAGGTGGTCGCCCCTGAACTTGCCCGGGAGATCGTTGAGATCTTAAACCAAGATCCCCGGGAAACCGCTTTTAGAATTCCCTGGGCTGTGATCAATTTTGGAAAACGGCTGGACCACGGCAACAGCTCCCGCAGTGTCAAACGCCTGTTTCGGCGGGAGGGTGCAAGGTTCACCAATGCCATTGTCCATGAGGCAGTGGTTCTTCCCCCGGGAAGTCATGTGGGAAATCTCAAGAATCGGCTGCTCCATTATTCCATCAGGGATTTTGAACATTATCTGATCAAGAATCGCACCTATTCATGGTTAGGTGCCCAAAAAAGATTTGATGTGGGTAAAAGAGGTTGGGGACTGCCCGGGGCTGTGTTTCGGGCCTTCTGGGTTTTTTTTCGCTGTTATGTCATCCGCAGGGGATTTCTGGACGGTCAAGTGGGATTTCTGGTGGCGGCCATGTACAGCCAGGGGGCATTTAACAAATATGCGGGGTTGTGGAGCTTACAGCGCATGGCCCGGCTCAATGCCAATGATGATACTTGAAATTGTTAGAACTCGATGATCAAGACCCAAACGGATCTAAAAAACAATGAAAAAATATCTTCTTTATGTTTCCCATCTTTACGCCTTTGCCATTGTGCGTCCCCTGCAGGAAGAGATTCTTCGCCAGGGGGGCACTGTGGCATGGTTTCTGGCACAGAAAAAATACATTCCCCGTCTTAGGAAGGGTGAATGCCTCTTGGAAACCGTGGATGCGGTGATGAAATTTCAGCCGGATGTGGTTTTTGTGGCCAGCAATGTGGTACCTGATTTTTTTCCGGGAATCAAGGTACAGCTCTTCCACGGATTCAACGCACAAAAGCGGGATGCCTCCCGGGGCCATTTCAAGGTTCGTGGATTTTTTGACCTTTATTGCACCCAGGGGCCTTCCACCACCACACCTTTTAAAGCATTGGAAAAAAAATATGGGTATTTCAAAGTGACCGAGACGGGATGGGCCAAGGTGGACCCCCTGTTCAAGCTGGGCACTGCTTCCCGGAGTAAAATAGAGAAAAATTTACATTTGCCTGACCTGTCAGACCCTCGACCAGTGGTGCTGTTTACCTCCACATTCACACCAGCCCTGAGCGCTGCCCATGAAATTTACGATGTAGTGGCAGCGATGATGCACCGGAAAAACTGGCGCTGGATCATCACCTTTCATCCCAAGATGGACTCCGAGGTAATTTCAAAATATAAAAACCTCTGCCAGGTATGCCAGGCATTTTTTTACGAGGGTGACGACGTGATTCCCCTGCTCACAAAGGCAGATGTCATGCTGTCGGACACTTCCTCCATTATTTCAGAATTTATACTCCAGAAAAAACCAGTGGTGACTTTTTGTAACCGCGTACCCGGGGATCATCTGATCAATGTCACAGAGTCACGGGATCTGAACAACGCCATTGCCCATGCCCTGACCCGGCCAGCCCCCCTGATGACTGCCATTGAGGGTTACATTGGCCATATTCATCCCTATGATGATGGGCGTTCCAGTGCCAGGGTACTGGCTGCCGTGGATGATTTCCTGGAAAATATAAAACCCCTGCCGGGGCGCAAGCCTCTGAATCTGGTGCGCCGCATGAAGATGAGATTTAAATATCGGTATTACCGGTGGTAAGGGACTCAGTCTGTTTTACCAGGATCTTTCATGCACCCGTTGCAGATGGACCCCTTAAGATCTCCATCAATGAATTTTTGACGATAGGCCATGTACTCTGGGCCGTTCCACACCGTGTCCAGGGGATCTTGTGACAGGTCTCCCAGTATTTTGGTCTGCTCCCAGTCAGAGCAGCACTGGACCATGCGGCCGTCATACAATACATAGGCCTGGCGGAACAGTCTGTCGCACCATCGAAAGACGCTGAGTTTATTGGCAGATATTTTTCCTGTTTCGATTTTATTGTGGGTACCCCGATTTTCCATCTGATTGACATTAATTCCCACCCCCCGCTCCTGCCAAAAGGCCCTGATGGCATCCAGATGGGGATGGATTTCGCTGGTGTCCAGCATGACCACCCGGATCTGGGTGGCATAGTTTTCTTTTTGTTTGATTTTTACGGCCTGTTCCACGTTTTTAATGGCCATATCAAAATCAAGCTTCATGAGATGGGTGTAATTTTCAGGATCAATCCCCTGGACTGAAATGTGCAGTTTATCAAGGCCTGCATCCATCAAACCCCTTGCCATATCTTCCGTTAACAATGCGCCGTTGCTGTTAATTTTTGTGTATTGCCTGCGTCTTTTCTTTTGGGAGATGTAATCAATGTGCCGGGGCAGTTCCGGGTCCATGAGGGGTTCATTCATCAAATAAGGAGAGATCCGGCGCACCTTCAGGGTGACGCACTGATCAATGATGCTGCGAAAAAGACTCTCATCCATGGGTTTCCCGTAGGGAATCTTTATTTTTGTTTTTTTATTGGGGCAGAAAATGCAGTTGCCGTTGCAACCGGATATGGTTTGAATCTGGATGGCCCGGGGGGCCCGGGGTTGGGGGCGTTTTTTGTCCAGCAGCATATATTTCATACGCTTTATGGGGTTGGGGGTGTGGGCCGGGATAAAGTATTGTCGTGGCATGTCATCCTCCCTGGATGTGTGAATAAATTTTGCTGAGTTGATCTGCCTGGGCCTTTACTGAGCAGTGGGAAATAACCCATTCACGACCTTTCTGAGCCATGGTTTTCATCTCCCGGGGATGGGCCAGTGCCCATAGTATGGCCTGCTTTAGCGCATGCTTGTCATCCATGGGTATCAATAGCCCTGTCTGTCCATGGTGGATGATCTCCTTATTTCCGGCACATTGGGTGGAGATGGCAGGGATCTCCATGGCCAGGGATTCCCGGAGAACACCGGACAATCCTTCCTGGGCATTGGCTGCCATCACCGTTACATCCATCACCGAAAGCCAGGGTCGAATATCCTGTTGAAATCCTGCAAAAAAGCATCGGTGAAATATGCCCCGGGATTTAGCAAGAGGAATAATTTCACGGTGGAGATTATCCCCCAGGAAGAGGCCAAATACCTGTTCATCCCGGGCCATGATATCCGCCAGCACATGGATGATCAGATCCAGCCGTTTGGCTTTGCGAAAGGAGGAGAGGCTTCCGATGATTCTGGCCTGGGAGGGGAACCCCATTTTTAAAAGAATGGTTTTATCCGGGGGACGGTGGGAAAAATGATCCACCTCCACGCTGCCGTAAACCGTGTGAATCAGATTCTCTTTTTCCTGTCCCAAAGCTGTGACCAGGATTTCTTTGACCGCATGGCACACCACCACATGGGCTTTTACATTGGGGGCGGACAAGGCCTTTAATAAATGGGGTTTGCCGGGAATGCTGATGGTACCGCGCTGGATCACCACCGGGGTGGAAAGCCCTGTCAGAGCCAGGGCTTTTGTTGCGGCTATCATGGCTTCGTTGCGGTGGGTATGTATGATATCAAATTTTTCCTGTTCCAGAAATTTGCCCAGCCGTTGTACCCCATGGATGGATCGATATCGAAGTCGTTTCACCCTTACGCCACTTTTGGCAAGGGGTTCCCAGGACTGGATATCCCGGGTCCGCACCAGGGGATTTTTCAGCAGTTTGTCGGGGAAGACCACCGTGACGTCATCCCCCCGGGTGTGTTGTTCCCGGGCCATGCGGGATAATTGTACAGCCCCTCCCCGGATCAGTCCCCAATGGGATGCCAGGTGTAGTAGCTTCATTGAATCTTGTGTTCCTTTCTATATTAAAGAATAGGTATGCCTAATATTCTTTCATGCTTCGTTGTGGGCAGGCCAAGGTCCCCAATACGGTCTGCCCGTGGCAGTTATATTGGTGAACCACCATGGCCATTTGGATTTTAATGATGAAAAATTCCTGCTTTGTAGAGTGTGCCTGAATAAAAGATTCAGGCCTTAGAGCCTGTTTAAAAATTATCAGGTTCTTATGCTCTTTCCCCAGATTTAAAATATTTTTTAAGAAAACGACCATAGTTCAAAGCCCCCATGGCTGGTAACCTCCAATGTTGACTCAATGCACCATTGCATCAGATGAGACATTGCCTGAAATTGAGCTATAACAGAGGTTTTAGTGATTATCAACCCATAATGATGAAAAAATGGAGGTTGGTCATAACATCGGCCAGTCATCATAATTGGCGGGCCAATGGGCTCAGGGATGCTGAGGGTTTTGTCCGGCTCCATGTCTTTGATAAGGGTTTGTATTTAAAGTAAAACTTAAGCGAAGACATCAATGGCGCAAGCCTGACCTCTCCCAAAAGTGGCAGATGTTATGAGCAACCCCAAAAATGATTGATGATCAATCATTTCAGGTTGGTTTTTCGAAAATGACATCAGGCTTGCGGGATTTATTTCATTTGCTTGACATGGTGTGCATATGATATAGAATTCTATCATTGGTATCATGGACGTTTTAAATGCGATGGTGCCTGTACTGGCACTGCGTTTATGGGGGAAATGGTTAAATGCTGGATCAGAGAAAGAAAATAGTGGTTTATACCGTGGGGGTCTGGGATATGTTTCACATTGGCCATCTGAAATTATTAAAGGCGGCCAAATCATTGGGGGATATTCTCATTGTGGGGGTGAACACCGATGAACTTGTTAAGTCGTACAAGGGCCATTATCCTTTGTTGTGCTGGGAAGACCGGGCTGCGGTGGTGGAGGCCTGTCGATTTGTAGACATGGTGATTCCAGCAGCTTCCCTGGAAAAAGACAAACTTCTTGAAGAGCTTGATGCCGATATTCTGGTCCATGGTAATGATAAAAAAATTCTGGGCCATGAATACATGATCCAAAATAACCGCCGGGTGGTCTACCTTCCCTACACCGAGGGCAGAAGTTCCAGTACTCTTAGAAAAACGCTGAAGCGTTATTACGAGGGACAGATTCACATGGAATCGGAGGGGAAATGAAACTCCTTTTTGATGTACAGGAGCTTTATTATCTGGCCCAATACCTCCCCGTATTTAAGGAGCTCCAACTGCGTGGGGTTAACTGTGAGTTTGTGATTTATGAAAAGCCCCAGTTTGCACACTTCTTAAAAAAGGCTGTTGTGGATGATGCCCTTCCAGTCATATGGGTCAGGGACAAACGCCATGCCTTGGCATACTACCTGGAACAAAAGGCAGACTGGGTGGTCTTTGGCAACCGTTTTTTTGATGTGGACGCCCTGCACACCGTGTCAAAGAGTGCCCAGATGGGGCACGCCATTGGTATTAAAAACAGTTATTACACCAAGTCAGAGACCCAGATGACGGTGCGATTTATGGAAGGTCCCAGACGTCTTGATATCATCCGAAAAATGTACCCCAAAGGAAATTTTGTCCTTACGGGATTTGCCAAACTTGATCCCCTTCATAATAAGGTCCTCCCTCCCCTGGATCTTTTGTCCATGGGATTGGACCCAACCCGTAAAACCATTCTCTATGCCCCCACTTTTTATCCCAGCTCCATTGGGTCTTTTGCCCATACCTGGCCCCGGGAATTTTCTGAATATAACCTCATTGTCAAACCCCATTATTTTTCCATGACCAAAGATAAATACCGATCCCATCGTAGAAAATTTGAAAAATGGGCCACCTTTAAAAAT
>CAKZLA010000399.1 GCA_937124525.1 uncultured Desulfobacterium sp.
AAATGAACCATTCTTGTGTTTGAGATACTAAAGGATCATTATTAAAAACCTTCTTTTCATCAGTTGGAGACTTAAATGAAAAGTCATCCAAGTTACAGCCAACTTCCCCACCTTCATCAGCATGTATTTTTACGGCAACTCTTCTATGTTCGACGGAAAAATTTTTTGTGTACTCAAAGCCGCCTTCTAGAACTCGGGTAGAACCCACATTTACCAATGTGCTTTTACCGGCCCCGGAAGGCCCGGTGATAAACACCAGCTCTCCGGGTTTCACAGCCAGGGTAATATTTTTAAGCGCATACCTTGCCCCATATTGCTTTGAAACATCAAAGAGTTGAATGATCGAACGTTTTCTTTCCATGGCTTTTTCTGTACGCCCCTCCACGTTGACTCATGTGGAATTTACTGGTATATGGTAATTGTTGTCAAGGAGTGCTGCAAAACAGTTTTCCTTACACACCGCCTTCACTGTATCCCGCTTGACGGCTTCTTCCTTCAGTGAAGGCGTTTTTTTCAACTGGCTCCCCCCCACCGTCGGCCCACTTTTGCTTTCCCAACAAAAACATTTGCTCAAAACAAACATTTCAATTATACTTGATGGGCTTGATTATAACATCGGTCACCTTTCATGATTTGCTGAACCAACGAAGTCCTTGGTTCTCCGAATTTGAACATTGAGTTATCATTACCCTAAAACGTTTGAAGATGAAATGATTTTCATCATTTTCAAAAGCCTTTTAATGGCTTATCTTTATGTTTATATGAAACTCCGTCTAAATGACTACAATAATTGGGGTTTCATTTTTCGTTGTGGCTGGTGCTTACAGCCATGTATATTTTATATGAAAGAGTAGGCACGCCTAACATTCTTTCATTCTTCGTTTTGGGCAGGCAGGTCCAGAATACGGTCTGCCCGTGGCAGTTATACCAGGGCATAGGATTAAACAATGACTGAAGAAAGCATTGATTTCAGCACCATGGCCTCAAATCTGGGCTTTGACGAAGACGAGTTCAAGGAAGTCGCCCAGTTACTGATTACGGTGTCACTCACAGACATGGAAACGCTTGAACAGGGAATTTCAGAGAATAGTCCCGACAAGGTAAAGGATGCGGCCCATTCCATTAAAGGTGCTGCGGGCAATCTGGGGTTCATGGAACTTTCAAATTGTGCTGAAATCATCGAAAATTCGGCACGTTCACAAAACATTGATAACCTGACAACCCAGGTTCAGATCATTAAAAAAATCTTACAGGCTATTTCCAAGGCCCTCTTAAGCTAACAATTGTACCCGACGTTCCCGTTCCGGTCAGGCCAGCTGCCGGGGCGGCATGGGACCATTTTCATTATTTGTTGTATCGGTGGCCGACTTGGCCGTTATTTAAAATTTGCACCACAGGGCTCTTAACATGTTTAGCACACATCCCCTGACCATCCTCGCCATTGATGATCACCCCCTGAATCTCAAGCTCATTGAAAAGGCCCTTTCCAAAGAAGGCTACCAGGTTCTTTGTGCGGATAACGGGCTTGAAGGTAGACACCTGGCCATGACCCGGCAACCCAACCTGATCCTGCTGGACATCAGTATGCCCGGTGAAGATGGTTTTGATGTCATCCGTGCCCTGAAAAGAGATTTTGCCACCACGGCCATTCCTGTGATTTTTCTAACGGCATCCCATTCGGTGAAATCAAAGCTCAAGGGATTCCAGCTGGGTGCGGTGGATTATATCACCAAGCCCTTTCATCCCCAAGAGGTCATTGCAAGGATTCGACTGCACCTGAAACTTTCCATTGCCACGAACTCACTGATTACGGCCCAGGCAGACCGACTCAGACAGGTCACCCGGGCCCAGACATCGCTGTTACCCACACCGGAAGACTACCCCGATGCCAAATTTGGTATTTTTTATAAAACCATGGAGGAAGCCGGAGGGGATTTTTACGATATCATTGACATTGCCCAGGAGATCAAAGGGTATTTTGTTGCGGACTTTTCCGGCCATGGCATTGAAACCAGCTATATGACCTATTCCCTCAAGGCACTGCTCACCCAGAATTTCACCCCCGTGTACAAGCCCAATGAAAGCATGAAAATCATCAATGATGTGCTGGTGGAACTGCTTCCCGAAGAAAAATACCTCACCGCCTGTTATCTTCTTATAAACCGCATCACAGGCCTTGCCACCATTATCAATGCCGGTCATCTGCCAGTGATACTTTTACCTGCATCCGGTGATCCCCATCTGATCAAAACAGACGGAGATATTCTGGGAATGTTCACCGATGCCACCTTTGGCATAATGCAGTTCAAAGTCTACCCCGGGGACCGGCTGTTCATGTACACCGACGGCCTGGTTGAATCCGTAAAAAATAAAATCACCTGGTGCCGTGGTGCAGATACCCTTTTGCCCATGTTCAAGGAGACACCCCGGTTACCCATCAAAGAGATGTCCCACAGGTTGGTTCAGAGAATTTTCACCACCGCAGGGCCTCCGGAGGATGATATTTTACTGCTCGGCATAGAGGTGTAAGCCGTGCAAAGTGACATAACTTTCAACATGACCCGCAAGGACGACAAGCTGAACATCACCTTTAGTTCCACCATGGAGAATGTGGACAAGGCATGCGGGTATGCCCTTGAATTTCTGCACCGGATGATGACTGATTTTGACCATGATTTTGAACTAAACCTGCTCATGAGAGAAGGCCTCATGAATGCAGTGAAACACGGGAATGCCTTTGCCCTGGACAAACTGGTTTATTTTTCCATCCGGGCCTGTCCACCAGATACCATCCTCATGGAAATAGAAGACCAGGGGGAGGGATTTCAATGGCATGAAATGGGATATGACCTGCCCGAGGATTTTGCAGAAAGTGGCCGGGGGATATTCATCATCCGGCAATATTGTTCCCTGATAAAATATAATGCCAAAGGAAATCATCTCACCATCCACAAACAACTCACCATTGAGTGAGCGGACAACACATCAGCACAGAGGGAAAATCAATGGAAATTAAATTTTGTAGCTGCTGCGGCGGCACCATGGAACAGGGTATCCCCGACGACGATGACCACATGAGGGCCATTTGTACAAAATGTGGTTTTATACACTATCTTAACCCTAAAATGGTGGTGGGCTGTATTCCCCAATGGGGGGATCAGATTCTCATGTGCAAACGAAATATTGAACCGGGAAAGGGGAAATGGACCCTGCCCGCCGGTTATCTTGAAAATGGTGAGACCATGGAAGCAGGGGCTGCCAGGGAAACCCTGGAAGAGACCCGGGCCATGGTGAACATCACTGGCCCCTGCCGACTATTCAACATTCCCCATGTGAACCAGATATACATGATGTTCAGGGCAGAGCTGCTTTCAAAGGAATTTGGTCCCACATCGGAAAGCACCCATGTGCAATTGTTCCAGAAAGAAGAAATCCCCTGGGATAACATCGCCTTTTCCGTGATTAACAAAACCCTGGAAGACTTTTTCTCAGACAATACCCAAGCCCTCCACTCCTTTCAAATAAAAACGATCCTTGCCCCCCCTGAAACCAGGAAGAGGCATTGACGTCAAAAATGGAGTTACCACAACATGGCATCCTTGCCCCATTGATGAACAAACAAAGCCAGGCCCAAAAACCGCCCTGAACACCCAAAAGCACAATTGCTGGCCCACCAGCTCCCCCCTTGACAGCCCAGGTATTTTTCGTTTAGTATACCGGCGTTACATTATCTAAATTTTGAATCAAAAATATAAAAATAAAAGGATTATATCATGCTTAAACTTGGAGAAAAAGGCGCTGTACCCCAGCGTGACAAAAAAACCTATGCCATTGCCCCCCACATTCCCTGCGGCGTTATCACCCCGGAACAGCTCAGAACCATTGCTGATGTTGCGGATAAATATAAAGCCCAGGCTGTAAAGATAACCAGTGCCTCCCGCATTACCATCGTGGGTCTGAAGGAAGCGGACATAGACAATGCCTGGAAGGATCTTTCATTGAACCTGGGACACGCCGTGGGGCTGTGTGTCAGAAGCATCAAAGCCTGTCCCGGAACCACTTTTTGCAAACTGGGACAACAGGACAGCCTGGGCATGGGCATGAAGCTGGATGAAATTTACCATGGCATGGAACTGCCCAGCAAAACCAAAATGGGGGTCAGTGGCTGCACCAACCAGTGCGCAGAAAACTGCATCAAAGACATCTCCCTCATGGGTAAAAAATCCGGCTGGACCCTCATGGTGGGGGGGAATGGGGCATCCCGTCCCCGGCTTGCCGAAATCTTTGCCGAAGAACTGGATTCCGACACCGCCCTGGTCCTCATTGAAAAAATCGTGGCCTACTACAAGGAAAACGGCAAAAAAGGGGAACGTATTGGCAAAATGATCGACCGTCTGGGCCTGGATACCCTGAAAGACGCGGTGATAGCCGGATAAACTGACCAATCTTCCATCATTTTTTTCACCAAACAAATTCTGCCAGAAAAGCCCTGACCGGTTTCATCTCCGGCAGGGGCTTTTCTGGCCGGCTAAATGGCTCAGGAATATATGGTATGAAAAGAATAACGACTTTCTTACTTTTCTTCGGAATCATCCTGTCGGCATGCCAGTCTGAGCCCCCCCCCAATCCCCCCCCAAATATGCTCATTTTCTGTGGCATTACCATGATCAAACCCATGATGGAAATTGCCACCATCATTGAATCCAGGGAAAACGTCAAGATCATCATCACCAAAGGGGGGTCGGGGAACCTGTTAAAGTCCATTGTGTTCAACCAGAAGGGCGATTTATACCTGCCAGGTTCACAACGGTATTACCAGACCATAAAAACAGATCACCCCGGGCTCATTGTGGATCAGGTCCAGGTGGGACAAAACCGGACTTCCATCATGGTTCAAAAAGGAAATCCCAAACAAATCTCTTCAGATCTTGAAAATTTTACCCGGCCGGAATATGCTGTGGTCATTGGCAATGCCAGCAGTGGCAGTATTGGCAGGGAAACCCAAAAGATTTTCACCCAAAAGGGCATCTATGATGCAGTGCTGGCCAACACCATGCATCTGACCACCGATTCGAAAGATCTTGCCCGGGCCTTAAGAGATAAAAAGGCAGACATAGTTATCAATTGGTATGCCGTATCCACCTGGGAAGAAAACAAAGAATTCATGGATACCATTGATATTGATGAACGGTATGCAAAGCCAAAGTCATTGATTCTGGGGCTTTTAAAGTTTTCTGAACATCCAGACATTGCCCGAAAATTCATGGCCCTGGCGGCATCAAAAGAAGGTCAGGCGATTTTTAAACAATATGGATTGTATTTTTAATCGACTTCCCATAACCGTTTTTCGGCATCGGATAAGCAAACATGCGACGTAAAAATCCTGTTCTTAGACTTGTTTTTTCAGAACCGATCACCCGGTTACTCATTTATTTTATGGCCATCCTGATCCTGAGTTCCACGGCACAGATTATGGTGGAGAACCTTCTCTTAGATAAATTGGAATTCCAGGATAAGATTGTTGAGAACCAGCGGGCCAAGCAAAAAATCGGAGACTTGATTCAACAAAAAATTATACTTCTGGAACTGGACTTCAGGCAAACCCTCCTTTCCAAGAACACCCATTCCATAAAAAATATTGCCCAACAATCAAAAAGATACATTGCCTCAATAAAACAAATGCTGATTCTTCTCCAAAAGGGGGGCACTTTTGTTGAAACCATACAGCTCAATCTCAACAGCAAAGACCTGTTCCAGGAGGCCATATCATACACCAGGGATACCCCCGGAGAAATGGCCGTTGAGGTTATCAACATTTCACCCAAACTTGACGAATTGGAAAATATCCTTTTAACCATTACAAGCCTGCTGAGCCATTCACAGGGCATCCCCGTTCACCCGGAAAAAAATTCCGCCCTGGAAAACCGCATCAAAATAACGGCATTGGAGGCAGAGACGCTGTTCCAGCGCTGCCGGGAGAATGCCAATAAAATAGGCCATGACACCAATCTCACCCTAACCCGGCTCATCAGGGAAAGAAATCTCCAAAAAAGAATTTTTCAGAAAATCCGAACCCTTTTTTTTATTTTGATCCAAGTGTTTGTCATCGCCATGATGATTCTCATTTTATTCAGAATCACCCGAATTTTAAACCAGCGTAAAATTGCCGAAGATAAAAACAGACAGCTACTGTCCGCCATTAAATTAAGCCCCCTTACCTTTATCATCACCGATCATAACGGCACCATTGAGTACGTGAACCAGGCCTTTGAAAAAAGCTCAGGCTACTCTGCAAAGGAGGCCATTGGACAATCCACCCGGATCATGAAATCAGGCAGTTATGACAACCTCTTTTACCAGGAGATGTGGACAACCCTTCTTTCCGGGAAGATATGGAACCGGGAAATCCAGAATCGCAGGAAAAATGGAGAGCTGTTCTGGGAAAGTGCCACCATTATCCCCCTGGACGATGAAGACGGCACCATCAACCGATTCCTGGCTATTAAAGAGGATATGACGGAGAAAATAAACCTTTTGAAATCCTACGAAGAGGCCAATGAGGCATTTGAAGAAATTTTTTCCAACCTTCCCGTGGGGGTTGTCATTGTGGACACAAACAAACACATCCTCCAGGTCAATGCCGAGGCGGAACGCATATTGGGATATGCCCCCAATGAAGCAGAACGTCTGTTAAAAGGTCAGGTGTGCCATGACAATTATTGCACAGCCAAGGTCGGGGATTGCCCCATTTTTGAGGTAAAAGAATCCAGACTTATTCTGGAGGAAAAATATGCCATAAAAAAGGATGGCACCACCATTCCCATTTTAAAAAGTGTCATTCCCATAAAACTCAAGGGTGAGCGGGTGCTGCTGGAAGCCTTCATGGACCTGTCCGCACGAAAACAGGCAGAAATCGCCATGGTTGAAGCCAAAACCGCGGCTGAGACCGCCAATAAAGCCAAATCTGAATTTCTGGCCACCATGAGCCACGAAATCAGAACGCCCATGAATGCCATCATGGGATTCACCGATCTGCTTTTATCCGAAGAGTCCCACCAGGACAAAAAAGAAAAACTTCAAATCATTTCAGAGTCAGCCCATAACCTGCTGCAGCTCATCAATGATATCCTTGATTTTTCAAAAATAGAGGCTGGAAAAATTGAACTGGAAAAATTGCCATTTTCCATGAAAGCATTGTTAAACCAAGTATATAGTCTCTTTATCTTTAAGGCAAAAGAAAAATCCCTGGATCTTGTTATGGACATGGAAGAACGCATGCCCGAATACGCCCTGGGGGATGAACTCAGAATCCAACAGATCATGATCAATCTTCTGGGAAATGCCATCAAATTTACCCAAAGTGGCTGGATACGGATTCAAGCAGGCTACCAGAACCCCCACTTCTTCATCCGGGTGGAAGATTCCGGTGTGGGCATCCCCAAAGAGAGTATTAACCATATTTTCGAGTCCTTCCGCCAGGCTGACAGCTCAACGGTTAGAAAATATGGCGGCACAGGTCTGGGGCTTGCCATCTCCTCGTCCCTGGTAAAATTAATGGGGGGCTATATTGAGGTCGTAAGCGAACCGGACAATGGTTCACGATTTTCCATCCACCTGCCCCTGGAAGTCCTGGACCCGGAAAAACTTGAATTTTCCGGGCCCATTGAGGGGGAAGCACAGCCTTTGCTGGCAAAAAAGCACATTTGCATACTGGTGGTGGAGGATAATGCCTTTAACTTGAAAATCGTCAAAGCCATGCTCAAACGCATGAACATTGAGCATGACAGTGCAGAGAACGGTGCCATTGCAATGACAATGCTGGGGGCAAAGACCTATGATCTGGTCCTTCTGGACATGCACATGCCGGTGATGGATGGCATGGAAACCATTAAAAGCATCCGCAACACGCCGGCACTAAAGGACATCCTCGTCATTGCCCTCACCGCCAACGCCATTGTGGGGGACCGGGAAAAATATATCAAGGCAGGGTGCAATGATTATCTGTCCAAACCCCTGAAGCGGGAGATCCTTCATAAAAAAATCCACGCCATCTTTCCGGATGCCTTTTAGGTTGATCCAATTCTCTTTTAGAATTTGATCAGATTCAGAAATGATGGATAAAAGGAATTCCTGTCCTTGTTGCCCTTGCCCGATCGTACGGTTATTTGCTTCATGTTGAAATCAATATCAAACACTCTCAAGCGCAGAGCCTCGCTGATTCTTAATCCGCTGCCGTACAAAATTTTGGCCACCATTTGAGATATACCTTCCATCAAGGACATCACATGCACAACCTCTTCCCGTGTCATGACAACGGGC
Source organism: uncultured Desulfobacterium sp. (assembly GCA_937124525.1). The sequence goes on from CAKZLA010000399.1 coordinate 8,320, forward strand.
ACGTTTTCTTTTTTCGGGGCTCTGACCGCATGAATTTCATCTTCCAGTGGTTCTTTTAATACATGCTTGTAGAGAAAAACAAGTGAGTTCAAGGCCAGGCTCTGGGTTGAAGCAGTAATATTGGTATTCACGGCAGGATGTGCATAACGGCGGCGAGTAATTTTTCCAACCTTACAAAGGGCACCTTATCGCCCTCTTGAGAAAACGCCAACCCACCCGAGAAGCTCCGATACAGCTCTACATATCGACAACTGAAAATTTATCGCAAATCTGCTACACAGCATAAGTGGTTTACTGGGAGGATAAGAGGGCACTTTCCGAACAACGTCGGGATGAAGTACGTTTGGTACTTAAACGGGGCCAACCAGGTGAAGCTGACTATTATTCGGTGAAGAAAAAATTGAATTCAAAGCAGAGCTTTGACAGTTCTTTTGTATACCTCGAAGATTACTCCCATAATACATTGCCAATGGTTTACCCAATCCTTTGCCTTTCGGATATTTGACAGTTCTATTTTTAAAATAACAAAGATTACAGGATCTACCGTCACCAATCTACCGTTTCAACCAAAATTCATTTTTTACTACTCAAAGTGTAAAGCGGGAATGAAGGATGCCAAATACTTCAAGAAAAAATAGGTCCCCTCTCCTGGCAGTTCATGGCCAAAGATGGGAGCATTCACACGGATGATAAGGGATTTCAGAGTTTCCCCGCCACCCCGGCATCGTCAAAGGAGGCCATGTCACACATGATTTTACAAGCGGCTTCGGTGGTATCCATGGTCAGGGCAGCACCGGTTCCCTCGCCAAGTCGCATCTTAAAATCAATGACAGAGGTTATATCCATGTATTCCAGGGCTGATTTCTGGGCCACTTCAAGGGATTTATGACCGGAAATAAGATATCCCCGGATGTCAGGATTAATCACACAGGCCACAAGTCCGGCAGCGGTGGAGATGACCCCGTCCAGCACCACGGCACATCCCTTGGATGCCGCGGCAATAACGGCCCCGGCAATTCCGCCAATTTCATATCCCCCCACCTTTTCCAGAATATCCAGCCCGTCCCTGGGATCTGGCTTTTGAAATGCCAGGGCTTTTTCAATCACTTCGGTTTTATGGATCAAGCCTTTATTATCCACACCGGTTCCCCGACCCGTTGCCTGACCAGGGGAAATACCACAAATGGTGGAAATAATGGCCGAGGCCGAGGTGGTATTGCCAATGCCCATCTCCCCCACCCCCACAATATCCATGGGTGACGTTTCGTGGCTTTCCAGAAACACGGACATGCCATGCCCCAGGGCCGTGAACATCTCCTGCCTGGTCATGGCAGGCTCCAGGGCAAAATTCCGGGTACCCTTGCGAACCTTTTTTACAATGAGGTCAGGGTGGGGATCAAAGTCAGCATTCACCCCCATGTCCACAATTTTCATGTCAATGTGATGATGTTTGCACAACACATTGATGGCAGCCCCGCCATCCAAAAAATTTTTCACCATCTGCCGGGTTACCTCCTGGGGGTAGGCAGAGATAACCTCTTCGGTGATACCATGATCCCCGGCAAATACAAACAGGGCCTTTCGATCAATGCGGGGATTAAGGTCCTGCTGGATAAGGCTCATTTGAAGGGCCAGTTGTTCAAGGGTTCCAAGGGCACCCAGGGGCTTTGTCTTATTATCGATTTTTTCCTGGGCCGGGGCCTTTATTGCCGGGTCCACGGGGACAATTCTTTTGATCAACTCCCGGCAAAACACCTCTCCTGGCAGGGCGGTTTCCATGGGCAAATTGCCGGATATTTTCTCCAGAGCAGACCCTGGGGAACCCAAAAGCCGTGCCACAGGATCTTCAGGTGTGCCATAACCATGAACATTACCACCACTTCTGCCAGAATGTTTGATGCCACTTATGCCTGAAACGTTTCCTGCATCACCTGGGATGTCATCCCCGTTACCTGTCCCCTGAAAGGCAAGCCCCCGGCCCAGATAAAGACCGGTAAAATCAATGATATACTTCAAGTCTTTGCCAGCCACCACACTTTGCATGAGGCTGGCAACGGCTTCAGGGGCCACATATGCTTCCACCAGTAAGGCCAGGTGGTGTTGATACTTTTCCATAAAGGGCACCCCATCCACCATGTTTTTCCGGGTCAATCCATAGGCACCGGACACCACGGCCTCTTTATAGTGGATGAGATTGAGCAAGTTGCTTTCAATATGTTCATTTTTGGTAATTCCACTGAAAAAACAAACCCTGCTGCCCTTCCCTGCCTTGACAATGCCAAGGCTAAAGGCAGTGAAATCAGCACAGGCATTCACCACCACATCAAACTCGCTCTCCACGGTGTCCTTAAGGCAGGAAATACCTGTGGCCCCAAGAAAAGGGGCGATCTTTGATCGTTTTTCTTCGCTTTTTTCAATGACAAGGACCTGACCACCGGCATCTTTAAAAACCAGGGCAGCAACAAGCCCCATGGTGCCACCGCCATAGATGATCACCCGATCGTCCCTTACACTCCCCAATTTATCCAGGAGATTAAACACACATCCCACGGGTTCGGCAAAGCAGGCAATGGTATCGGAAAGAGCATCTGGCAAGGGCACCAGGCTTGACGATGGCACCACCACCTGATCTGCAAATCCCCCATCGGTATGGAATCCCATGATTTTCATCTCTTCACACAGGTTTTCACGTCCCTGGATACAATAACGACAATGGCCACAGCTCTTTCCCGGCCACACGGCAAAGCGCTTACCTGCCCCATCGGTGACCACCATTTCGTGGCCTGGTACCCTGGGCAGGGATAAATCCCGGTGGCCCTGGGCCCACATCTTTGCGTCGGTTCTACACACCGCGCAACAACGCACCTTAAAAACAGAATCATCTTTTAAAAGGCCATCTTCCGGAATGTCCATGTATTCAAGCCGTTTCAGACCAGCAAGTACCAATTTTTTCATATTTAGAATGCCTCTTCCCTGAGAATAAGACGGCGTATGGTTCCCTTCCATCCATGATTTTTCTCCATGGACATCACATGGGCTTTAACGGTTTTAAGTTTTTCCATGGGAAAAACAGATGCTTTATCAAGTCCACACACACTATAAAATTCTTCTTTCACCCGGATATAATCATTGCCTATTTTGATAATTAAAAGTTCAGTTTCCATGGAATTTCCTTTTTTTATAACTGCCACGGGCAGACCGTATTGGGATACTAACCTGACCACAACGAAAATTGAAACTCTAATTATTACAGCCTTTTGGACGGAGTTTCATATAAACTGGCATGACAGGACCGCCTGTCACAACAAAAATAGAAAATCGTATCATGTCGCCTCCGAAGACTGCTGTGGGTACTCGGAGGCTTTATTTTCTATAAAAGTGCATCAAGTTTTTTCAATCCCTGTTCAGGCTCATTGTTCTGGGAGGAGACCCAGTTTTCCAGGGCCTCAAATGCCCCATTGCCATCCAGGGCCTTTGCGGCAACTTCAATCCCGGCATCAATGGTATTAACCTTACCGGCCACATAAAAAATCAAGGCGGCATTTAAAATGGCGGCATCATACCGGGCACCCTTTTCTCTGCCCCGGATGAGATCCACAAAACGGGCCGGTTCATTGATGATATCCGCCTCAGGTGCCAGGGCACCGGGATCATGGCAATCCAGGGAAAAGGCTTCTGGCAATAGATCATACTGGGTAATATCACCATTTTCAGCAAGTTCCGCACACCAGGTGGTACCACACACTGACGCCTCATCCATGCCCTTATCCGAACTGTTGATACCCCCATGAATCACCATGGCCCGTTTAAATCCAATGGCCTTCATCACCTCAACTACGGGAAGAATCATCTCCTTTGAATACACCCCCCGGACGGCCCGGTCCGGCATGGCCGGATTGGCAAGGGATGCTGCAATGTTCAGGGTGGAACCAAAGGAAATCTGGGAAAGAATCCTGCCAAGGGCCATGGGGTGAATCTGGGGACTCATTCCATTGAACAGCCCCAAACCTACGGTTTCAATGCTTTTGGCCACCACATCCACATCACACTCCACATCCACCCCCAGGGCTTCGGCCATGTCCACGGTGCCACACCGGGAGGTGATGGCCCGGGCACCATGGCGGGCCATGCGGATGCCGCCGGAAGCAGCAATGATGGAGGCTGCGGTACTGATATTAAAGGTTTTAAAGGTATCCATGCCCGTACCACTGTTCTCCACAATGGGGCTTGAGCCGTTGAGGTCAACCTTGTTAGTGTCCAGTTCATAGATGGCCTGCCAGCTGCCTGCCACTTCCTGGGCTGTCTCCCCCTTGGCGGTGAGGGCCGCCAGAAAGGCCCCCTGCTGCATGGCGGTAACCTCATCATTTAATATATGGTAAAAGGCTCTGTTTGCCTCGTCCCTGTCCAGATTTTCCTTCCGGATGAGACGGGTAATCAGCGCACCAAATTCTCTATTTAACTCCAACGCCTGCATATTCACTATTTATTACTCCTGAAAAGACATAAACTCATGGGGCGCCTCTCATTTCTGATTTACACTTTCACAAGGTGCAGACCCATTTCATGGTATGCATTCTAAAAAATATAAAGTACTTCCAAGTCCTATATTTTGGACTTATTTCTAAGGCTACCCATACCGACAAACTATTGTATCAAGGGTTGATTCATATACATTACCAACCCGAATATTTACCCTACCATTCCACTACATTCATTTTACAAAAGCTTATAGAACATTGCCATAAGGGCCTGTGCCACCTCATCAGGGGACTTTGACGTGGTGTCCACCTGGAGATATTGGCCATACCCTTTTTTACGCTCTGACAGAAGGCGCATCAAGGTTTCCATGCCATTGGCCTGCTTCAACAGGGGTCTTTCCACACCGGAATCCCTTGAAACCCTGGCCATGATCTCCACAGGATCGGCCACAAGACAAAACACCATGCCGCTTTTTTCCAGGACATCCTTATTGGCCTTATCCAGCATCATCTTTCCCCCGGTGGAAATCACCAACCCCTGCCTGTGGGCAAGGTCCCTGGCAAGGTCTGATTCCATCTTCCGAAAGGCGGCCTCTCCCTGATTCTCAAAAATTTCAGAAATGGTGCAGTGATTTTGGGACATGATTTGGGCATCGGTATCCACGAATTCGTATTTCAGACTCTGGGCCACACGCTTTCCCACCGTTGTCTTTCCTGTTCCCATGAACCCTGTTAAAATTATATTCCTTTTATTTTTCATTTTTTATATAACCCTCCGTCCAATGGTCTGGAATCATGAAAGTTTCAATTTTCATTATAAGAGAATACAGCATCAGGGCAGTCCTTGGAGGCGGTATAATACTATTTTGGGGTTGGTTCTAAACTCGACCACTTTTGACAGCTCAGATCAGATAGCAACATCTAAACAACTGAAATTTAACATTATATTTAATTGTCGACTATTTGGTGCATATCCACTGGCCGACGTTAGAACCAACCCTACTATTTTCTATCTTCGTTGTGACAGGCTGCCCTGTGTTATGTATGTGGGGTTATAAAACTCCATCTAAGGGACTGCAACTCACCCACGGCCCTCAACAACACAAAAGTGGTTATAATATTTATTATTTAACACTTTAGTCAAGCCATTTTTACTTGCTCTTATTTATTTTTGGTGCTAATTTTTTAATCTTCCATGCTTGCGTTATGCAACCAAAGTACTTCTGTCAATGCCCAAAATTTGATGGAATCCCATGCCGGACAGCAAGCTTTTAAGCACGTATGCCGGGATATGACAACGGACCTGTGTAACCATTAATTTTGTGTACAGAAATATCCAATTATGATCTCCCTTTTCTGGACACGGTGTCATTAAATTGTTGCGCACCCTTCACATATCTTCCATGCGTCATTTTTAGAGATCATTTTACACCATTAACAAGGAGACTTTTTGTGAAAAAGATTTTCAGTTCTTTATGTCTTGTGGCTGTCATGTTTGCCTGTGTACCCATGGTATTTGGTCAAACCATTAAAATTGGATTCAACATTCCCCTGACCGGGGAAATCCCCAAAGTGGGTGAAGAATCCAAGTACGCCGGGGAAATGATGCTGAACGAAATCAATGCCCAGGGCGGTCTTGAAGTGGGTGGCGAAAAATACATGCTGGAATTTGTCTACGAAGACAATGAATCCAAGGCAGAATCTGCGGTAACCGCAGCCTTGAAGTTAATTGAAAGAGACAAGGTCCTTGCCATTGTGGGGCCCAACTCCAGTAAACAGGCGGTGCCAGCGGGTCAGGTGTGCAATGACAACCGCACCCCCATGATCTCTCCCTGGTCCACCAACCCTGACACCACCAAAGATCGTCCCTGGGTATTTCGGGCCGCCTTCCTTGATCCTTTCCAGGGTCCTGTGGCCACGGACTTTGCCATTAAAACCTTTAAGGCTAAAAAAGCGGCGGTTCTCTATGCCCTGGCCAATGATTACAGTAAAAACCTTGCTGAAATTTTCCAGGCTGACTTTAACAAAAAAATGGGTGACGGGGCCGTTGTGGCCTTTGAAACCTATGGAGACAAAGACCAGGATTTCAGTGCCCAGCTCACCAAAATTCTTGCAGAAAAACCCGATTTTATCTTTCTGCCTAACAACTACAACGAAGTGGCCCTCATCGTAAAACAAGCCCATGACCTTGGCTGGACCGGTCCTTTCATGGGAGCTGATGCCTGGGGAAATTCAGAACTCATGACCCTTTGCGGCGATGATTGCAAGGGTCATTATTTTTCCACCCATTATGCCGCAGCCGGTGCCACCGGTGCCACCAAGGAATTTATTGATAAATATACCAAACTGTACGGATACCAGCCCGCCGATGTGGCAGCTCTGACCTGGGATGCCATTAATGTGGTTCTGGCAGGCATCCAGAACGCCGGGAAAATCACCGGAAATCTTCGAAAAGACCGTAAAAATCTCAAGGACGGCATTGGGGCCATCACAGAAGTCAAGGGCATCACCGGCAACATGAAGTTTGATGACCAGGGCGATCCCATCAAATGTGCCGTGGTGGTTAGAATCAGTGACACAGGTGAATTTGAGTTTACAGAGTCTGTCTGTCCATAAAAACGTGTAAAAATAAAAAATCTGCATCCATAACACAACTTTCCCGGGTTGGGTTTTCAATGATAAGACCCAACCGGATCAACCCAACCCGGAAAGTTGACTCCAAGAACCCAATCCATTGTCAAAACCTGACTGCATCCCCAAACGGCAGGAGTCAGAGCCAAGCCAAACATCGTACAAAAGAGGATATTCCCGTGTTTGACAGTATCTTTCAAAACTTATTCAATGCGCTGCAATGGGGCAGTTTCTACTCCCTCATCGCCTTGGGGTACACCCTGGTGTACGGGGTGCTCCGATTGATCAACTTTGCCCATGGAGATATCTTCATGGTGGGTGCTTATATTGCCTTTTTCCTTTCAATCTTCTTTTTTAAAGGAGAGCTTGCCCTCTCCGGCAGCACCACCCTTGTCCTTGTCATCCCTTTAACCATGATTCTGACCTCCATCTGTGGGGTTACCCTGGAACGTATTGCCTACCGCCCCCTGCGGCGCAAGGGAGCCAATCGCCTCTACGTGGTAATCACCGCCCTGATGTGCGGATTGATCCTGGAAAACGGCAACCTTGCCTTTCTGGGCGCCAGCCGGAAAAGTTTTCCCGAACTCATAGACAAGGTAGTTTACAAATTTGGGGCCGTGAGCATGACCAACCTTAAAATCTGGGTGGTCCTCTCCTCCATCATTGTCTTTTTCATTCTCAATGCCTTTATCACAAAAACCAAAATCGGCATGGCCATGCGGGCCATATCCTACGATAAATTTGCCATCCCCCTCATGGGTATCCCCATAGATACCATCATTGTGGTCACCTTTGTCCTGGGTTCCTCCCTGGCCGGGCTTGCCGGGATTCTCTTTGCCATGTCCTACCCGGTGCTGGACCCGTTCATGGGGGCACTCATTGGATGGAAGGCCTTTATTGCTGCAGTGGTGGGGGGCATTGGTGACATCAAGGGCGCCTTTGTGGGCGGATTTTTGTTGGGAATTGTGGAAATCATGGCTGTGGCGATTTTCCCTTCCACCTTCAGGGATCTCATTGCCTTTTCCATTCTTCTGATGATCCTGGTGGTGAAACCCACCGGCCTTTTCGGTATTGCAAAATCAACCAAAATATAGGGTTCTCACATGAAAAAGTTATCCATACCCCTTCTGCTGGCCCTCATTGCCGTGGGAACTGTGCTGGCAGCCCATTTTGAGCTGTTGGATCTTTACATACAAACGGTGATCATGTTCGTTGGCGTGAATATCATCCTGTCTTCCAGCTTTAACATCATCAACGGCTACATGGGGGAGTTTGCCTGTGGCCACGCCGGATTCATGGCCGTGGGGGCCTATGTCACCTCGGTGTTAAATATCATGCTGTTCACCAAAAGCAAAACCTTTGGTGCCCCCATTCTATCCCCTGATCTGGCCCTGTATTTCTTTCCGGTGACTCTGATACTGGGGGGCATTGCCGCTGCCTTCACCGGCCTCATTGTTGCCGTTCCTTCCTTTAAAACAAGGGATGATTATCTGGCCATCATCACCCTTGCCGCTAATTTCATAATTGTAAGTCTCTTTATCAACATGGATATTATCGGCGGTGCCCGGGGACTCATGGGAATGAAACAGATTGTGTTTGCCATGGAGGACATTATCTTTATCCCCTGGATGCTCATATGGGTATTTACCTTCACCTATCTCACCGTTTTCATCATTCGGCGCTTTGTCACCTCCACCTATGGCAAGGGCATCATTGCCATCCACCAGGATGAAATTGCCGCAGAAATCATGAGCGTCAACACCAACAAAATGAAACTTGTGGCATTTATGCTCTCCTCGGGCCTTGCCGGCGTTGCCGGAGGATTATTTGCCCATATTCTGGGATATATCAACCCCAACTCCTTTGGAATTTTAAAATCCACGGAATGCTTGGTCATGGTGTACATGGGCGGCATGGGTTCCCTGAGTGGCTCCATCATCGCGGCCATCATCTTCACCCTTCTCATCGAAGGATTACGATTCATTATCCCGGCGGCCGATACCTTAATCCACTATCTCCCCCTTATCCCGGACACCTTTCATTTAAGCCAGGTATTAAAATGGGTGATTATCCCCCTGATCCTGGTGATTCTCATGCAGTTCAGGCCCGAAGGAATCATGGGCAACAGGGAACTGTCCGACTTTTTTCCAAAACTCAAGAGATTCTATGTTTTTAAATAACTGCCACGGGCAGACCGTATTGGGGATCTGGTCCACCCACAGCGAAAAATGAAACCCTAACAATATCAACATTTTATACGGAGTTTCATACAAAACTGCCATGGGCAAATGAGGAAATTACAACGGAGAGATGATTTATGTCTTTGCTTAAAATAGAGGGTTTGACCCAGAAATTTGGAGGGTTAACCGCTGTCTCAGATTTTTCAACACAATTTCAAGGCAATGAACTCATGGGCCTCATTGGCCCCAATGGTGCCGGGAAAACCACGGTTTTTAATATTGTCTCAGGTTTTTACAACCCCACCCAGGGAGATCTTGTCTTCAAAGACAAGGCCATTAACGGACTAAAACCCCATGTGGTGACGGGTATGGGCATTGCCAGGACCTTCCAGAACATTCGGCTGTGGCATGACATGTCCCTCTTGGACAACATACTCATCTCCCAGCACCACAATCTTGGCTACACCCTGTTTGATTCTTTCCTGCGAAACAAAAGATATATGGACAATGAGCGCCGCATGCGCACCATTGCCATGGACCTTCTGGAACAGCTGGACCTGATTCAATTTAAAGATGAAAGGCCGGGCAACCTGCCCTATGGGGTCCAGAGAAAAATTGAAATCGCCAGGGCCTTGTCCGTGAAACCGGACCTGTTACTGCTGGATGAACCGGCCGCCGGTCTTAACTCCTCGGACGTCCAGGAACTGATAAAACTCATCGCCTGGATTCACAAAGAATTTAAAATTGCCATCTGGATGATCGAACATCAGATGGCCGTGGTGATGTCCCTTTGCTCATGGATACAGGTGATTGATTTCGGAAAAACCATTGCCCAGGGCACACCCGAAGAGATCCAGAACAACCCGGCGGTAATCAAAGCATATCTGGGGGATGATAATATCTGATGTTACTTGAAATCAAAGATCTATATGTAAAGTATGGCAATATCGAGGCCCTGCACGGCATCTCCTTCACCGTGGACAAAGGCGAGATTGTAACCCTCATCGGCTCCAATGGTGCAGGCAAGACCACCACCCTCCATGCCATTACCCGGGTGCCCCCCCCCGAGGGGTCCAAGGTATCCGGCGGGGATATTCTTTATAATGGCCAGAGCATCCTCAATGTAGCGGCCCACACCATTGTGGCGGATTATCACATCGCCCTGGCCCCGGAGGGACGTCATATTTTTGGGAACCTCACCGTGGAGGAGAACCTCAAACTTGCCACCTATTCCCGCCAGGATGACGCGGCCAGAAAAAAGGATTATGACCGGGTCTATGATCTGTTTCCCAAAATGGCAGAACGCAGATACCAGAGAAGTGAAACCTTGAGCGGCGGCGAGCAGCAGATGCTTTCTGTGAGCCGGGCCATTATGACGGCCTGTGATTTTATTCTCCTGGATGAACCCTCCATGGGATTGTCTCCGCTTCTCATGTATGATATGTTCAGGGTATTAAAAACACTCAATGAAGAGGGAATGACCATCCTTCTAATTGAACAAAATGCCAACCTTGCCCTGAAGTTTGCCCACCGGGGATATGTCCTGGACACCGGAGAAATTGTGGCCCAGGGATCTGCCAAAGACCTTTTAAATAACCCGGATGTGAAAAAAGCATATCTGGGTGGATAATATTCATGAAATTCAGACCCTGTATTGATCTTAAAAACGGCAAAGTGGTGCAGATTGTGGGGGGAACCCTCAACGACGATCAGGCAAAGGCCCCCATCACCAATTTTGAAACAAAAAAAACCCCTGCGGCATTTGCAGAACTATATCAAAAAGACAAGCTTTCCGGGGGCCACGTCATTGCCCTGGGACCGGGGAACCATGATGCCGCCATATCAGCTCTCAAGGCCTTTCCCGGAGGTCTCCAGATGGGGGGAGGGATAACGACAGAAAATGCCGAAGAATATCTCAATGCCGGGGCAAGCCATGTCATTGTCACCTCCCATGTATTTTCCCGGGGAACCATTGACATGGACAAACTCAACGCCCTGGTACAAAAGGTGGGAAAGAAACGGCTGGTTCTGGACCTGAGCTGTCGAAAACAAGGGGGAGAATTCTTTATTGTCACCGACCGCTGGCAGACCTTTACCCGGGTGGCCGTCACCGAAAAAACCCTTTCCAGCCTTTCGGCCCACTGTGACGAATTTCTCATCCACGGTGTGGATGTGGAGGGAAAGATGGGGGGCATACAGACAGAACTTGTTGAGCTCCTGGGCAAGTATTCCCCCATCCCTGCCACCTACGCCGGTGGTGCCAGCCGATTTTCCGACCTTGATCTTGTCAAAAAACTGGGAAAAAACCGGGTGGATCTCACCATTGGCAGTGCCCTTGATATTTTTGGCGGCACCATCACCTATGATGATGTGGTGGCATGGCACCATGCCTGCACTCAACCCTTAAATTCCCAAGGATAAATATTTCAAGATGGAAAAAACCGATGAGATGGAAGTCCCGAGCAGAACAAAAAAGAAAAAAAATGCCGAGGCCCTTCAAAAAATGGGCGTGTCTTTGGTGGAACTCCCGGAAAAAGAGCTCAAAAGCCTGGATATTCCACAGGAGTTGAAAGATGCCATATTGGATGCCCAGACAATGACAAAACACGGGTCCAGAAGACGACAACTCCAATATATCGGTACTCTGATGCGTAATCTTGATCCAGACCCCATACAGATGGCAGTGGAACATCTCTCCCTGGACAGGGCCAAGGCGGCCCACAAATTCCAAAAAATAGAGACCTGGCGGGATCATCTTATATCCCCAGGCAACAAAGACCATAGCCCGGAGGACTTTATAACTGCCTTTCCCCACACGGATAGACAACGATTGGGACAGCTCATCCGCAATGTTGTCAATGCAAAGGATGAACAAAAAAAGACCAAAGCCTCCCGGGTTCTGTTCCGCTACATCCGTGAGATCATGGAAACACCTACCGGGGAGTCCACCTCCTGATGTTTCTGCCCACCACAAAAAAAGAGTGCCATGACCGGGGCTGGAAAAAATTGGATGTGATTCTCATCACCGGAGACAGCTACATTGACTCTCCCTTTATCGGTGCTGCTGTCATTGGAAAAACCCTGACAAAAAAGGGGTTTAAAGTGGGGATCATTGCCCAACCGGATATGAATTCTGCCCAGGATATCACACGTCTGGGGGAACCCGCACTCTTTTGGGGCATCACCGCCGGCGCCGTGGATTCCATGGTGTCCAATTACACAGCCACCCGGAAACGAAGAAAAAAGGATGACTACACCCCCGGAGGCATCAACAACCGCCGACCCGACCGGGCTGTCATTGCCTATACCAATCTGGTGAAACAGCATTTTAAGGGCACCTGCCCCATTGTGCTGGGGGGCATGGAGGCAAGCCTTAGACGGGTGGCCCACTATGACTTCTGGAGCAATAAAATAAGACGATCCATCCTCTTTGATGCCAAGGCAGACTATCTTATCTACGGCATGGGGGAAAACAGTGTGGTGGCCCTGGCAAAGGCCCTGCAGCGAAACTTGGAAACATCCTGCCCCGACACATTGCAAAGGGAGATTTTTGCGGTGAAGGGGCTGTGCCATATTTCAAAAATGCCTGTGCCCGGTTACACAGAACTGCCATCCTTTGGGACGATACAAAAAGACACCCGGGCCTTTATCCAAAGCTTCCACGATTTCTACCGTAACAACGATGCCCTCACCGCAACAGGACTTGTCCAGAAACAGGATGCCCGCTATTTGGTGCAAAATCCACCCTGTCCGGTGCCGGACATAGTAGAAATGGACCGCATCCACGACCTTGACTTTGAAAGGGAGCTTCATCCTTATTATGAAAAAATGGGCACGGTAAAGGCCCTGGACACCATACGCTTTTCCATTACCACCCATAGGGGTTGCTATGGGGAGTGTAATTTTTGCGCCATTGCCGTCCATGAGGGCCGCACCGTGCGCTGGCGAAGCCCGGATGCCATTGTAAAGGAGGTGGAAAAAATGACGGCCCACCCCAAATTCAAGGGAAACATCTCCGATGTGGGGGGGCCCACGGCCAACATGTATGGATTTGAATGTAAAAAAAAGCTAAAAAAAGGCCCCTGCCAGGACAAACGCTGCCTTTTTCCCAGCACCTGTAATACCCTTTTACCCTACCACGCCAACCAGATATCCCTTTTAAAACGCATCAAGGCCGTCAAGGGAGTCAAAAAAGTATTTGTGGCCTCGGGCATCCGATATGATCTGATCCTGGCAGACAAAAAACATGGGCAGCAATACTTAGGGCAAATCGTCCAGGATCATGTATCCGGCCAGATGAAAATCGCCCCGGAACACACGGAAAAAGAGGTTCTTGGGGTCATGGGAAAACCCGGGGATACCACGGCTCTGGTGGAATTTAAAAAACGATTTGACACCCTGTCTGAAAGGGCCGGGAAAAAACAATTTCTCACCTACTATCTCATGGCGGCCCATCCAGGATGTCATAAAAAACATATGACAGGCCTCCAACAATTTGTCAGAAAGGAACTTGGTATCCACCCCGAGCAGGTTCAAATTTTCACCCCCACCCCTTCCACCTATGCAACTTTAATGTATGCCACAGGCCTTGATCCTTTTTCCATGGAAAAAATATTTGTGGAAAAAGATGTCCATCAAAAGGAACGACAAAAGAAAATGATCACAGGTTTTGGTGGGACCCCAAAAAGAAACGCTGACAATTCCAATGGTCCCAGGCCCTCCAGAACTCGTTATAACAACAAAAACAGCCCAAGTGTGCCCCGTCCCCATGGAAAAAAAGGCACCCGATATCCAACCCGGGAAGCAAAAAATCATGAACCTGACCCAGTATAAAAAAGTCCTCACCATCAGCCTGCCCCTGGTGTTAAGCATGGGGGCCACCACGGTGATGGAGTTCACCGATCGGGTTTTTCTGGGTAATTATGATCTCAATGCCCTGGCCGCTGCCACACCTGCCGGAATTACCTCGTTTTTATTCACCGCTTTTTTTCTGGGTGTGGCCGGGTATGTCAACGTCTTTATTGCCCAGTACACCGGGGCAAAAGACTTGGCCGGTGTGGGTGCCTCCCTGTGGCAGGGGATCTATTTTGCCCTGGGGGGAACGCTTTTCATGGCCCTCCTCTCCTTTTTTTCTGTTTCCCTGTTCTCCCTCATTGGCCATGCCCCGGCCATACAACCCCTTGAGGTAATTTATTTTAGAATTTTGTGCCTGGGCACCGGGGCCAGTCTTTTAAGTGCCACCCTTTCCACCTTTTTCACGGGTCGGGGCCTGACACGCACCGTCATGGGAATCAACATAGCTGGCACCCTTTTTAACATTCCCCTGGACTACGCCTTGATCAACGGGGCCTGGGGATTTCCACAAATGGGCATCCAAGGGGCAGCCCTTGCCACGGTGGCTTCCTGGACATTCATGGCCACAGCGTTCATGCTCCTTGTCTTTACCCGTGACAACAACCACAAATTTCACCTCTGGGAAAAGAGGCAGTTCATCCCCTCCCTTTTCATGCGTCTCATGAAATTTGGCATCCCCGGTGGAGCCCAGTTTTTTCTGGATATCCTGGTGTTCACCTTTTTTATCCTCATGGTGGGCCGCCTTGGCAGGGATGAACTTGCCGTCACCAACATGGTCATGTCCATCAACGGCCTGTCTTACATGCCCATGTTCGGCTTTTCCATGGGGGTCAGCACCCTGGTGGGCCAGGCCATGGGGGCTGGAAACCCCAAAGAAGCAGAAGCTGCAGCCCGCACGACCACCCACATCGCCTTGATGTACCTGGCCTTTCTGATCCTGCTCTTTTTACTGATCCCAGAACCCTTGATTCGCCTGTTTCTCCCCCAGAATAACGGAATGAATATGGCCCCCCTCATTGAAATGGGCATAGTTCTTCTCCGATTTGTGGCATTGTATCTTTTTTTTGACTCCCTTGTCATCATCTACACCGGGGTTCTCAAAGGGGCAGGAGATTCCCAGTATGTGATGTGGTGTATGGTGGTTACAGGCACATTGTCCCTGTTTTTGCCGGTGTGGGCAGGCGTCACATTCTGGCACATGGGACTCTATTTTATCTGGAGCTGTATCACCCTGTACTTAGTGATACTCTTTTTCCTGGTCATGGTGCGCTATCGGAGGGGGAAATGGAAAGCCATGTCCGTCATTGAAAACCCATTGCCCAGCGTCCCGGCACAGGTCTCTTTATGAAATTTTTCAATTCCATACGTACCCGACTGGCGCTGTCTGCCTTTTTGATTGTCTCCCTGTCCATTGGAATCATCACGGGTATTGCCACCTGGAAAATCCGTGAAACCACCCTGTCAAACACCCGGCAGGAGACCCAGCTTTTTTTAAAGAAAAACAACCAGGAAATCCATGAAAAAATACAGGATGCCATCCAACTGAGCCAAATTCTTGCGCAATACATTGCTTCCACCCACCACGAATGGCAAAAAACCATTTTTCTTAATAATCTGTTAAAGCACCACCACATCACCGGCATCAAAAGTCTTTTCATCATCCCCCCACAAAAAAAAAACACGCGACGTCTCAACGACGAGCTCATTCAATTCTGGCAAATCACTCCCACCGGAGAGACCAGCAGCACTTTTTTTGACCCCTCCCAGATCCCCCAGGTAATAGACAGCGCCAGACAGGCAAAGGCATCTGGCAAAACGGTCATCTCAGCTCCTTACAATGATCCATCGGAAATGACGGACACCTTGTTGTGCGCCATTGTTACGCCGGTGATCCGGTACCAAAAATTTAAAGGCACCACCTGCGTTGAACTGTCCATCCAAGAGATCTGTAAACCCATCGCCGATAGTTTAAACAGCTTCTCCCTGGCCGGGGACATTTCCCAAATGGATCTTCTAACTGACAGTGGTGCCATTGTGTGGACGTTAAATGAATCTCCCCTTCCGGCTCTTGAACAACACCACATTGATCTCACACCCATCCACGACACCAAAAAAATAGACCACACCCAGAGCCTCACCATGATGATTCAAGGCCAAAAAGAGATTGCTACCCATATTCCCATCCATTTCAATAACTCCGAAACCGTTTGGTCCATTGGGCTTAGAATTCCCTTGAAAGCTGCCACAAGAAATGCCGATGAACAGATGCGTCTACAGACGCTCATAGGTCTTCTCATCTCCCTTATCACCCTTTTAGTGGTGCTGGTCCTCTCCCGCAGAAGTACCGAACCCCTGCTGGATCTTGCCAAGGCAGCAGTCCAGATTTCCCGGGGAAACCATGAACACCCCATCACCCCCAAAGGAACCGGTGAAATCAGGGACCTATGCCGGGCATTCAGAGATATGGACACCCAGGTACAACAAAGCCGTCAACACCTCCAAAACTCCATTGACGCCCTGCAAATCATCATTGAAAAAGTTCCCTTTGGCATGATTCTCATTGATTCCCATCATAAAATAAAAAACGTCAACCGGGAAGCCCTGGCAATCTGTGGAAAAACCGAAGCAGAAATCTTGAACCAACCCTGCTACGAGCACTTCTGCATGGACACAACCCCCAGATGCCCCATTGAACAAACCGGCATTCACCCCGAAAAACAGGAGATGATCCTCAGGCAGAAAGACAACCAACTGATTCCAGTGTTGACCACAGTGATCCCCGCCAAAATTTATGGGGAAGACATGCTCATCAAAGCCATCATTGACATCTCTGAAATCAAGGAAAAAGAGCAGGAACTGGAACAGGCCAAAACCATGGCAGAAGAGGCATCCCGGGCCAGAAGCGAATTTTTGGCCAACATGAGCCATGAGATAAGGACCCCCATGAACGGCATCATTGGCATGGGAGAGCTCTTGTGTGAAACCCAGCTCAACCCCGAGCAAAAGGAGTATGCCCAGGCCATTGCCACCAGTGCCGATGCCCTGTTGGTGATCCTCAATGACATTCTGGACTTCTCCAAAATAGAAGCTGGCAAAATTGACATCGAACAAATCGACTGCAACCTGTCCAGCATCATCGAAGGCGTTGCCGACATTCTCTCCCATAAAAGCAACAAAAAGGGCATTGAGTTTATTTGTATGATTGACAACGACATTCCCGACTTTGTCAAGGGTGACCCCGGACGCTTACGACAGATATTGATGAATCTTGGAGGCAACGCCTTGAAGTTCACGGAAAAAGGAGAGGTGGCCATCCAGGCAAAGGTGGAAGCGGTTTCTTCCCACACCACCACGGTTAAATTCACCGTAAAAGATACCGGCATTGGCATCCCGGAAGAAAAGATAGTCACCCTGTTTGAAAAGTTCACCCAGGCGGATGCATCCACCACTCGAAAATATGGCGGCACCGGTCTTGGACTTGCCATCTCAAAACAACTCACCACCCTCATGGATGGCCACATGGGAGTCATATCAAGCCCGGGCCATGGCTCCACCTTCTGGTTCACCATCCCCTTTGAAAAAAGTAGCCAAACCCTTACGGTGGCCTCCCAGCCATCCGTGGCCAGCTCACTTATGAATAAAACCATCCTGATCATTGATGACAATGCCACCAATCGTAAGGTAATAAACAAATATCTTGCCCCATATCATTGCCAGCTCATTGAAGCCGATTGTGCCCGGGCCAGCCTTGAAATTCTCAATAAAGCAGCTTTAGATCTACCCATTGATCTTGCATTGGTGGATTTCATGATGCCCGGAATGAATGGCATTGATCTTGGTTTTCAAATCCGTAAAGATGAACGATTTGATCCCATGGTGCTTGTGATGCTCACCTCTGCTGCCATGAGGGGAGATGCACAAAAAGCCTGTGATGCGGGATTTGATGCGTATCTGACCAAACCCATCAAAAAAAGTACCCTGCTAAAATGCCTGGCCACCGTCCTTGACCCAAAAACCCATAGAAAACCATGCACGCTGCTGACCAAGTATAATTTCACCCAACAGCCCAGAATCCAGGAACGAAGGGAACGAGCCTCACCTCCGTTTACTTTGACCATTTTGATTGCAGACGATAACCGGATGAACCTGATGTTGGTGGAAAAAATGGTAAAAAAAATGGGCCATACCCCTGTAAAAACCATGAACGGAAAGGAGGTCGTGGCAGCCCACGAAAAAATTGGTCCAGACATTATTCTCATGGACATCAACATGCCGGAAATGGACGGCCTTGAAGCCACGGCACTCATACGGAAAAACGAAGCACAAAAAAAGAAAAAACCCACCCCCATTATCGCCTTGACCGCAAATGCCCTGAAGGGAGATCGTGAAAATTTTCTGGCCGCTGGCATGGATGACTACCTGGCAAAACCCATGAAAAAAAAGGATCTTGAAGCCATGCTGGACCGTTACAGCAATATCAAGGCCACGGTCAAGCGAAAACAAAACCATTCAGAACAATCAAGAACACCACCAGTGCCATGAAAACCTTTCCCTTTACTGAAAAAAAATTTCGCTCCCTTTCTTCCTCCGGGCAACACCGCTGGCTCATCAACTGGTTGGGGTCTGTGCACCAGGAATTGACCACCAATCGGATATCCCCATCGGGTCTTTCCTTGTTTGCCAGGGAATATGGCAAAGTTCTTGGCTGGATGAACAGCCAGCCATGGGCTGACCTGCCGGACACCATGGAAACAAGAAGGTGGATGGAATTTATCTCCAATGCCATCCATCACCATCGCATGGAGATGGGCCTTTTTCCCCGGGATCATGATCTGCTGCCCCGGGTGATCACAGGAGATAAAAAAGAGTCCTTGCTTTCCCCGCCCCCCTTCCACTACCACATGGCCCTGGACGGGCTCAGAAGCCTTTTTAATGTGGGTGGGATTTTTCGCACCTGTGATGCAGGGGGATTTCAAAGCCTGATACTGGGAAACATCCCCGGGGGCCATCATCCCACCATTCAAAAAACCTCCATGGGAACCTCTGCCTGGATGCCCCATCAGACCACCTCTGACCTTGCAGGCGATCTTTTAAGAATGAAAGAAAAAGGCTTTTCCATCATTGGCATTGAAACCACAGAAAACTCCTGTTCCCATGCTGTCTACCCCTGGCCGGACAGGGCCATCACCGTCCTTGGCAACGAAGAGTACGGTATCTCTTCCCATGTGATGCAGGCGTGTGATTCATTTGTACATATCCCCATGCTGGGTCGAAAAAATTCCATTAATGTGGTCAGTGCCGCATCTGTTATTGTCTTTCACATTGGCGCTTTTTTCAGCCAGGGTCCACTGGACAAACAAACCACTGGGTCTGAGCATCTGGATGCTTCAGGCCTGCCCTCTCCAGGGTCAACATAAAAAATTTGGCCATCGAGAATAACTTTAACTTGCCTTTTAAGGTGCTAATCGGGTATATTATATGGTTATTTTTTAAAGCCGTCATTTTCTGTTTTTTGTTGAAGCAATGCCCCCATTTTTCGGAAAGCATTCCCCCAAAAATGTTAAGGGAGTCAGCAGTTTTTAATCTACCGTTTAACCAAGGCAAAATATCGAGGATGATGATATGGTCGTCTGAATTTTATAAACGGTAAATCAATTAAGGAATGAGTCTGAAATAACATACCCATTTAAAAATTGGGGATATACTTCCCTTCAACGGTGGCGTGTTCTGAAGAAATGGGCAAGTTATTTAAGACCGATTCCTAAGATCTGACTCCCTAAGTGCTTTTTTAAGGGGGGGTACGAAGGATGCCAGGGGGAAACCAAAAAATCGCTGACCATTCAAAAACTCATCGATATGTTTGGGTCCATCCGAAAAAAAATATTTGGAAATGACGTGGTTCTCCTCACAACTTGAAAAATCCGGGTCCAGAAGACCCGTTTTTCCATACTTGAATTAAAGGATTAACGCACCAATGAGCCAGAAACAAGAAAACAAAAACATTCGAAATATCGCCATAATTGCCCATGTTGACCATGGCAAGACCACCCTGGTGGATGCAATGTTCAAACAAAGCGGGGTCTTCAGACTGGGTAAGGAAGTGGATGACCGCATCATGGATTCCATGGACCTGGAGCGGGAACGGGGAATCACCATCTCCGCCAAAAACTGCGCGGTGATGCTGGGGGAGACAAAAATCAACATCCTGGACACCCCGGGCCATGCCGATTTCAGTGCAGAGGTGGAACGTGCTCTTTCCATGGTGAACGGTGCCATCCTCTTGGTGGATGCCTCGGAAGGCCCCCTGCCCCAGACCCGGTTTGTGTTGAAAAAAGCCCTGGAAGCCGGTCTTCGCATCATTGTGGTGATCAACAAAATTGACCGGGCCGATGCCAGAACCATGGAGGTGCTGGATGAAATCTATGACCTCTTCATTGACCTTGACGCCACGGATGATCAGATTGACTTTCCCATCCTCTATGCCGTAGGAAGGGACGGTATTGCAAAAAATGAACTGGAAGATGATTCCCAGGATCTTCAGCCGCTTTTCAAGGTCATTTTAAATGAAATTCCAGCCCCCACATTTGATCCGGCAGAGCCCTTTCAGATGCTGGTATC
>CAKZLA010000400.1 GCA_937124525.1 uncultured Desulfobacterium sp.
GTGTATAATCAGCGCCGCTGGTAAAACCCCACGCGGTATCACCACCCGCATCAGCCTCACCAACAAAAATCACACTAATATCATTTGAAGGATTTAAACCGAAGGAAGAAAGATCGAAGTAATCTGTTCCATCACCTTCCAAGGCGTTCGCGCCGTTAATCGTTCGTGTGCCTGTAAAGATACCAGAGCCATTAACAGGCGTTAAATCAGCACCCGCACCAAAATTTGTGATTGATGTAACCGTGCCGCTAGTGTCCGTGATTGATGACGTTGTGAACGGCTCAATCCATATTTTAGCACCCGCCAAGGGGCGTGCATCAATAGCTAACTCTATGTTACCTAAGTGTCTACCTGTTGTTAATGATGAGCCTTGATATAAAGCTGAGACTTCTTTACCACCTAAAAACATGACTTTAAATCCTTTGAAGGGGCCGGAAGCCCCAGGGCCCACACCGTTCGACATATTTATGAGGCAGTTGTAGAACCCCTTGAAAAGGACAATGCGGAGAGGTTGGTTTTTAAGGTAAAAGGGAATGGATTTTTAAGGTTCATGGTGAGAAATATTGTGGGCACCCTTGTCCAGGCCGGGCTTTCAAAATTGACGACCGCAGAATTTCATACCATTCTGCTGGCCCGGGACCGACGCCAGGCCGCAGCCACGGCCCCGGCCCGGGGACTTTTTCTCATGAAGGTGGAGTATCCTTTGGTTCCCGCATTTTTTGAATCACCTGGTTGTAATGATTAATCACATCCCGACGATATAGAAGCCCCACAAATAGACCATGATCATCCTCCTGCACCACGGGCAGGGCATCAATGTTTTTCCGGGTCAATTTTAAAAGCACGGTGTTGAGATCCTCAGAAGGGGTGGTCACAATGATGTCAGACACCATGATATCCCGCATCACCACCAGATCCTCCAGGTGAATGGTGAAAATCACCTCCCGGATGTCGGTGCTGGAAAAAATGCCACAGAACCGGTTGTCCCGGTTCATCACCGGAAAATAATGCTGTTTGGTGGCGGAAAATATTTTTTTAAATTTTGAAAAGGGCATATCCTCACGCACATGGGACACATTTTTCACCAGGTGCATGAGATCTCCCACCTTCATGGTCTGGAGAATATCCATCATGAACTCCCCGGCATGGGCCGGTGAATCCACCCGATTTTTCACCTGTTTTTCATAGATGGTCCAGCGTTGGGAAATAAGATAGCAGATGGAGCACACCAAAAGACTGGGCAGCAGCAGATGGTAGGAATTGGTCATCTCACTGACAAAGATAATGGTGGAGATGGGGGTGTTGGACACCGCCGTAAAAAAACCTGCCATACCCACAATCACAAAGGTTCCAGGGGCTGTGACCACCCCTGGTATGAACATGTGAAACAATTTACCCACCACCCCGCCCATGGCCCCGCCAATGACCACCGATGGACCAAACACCCCCCCACTGCCACCGGAACCAATGGAAAAGGATGTGGTGAGAATCTTACCCATGGCCAGGGCAAAAAGGATGGAGATGGAGAGCTCATTAAAAATGGCTTTCTGTGCAAAGCCATACCCAAAGGCCAGGGTATAGGGAAGAAAAAAACCGATGATGCCGGTGATCAACCCCCCAATGGCAGGCTTAATGTGATTGGGGATACGAAATCGCCGAAACAGATGGGTGACCCCGTAAAAGGTCTTGATATAAAAAATAGCCGTGATCACAAGGACCAGGGCCAGCAGCACATAGGGCCCAAGCTCCAGGGGATTCTGAAATTTAAATCCCGGAGAGTCAAACAAAGATCCCCAGCCAAACACCAGGCAGAAGATGCAATAGGCCACCACCGATGAGATACCTGCGGGAATAATCACATCTGCTTCAAACTCAGGGTCCCGATACAATACTTCGGCGGCAAACAATGCCCCGGCCAGGGGTGCCCGGAAAATACTTCCCACACCCGCCCCCACCCCGGCGGCCATCATGATACGGCGCTCCCGGTCGGAAAGATTCATTTTTGTGGCCAGAAAGGAACCAAATCCGGCACCAATCTGGGCTATGGGACCTTCCCTTCCCCCGGACCCACCCGTGGTCAATGTGATGGCCGAAGTGATGGTTTTGATGATGGGCACCCGGCCCCGGATATAACCGCCTTTCTGATGATAGGCCTCAATGGCGGCATCGGTTCCGTGGCCTTCTGCTTCCGGGGCAAAGGTATACACCAGCCAGCCGCTGATAATCCCCCCGGCGGCTGGTAAAAATAGAAGTATCCACCTATTAAAAGGCGTATCTGTGGGGGAAAATAGATGGTGCTCCCCCGCCGGTGTACCGGGTCGATATCCAGCCAGGGAATCAAGGAAAAAGTGCACCCCCAGCTCACAGAGATAGTGGAACAAAACCGAGCCCAGCCCGGCAATAATTCCAATGAGAATAAATCGGAAAAGCCACCGCCCGGCATGGGCTATCTCGCCGGAGGAGAACCAGTCTGTCAAGCGTGTCAGATACGTCCCTTTTTTATCCATGATTCTTTATAAAAAAATCCCCTCAAAGCCAGAATGACTTTCAATCTTCGTTCTGGGCGACCCAAGGTCAGAATATGGTCCGCCCGTGGCGGTTATTTCAGATCTTTAATTCCCTTCAGGATAATGTCAAACAACACCTTTACCTCATCTTCTTCCATGCAGGAAAAGGCAACTCGAATATTTCTCTGACCAATGGCGATGAGACCCACCCCATAGGTATCCAACAGATGGAGACGAAGGGTTTCCGCATCCACACCCTTAAGGCGAATACACATAAAGTAGCCTGAGTTAAAGGGATACACGTCCCAGGCATCCTGGTAGACGGAATCCTTTAACACCGATTTAATCGCCTGGGCCCGGGATTTGAGGATGTTAAACTTTTCTTTTTTTTCATCCAGGTATCCGGCACTTTCCATGGCCTTTAAGACAATGGACTGGCTCAAATGGGAGACATTGGAAATATTGCCACGGATGCACCCTGCTGTTTTCTGCTCCATGGCGGCATAGAGGGGGCCAAGGTCCTGATTCTGGCCCTGGGAGGCGGCAGAAAATCCATAGGTGACAAACCCGGTGCGCAGGCCCCAGACGTAATCTTCCTTTGTGGCACCATCCAGTTTAACGGCGGCAATGCGCTCATGGCTGCCAGCCAGAAGGGAGAAAATGGATTCCTTCATGGTTTCTTGTTCAAAGAAAAGACCAAAATAGGCATCATCAAAGCCCACCACCACATTGGTACCCTGCTGGGCAATGTTCAGAAGAATGGCAGCCATTCTTTCAGCTTCGGCAAGGGTGGGGGAATACCCGCTGGGATTATTGGGAAAATTTAAAATGGTGATTATTTTGTTCCCTGTGGCTGCCCGATCTGTCATAACCTTTTCAAAGGCAACAAGGTCCAGACCGGTGAGGGTGGCATTAAATGTGTTGTAGGTCACCACCTCGGCCTGATTTCTGACACCAAAGGTCATATTGTAATTGCCCCACATCATATCGGGAAGGATTACAACATCACCGGGATCAATCCACATATCGGCAAAGGTACTGACGGCATGGGTAATCCCCGATGTTACCACAGGAAGGCTGACATATTTCCCCTCCAGGGAGGGATTTTTTTCAAATAAAGATTTCTGCCACTGCTCCCGCAGGGGAGGCAGCCCAAATGAGGAGGCATAGGGGAGAAATTCGTCGGGTTCCAGTCCCCCCACCGGGGAGGTAATGGAAGAAAGACTCATCACCTGCCCCTTTTCTTTGGCAATGCCAATGGTGGCATTTATTTTGTGGGCCTTCAGCTTTGCTTCAGCGCTTTGGGTCAATATTCCCCGGGGGAAAAATAGTTCTTTTCCCATGCGGGATAACATATCATAAACATATGGATTCAACTGCCTGATCGCAGCGTTTGACTCTTCGGCCAGCACGTTCATGGTGTCACATCAATCCTGATTTTATATACGGTCCAAGGTTAATGCGCATATCTAAAGATGGGGATATGGCGTAAAAGGGGAAGGAAAAGCGCCATTGGTCACGACAGCCCCCGACGAAATAGCCTTGTCAGCTGCCATGTACCAATGGTGTACCGCACCAGGCTTATCGTCTTTTGGAGGCCTTGATGGGGTTAATCTTCTGTTTTTTGGTTTCCACAACCGTTTTCACATGGGTGGCCATGTTGCAGTTTCCATTTTTCCATTTCAAAGCTGGCTCCGGTGCTGCAGTGCAGTATTTACCGGTTTCATACTCGGAAATTCGCTGGCACCCTTCACACTGCTCCACCACGGGCAGGCAGGCCCCGCCATTATATTTACAGCCGCCTTTGGCCATGAAAACACATTCATCACCCTTTCTTACAGTATCACAAATCATTTGTATCAACCCCATATCGTTATGGCAAAAAAAAACAATGGAAACCCAACTGGATTTCCGCCCTGTAATTACAAACTCAATATTTTTTAAGCAAATCAATATAACATAATTTAAAAATATGTCAACAGATCCATGCGCAATTCATATGCGGTCCGGGACCTTTAAAGAAAATCAATGCCAGCACTGAACAAGTTAAGAATCCTTGATTTTTACCGGTTAAAATGAGAGTAATATAAAACTCGATGATCCGTTTTTCACCCGGAATTTGGATGAACAGGTTCATGGAGGAATGATTAGTCATTATACCGATTTGGGTTAAGTATTTCATTATATTGAATTTTTAAAAATTATTTTCTCAATAGAATCAATGGGTTGTGAAAAATCAATGTAATGTCTATTCTTTATCCATCAATCAAACCCGGAACCCACCCTTTTAGATGGGCCATCATTTGGGGTCAGGTCAGGCTTACAACAGCATTTGTCATGGCTGATCATCATATCCAGCCATGACAAATGCGACTCAGCCCCAAGCCTTGTCCATTGGCCCACAACGGTCCAGGGTTGGAAACCGGGTTCATAACAAAACGGAACCAGATGAAAACAAAACAGACCATGGCTATAGAAAAGGCAGTGGACGTCCTGAGGCTTGAAGCACAAAGCATCTTAAATCTGACCCGGAAAATCGGGGTGGATTTTGACCAGATGGTGGAAGAAATCTACAACACATCGGGAAGGGTTATTATTTCCGGCATTGGCAAATCAGGACTCATTGGCAGAAAGATTGTGGCCACCCTTTCCAGCACAGGGACCAATGCCATGTTCCTCCATCCTGTGGAGGCCATGCATGGGGACCTTGGCATGGTATCACCCAAGGATGTATTCATCGCCATTTCCAATTCCGGAGAGACAGGAGAGCTAAACCTGTTACTTCCCTCCATCAAGGAACTGGGGTGTATCATGATTGCCTTCACGGGCGACCCCGACTCCACCATGGCGGATTTCTGCAGCCTGGTCATTGACACCGGCGTGGAAAAAGAGGCGTGTCCTCTGGGTCTTGCCCCCACCTGCAGCACCACAGCCCAACTGGCCATGGGCGATGCCCTGGCCGTGGTACTCATCCACAAAAAACAGTTTCAGAAAAGTGATTTTAAACGATCCCACCCCGGTGGAGCATTGGGCAAGCGCCTCTCATTTCCCGTGGGGGAGATCATGTACAAAAGCCAGGAGATTCCCTGGGTGGCACCAGAGGCATCTCTGACCCAGGCCGTGGAACAGATGGATAAATTTCGCCTGGGGGCAGTGTTTGTGCTCAATGAAGAAAAGGGCCTGGAAGGCATCCTCACCGACGGAGATATCCGGCATTTGATTGCCATGACACCTGACACATTCACCAAACGCTGCACAAAAGAGGTGATGACCCGGACCCCCTGTGTCATTACCGCAGATGCCCCCCTTTACCAGGCCTTGAATATCATGGAAAAACGCCAGATCACCATTTTGCCGGTCACCGATGTGAATAAACGGATGTTGGGCATTTTACATCTCCATGACATCCTTGGCAAAGGCGCATTTACCTTTTCATCATAAGGAGTTGCAAATTTTTGGCAGACCCACCCCCCAAAGGAGAGGAGACACACCATGAAAACAGCGGATATAACCACCCACATCCCGACATTGGGAGAGGCTGCCATTGATTCCCCCCTGGCAAGTCGAAGCCAAGGGGGATACACCCAGAATTTTGTATCCGATGACCGTCGAATTGCATACAATGTAGACCCCAGAAAACTGGCCGCCGACCTTAAAGCCCACGGCACCATCCCAGGCTTTGAAACAGCGGGACCCCGGGAAAAAATTTATTTTGATCCCAGCAAGCTCAAATGTGCCATTGTCACCTGCGGGGGCCTTTGTCCCGGTCTCAACGATATCATCCGGTCGGTGTTTCTGGAACTCCACCACTGCTATGGGGTCCGGCACATCTACGGCATGAAATATGGGCTCCAGGGGTTCATCCCCCAATACGGCCATGACACCGTAACCCTGACCCCGGCCTATGTGTCCCAGATAATGGACATGGGGGGCACGGTACTTGGCTCCTCCCGGGGCACCCAGGACATGGACGCCATCCTGGATTGTCTGGAACGCATGAGCATTGGAATTCTTTTCATGGTGGGGGGGGACGGCACCCTCATGGCAGCCGAAAAAATCACCGACAAGGTAAGGGAAAGGAATCTTAAAACCAGCGTAATTGTCATCCCCAAAACCATTGATAATGATATTTCTCTGGTATCCAAATCCTTTGGGTTTGACACCGCCGTGGACATTGCCACTGATGCCATCAAAGGTGCCCACAATGAAGCCGCCGGATTCCCCTTTGGCATTGGGTTGATCAAACTCATGGGTCGCCATTCCGGCTTCCTGGCCGCCACGGCGGCCCTGGCCCAACAGGATGCCAACTTTGTGCTCATACCGGAGATCGACATTGACCTTTACGGGCCATCTGGATTTTTAAAGGCCCTGGAAAGCCGATTGCTTCAGCGCAAACACGCAGTCATCGTGGTTGCAGAAGGGGCGGGCCAGAAATTCTTTACGGATCAGCCCACGGAATATGACCCATCGGGAAACATCAAATTAAAAGACATCGGTGTATTTATAAAAAACGAAATCAGTCAGTGGTTCAATGAAAAACAGATCCCCATCACTCTGAAATACATTGACCCAAGCTATATGATTCGGAGTTTGCCAGCCAATTCCAACGACAGTGTCTATTGCGGCTTTCTGGGAAGAAACGCCGTCCATGCCGGCATGGCCGGTAAAACCGGCCTGCTCATCAGCCACTGGAACAACCACTATGTACACATTCCCATGGAGGCCTCGGCGGGCAAAAGAAAACAGGTGGACCCCCATGGCAGATTGTGGCAATCGGTGTTGGAAGCCACAGGACAGGGGTCCCTGGTCAACGGGTAATTTCCACAAAAGCCCCGTTTTTCACTGTCAGGAAAAAAAGCTCCTTATGCAGTTGGCCATCCCTGTCAAACAGGGTTTTTCCCGTGGCCCCATCAAAAATCCGTGTGCCTGTGAGGGCCTCCTTAAGGGTTTTTGGTGAGGTAACACTGGGATCCATGACCGCTTCCACCAGCATGGACACGGTGTCATGGGCAATGGCCTCAATGAACTTTGGAGAAGCCCCGAACATGCCTGCAAAGGTATTTTTGAACTGCCGGGCCTCTTCCCTGTAACTGTCAGCAAAATACCCTTCGGTGATCACCGCATTTCTCACATATGCCCCTGCCTGTTGGACCAGTGACTGCCGGTGCCAGATATTGGTCCCCAAAAGGACAATATCTGTGACATCATTATATATTAACTGGGGCAGAAGCAAGGCCAGTCGGGAGGGGGCATCTGGAATAAAGAGTGCCTCAAAGTTTACAATATGACTGCCCGACGACTTCGCCATTCCTGCACCACTGGAGCGCCGGAGTGATGCCTGGAGTCCGGGGTCATCAAATCCGGCAACCAGCTTTATTTCTTTGGAAAAATCGGTGTGCCTCCCATCATAGGACACCACCTTCCGGATCTGCCCCCCCCTCTCTTTAACCTTATCACAGAAAAGCGTCATCAATGTTTCCCCATACCTGTCCCGGGGGTGTAGAACGGCAAATTGACTCACCCCCAGATGAATCATGGCGTGGGAAACCAGGGCCTCTACCTGCATGGCCGGGGTGATAAAATTAGAAAAAACGTAGTCCCCGGTCCGGGCCACGGCATCTTTCTGGGTCATGGCAATCATGGGGATGCCATGGGACTGGGCCACATTGGCAACACTCTGGGCCGTGACCATGGGGCCCACAATGCCCATAACCCGGGCATCCACCAACTCCTGCATGCGCTGCAAGGCGATTTCTTTGTCCGATGCCGTATCCCGGATGATGAGACGAATACCATCACCATATCGGGGAATCAACCGTGCCAGGGCAACCTGCACCCCTTTAAGCGCCCGTTGTCCAAACACCGC
Source organism: uncultured Desulfobacterium sp. (assembly GCA_937124525.1). The sequence continues at coordinate 8,374 of CAKZLA010000400.1, forward strand.
ATATTTTCCTGAAAGGGGCAAAAGACAACCGATTTTAACCCCTTCCTCCTTTTTTACGGTGAGAATTTCCAGGAGCTGTCGGGCATCTTCCACGCGTCGGCCATGGGGATATTGATGGATATATGACTGCAATACCTCCCGGGACAATTCCTTTTCCCCCCGGGCCGCATATCGGTAACCCAGGGCATAGAGAACAAGTGGGGGGGGAATCTGGGAATCCGGGCTGGCCTTGACCTCCTGGAGCAGGGACACATCACATTTGAGCAACACGGATTCAACTGAGTCCAGTATCAAGGGTTTTTCATTTCCCGAAGCCCGGGTCAATGCCACCCCATAGATATCCAGAGCGGCCCGGTAATTTCCCACCCCGACAAGCTGCTTTCCCCGCTGTACAAGGGATGCTACACTTGCGGTTTCAGCAGGTGCCCCGGTATTGGCCTGACCATGGACCTTTGTGCTGGATTCCAACTCACCCCTGGCAGGGGGCAAAGGGCCTGGTAATATTCGTTTCTTGGCGCATCCTCCCAGGAGAGCCAGTGCCAGCACCCATACCATCACCCATGCATACCTGTTTTTAATCATCATTTGTTTCATTATTACTCCATGTGGTTCCCATGGTTTTTTTCATGAATTCAGCCACCAGCTGACTGGCCTGGTCCAGATCATGGGGTTCAACCCAGATAATGTCTTTGTCATTGCGAAACCAGGTAAACTGCCGTTTGGCATAACGACGGGTATCCCGCTTGAGCAGGGTTATCATTTCTGTATGGGAGGTAATGCCGTTTAAGTAGTCACAGACATGGCGATACCCAATGGACTGCATGGATTTAAGATCACAGGAGTACCCTTTTTTCCTGAGATTTTTCACCTCATCCACCAGCCCCATCTCCATCATGAGATCCACCCGCCGGTTAATGCGCTGGTATAACCGTTCACGATCCATGGTCAGCCCCAGCTTCAGGGCATTATAACGGCAGGGGGCAAATTGATGGGTTTCATGGAAATGGGTGATGGGTTTACCGGTGCTCTCCAGGACCTCCAGTGCCCGAACCACCCGGAATCTGTCATTGGGATGTATCCGGGCCCCAGCAACGGGATCTGCCATTGCCAGACGTTCATGCAATGCATTGGAGCCCTTTTGGGCTGCCTCGGCTTCCAGACGGGCGATGATTTTTTCATCGGCGGTGCGGCCCTTAAACAGACCATGGAGCAGTGCTTTGATGTAAAAACCTGTTCCCCCGGCAACAAAGGGCAGTTTGCCACGATGGACAATGTTCTCAATGGCCTGGTCAGCCTGGGCCACATATTTCACTGCATCAAAGTCATGGGCCGGATCAACAAAATCAATGAGATGATGGGGGGCCTGACGGCGTTCTTCCTGATCTGGTTTTGCAGTACCAATGTCAAGGTACCGATATATCTGCATGGAGTCCGCCCCCACAATCTCCCCCATGAAAACAGCGGAAAGCGCAATGGCAAATCCGGTTTTACCCACACCTGTGGGACCACATATCACAATTATTTTTTTTTCCATTCATCTTTCATATCACCATGAAGAGGATCTTTCAAAACAAAAAAAAGAGAGGTCACCCCCACCGTTATGGAAAAAATCAACACCCCAAGTAAATATTATTTTTTGGAGGGAATAAAAAGACCATGCCCAAAGCCAGATGAGTGTACCCTTTTTGCATTATTCTCTACATTTGTAATCATGAAAAGGGGGCTGGAGGTTGAGGATTGCCCTATATTTTTCATTCCGATCAAACAAAAAAGGTACACTCAAGCCAGATCAAAGCCACAATGACTCAAAGCACACAGCAGCAACGGGTTACTTTGACTCATATTTGTAAAACACCCCAGAAATACACCGATACCGGGTCACTCCCAGCGCAAAGACTTATATTTTTTTTGGCTTTAAAATCAACGCACTATGATATGCCTGATGACATATTTCCCGTTAATAATCCTGGAAAAAACGCATTGGTCTTTCAATTGCATGAACAAAGAAGGATACTTTAAAAAAACACCATCCAAGCTTATAAACAGGATAGAAATGCATAAGCGGAAACTACTGAATTTAATTCACTTTTTTTATTGCAATTTTATTGACAAGCTTTATTTCAGCGTTTAAACTCAAACGAATCTGGCATTTAAGCAAAGCCCCATAAGGGTGAGTTGCTCCTAAGAGGAAACTGCTCTTTCATGCCATACCCAACAACTATTATCCAAAAATATTTTTTCGGGTTTACTCCATTTTTTAAATCAAATTGAACACATCCATGAAAAATAGGGAATTTGTTAGCATCAAAAACCCAAATCAGGAGATTTAAAGCATGACCAACACGGCAACTGGTTCCGTAGCAGTGGTGGGGGGTGGCATATCTGGAATGCTTTCCGCCCTTGATCTTGCCAACTCAGGCTATTACGTCTATCTTGTGGAAAAAGGTCCTTCCATCGGCGGGGCCATGGCCCAGTTGGACAAAACCTTTCCCACCAATGACTGTGCCATGTGAATTATCTCACCCACACTGGTCGAGGTCGGCCGGCACCTGAACATTGAGTTAGTCACATTATCACAGATTGAACACATCACAGGAGCGGCTGGGGATTTCCAGCTAACCCTTAACCAGACCCCCCGATACATAGATACCAGCAAGTGCACGGGTTGCGGTGAGTGCGCAGATGCCTGCCCAGTGACCCTTCCCAGCCTCTTTGAGCAGGGCATGGGTGCCCGGAAAGCTACCTGGAGGCCCTATGCCCAGGCTGTTCCCGGGGCATTTTCCATCACCAAAAAAGATCGCTCCCCCTGCACCAATGCCTGTCCCAACGAAGTCAATGCCCATGGGTATGTGGCCCTGGTGCGGGAAAAAAAATACAAAGAAGCCCTGGAGGTCATCACCCGGAACCTTCCCATGCCAGGCTCCATCGGCCGCATCTGTCCCCATCCCTGTGAGGATGCCTGTCGACGTCAGGAGGTGGAAAGCCCCCTTTCCATCTGTTCTTTAAAACGGTTCATTGCCGATCAGGTGGATCTCAACACCCTTGATATTCCTGAAGTCACTCCCAGAAAAGAGAAAGTGGCCATTGTGGGTGCTGGTCCTGCCGGATTAACCGCTGCCTGGTTTCTGGCCAACGACGGGGTCCAGGTTACCCTGCTTGAAGCATTGCCCGCAGCTGGCGGTATGCTCAAAGTGGGCATCCCCGATTACCGCCTCCCCCCGGATGTCCTGGAAAATGAAGTCCAATTCATCACCCGCCACCCTGGCATTGAAATTAAATACAACACGGCCCTGGGCCGGGATGTCACCGTGGATTCCCTCATGGAAGAGGGATACCAATCGGTGTATCTGGCCATTGGATGTCACCAGGGCATGCAGCTTGGCATCCCCGGTGAAGAATTCGAGGGGGTTGTTTCCGGTGTCAAGCTCTTAAAAGACGTTGCCCTGGGAGAATTTGATGAGCTTCATGGTCATGTAGCCATCATCGGTGGTGGTGATGTGGCCATTGATGCGGCCCGGACAGCCCTGAGAGTGGGGGCTGAAAAAGTCACCATTCTTTATAGAAGAACCGAAGCGGAAATGCCGGCCCGGGACGAAGAGATTGAAGATGCCCTGGAAGAAGGCGTGGAGATTCAGTTTCTCACGGCCCCCCGGGCCGTGGTGGCAGAAAACGGTAAAACCGTTGGTATCACCTGTTTTAAAATGGAACTGGGTGAACCCGACGACAGTGGCAGAAGACGCCCTGTCCCCGTGGAAAACAGCGATTTCACCCTGGATGTCTCCTTTGTGATTCCCGCCATTGGCCAGCGCACCGACACCTCTTGCCTGGAAACATCCACAGGGGTGGAACTCAACCGCTGGGCCAACATTGAGACCGATGAGATCTCCTTTGAAACCAGCCGTCCGGGCGTATTTGCCGGAGGGGATGCCCAGACCGGAGCCTCCATTGCCATCAATGCCGTGGCTGCAGGTAAAGAGGCTGCCGTGTCCATGATTCGATACCTCAATGGTGAAGATCTTAAGGCGGGCCGGGAGCCCATTGAGTATGCCCAGAAAGATTACAATAAAATTCCGGACAATCTTAAGACCAGCCCCCGGCAAAAGATGGATCGCATCCCCCTTGACCAACGCACTAAAGGATTCACCGAAGTGGAGCTGGGATTCACCGAAAAAGCAGCCCTCACCGAAGCCAATAGATGCCTTGACTGCATGGTGTGCTGTGAATGCCTTGAGTGCGTCAAGGCCTGTGGTGCCGGTGCCCTGACCCTGGAGAGCCATTGCCAACAACCGGAACAAAAAATTTTGGATGTGGGTGCCATTGTGCTCTCCCCGGGATTTGAACCCTATGACCCTTCCGGTCTGGATTATTACGGGTATGACCGTTCAGCCAATGTGGTCACGGCCATGCAGTTTGAACGCCTGCTCTCCGCCTCCGGCCCCACCCAGGGCCACCTGGTGAGACCATCGGACCATAAAGAGCCAAAGAAAATTGCCTGGCTCCAGTGCGTGGGCTCCAGGGACACCAATCGCTGTGACAACCCCTATTGTTCTTCGGTGTGCTGCATGTACGCCATCAAAGAGGCTGTCATTGCCCGGGAACACGCAGGGGCAGAACTGGAATGCACCATATTTAACATGGACATCCGGACCCACGGCAAGGGCTTTGAACGCTATTATGACCAGGCAAAGGATCAGGGGGTCCGATTCCTGAAAAGCCGGATTCACTCGGTGGATACCCTCCATGATTCCGACGCACTAAGCCTTAGGTATGTCAACGATAACGGCATGCTGGAAACAGAAGAATTTGACATTGTGGTCCTTTCCGTGGGATTGGAAACAGCCCCTGAAGTGGTGGAAATGGCCAAAATGCTGGACATTGAACTCACCCCGGGAAATTTTTCCCAAACCTCCAGTTTCTCCCCCGTGGCCACCAGTCGAGATGGAATCTTTGTGTGCGGGGCCTTCCAGGGTCCCAAGGACATTCCCCAGTCTGTGGTGGATTCCAGTGCGGCTGCAGGGGCTGCAGGGGCGCTTCTCTCCGAAGCACGGAACACCCAGACCCAAATCCCTGAGGTGATACCGGAAACCAACGTGGTGGGAGAACGTCCCCGCATAGGTGTTTTTGTGTGTAATTGCGGCTCCAATATTGCAGGCGTTGTGGATGTAAAGGCCGTGCGGGAATATGCCGCCACCCTGCCCTATGTCACCTATTGCACAGACAACCTTTACACCTGCTCCCAGGACACCCAGGATACCATGGCCCAGGTGATCCGGGATGAAAAGCTCAACCGAATTGTGGTGGCAGCCTGTACGCCCAAAACCCATGAGCCCCTGTTCCAGGAGACCATGATCAGTGCAGGACTGAATAAATATCTGTTTGAAATGACCAATATCAGAAACCAGGATTCCTGGGTTCACAAAAACAACCCTGGACTGGCCACGGAAAAGGCCAAGGATCTCATCCGCATGTCCGTCACCCGGGTGGCCCTCATGGAACCCCTGGAAGAGGCGGAACTCAATGTTCACCAGACTGCCATGGTGGTGGGGGGGGGCATTTCAGGAATGACCGCTGCCCAAAATCTTGCCGATCAGGGGTATGACGTCCATCTCCTGGAAAAGGAAGGTGCCCTGGGTGGCCAGGCCAACCATTTATTCCAGACCTTCCAGGGGGAATCCGTGGGAAATGCCCTGGACGAGATGATCCACAGCATTGAAGAGAACCAGCGGATTCACCTCCACATGAACACCGAGCTTAAGAATGTCACCGGATTTGTGGGAAATTTCAACTCCACATTGGGTTCCGGGGAAGAGACCCAGGAACTGGAGCATGGCGTTGCCATCCTGGCCACAGGTGCCCATGAGAGCAAACCCGATGAATACCATTATGGAAAAGACAATAGAATTTTGACCAGCCTGGAGCTGGACAAAAAATTCAAGGACAATGACCCCGAACTTGGCAAGGCGAATGCAGCCATATTCATCCAGTGTGTGGGCTCAAGGGAACCCCATCGTCCCTATTGCTCCCGGGTGTGCTGCACCCACTCCATTGACAGTGCCCTGGAATTAAAGAAACGAAATCCTGACATGGCCGTGTATATTCTTTACCGGGATATCCGAACCTATGGGGAACGGGAATATCTCTATCAGAAAGCCAGAAAACAGGGGGTTATCTTCATCCGATACACCGTGGACACCAAACCCCAGGTGAGCCTTGATGATCAAGGGATAATAGTGACGGTGACGGACCACATCCTGCAAAGGCCCCTGGAGATCCAGGTGGATCTCTTAACCCTGGCATCGGCCATTGTGCCCAACAGGGATGAAACCCTGGCCAATTTCTTTAAAGTCCCCCTGAACGAAGACGGGTTCTTTGTGGAAAAACATGCCAAACTGGGACCCTCGGAATTTGCAACGGACGGGGTATTTCTCTGCGGCCTTGCCCACTATCCCAAACCCATTGACGAAGCTGTGGCCCATGGCCAGGCAGCCGCCTCCAGGGCTGTGACACTGCTGGCCCGGGAAACGGTTCACACCAGCGGCACAGTGGCCCATGTGAACCCCATGAACTGTAGCTCCTGCGGTGTATGTGTCTCCATCTGTCCCTATTCCGCCCCCTCCTTTGTCACCGAGGGACGGTTCAGCGGCAAGGCCGAGATCAACCCTGTGCTGTGCAAGGGCTGTGGATTGTGTGTGGCCTCCTGCCGATCCGGTGCCCTGCACCTCAAGGGATTTGACAACAACCAGATATTTGCCCAGATATTTGCCCTGGACGAAGCCATTTAACAACTGCCATGGGCACACCCGGTATTTCACCCGGATGTGCCTGCAACAAAGATATGAAATAAAAAACTCAACCCGGCGCTTGAATTATGAATCCCCCCTGTCATGCACTGACAAGGGGGATCATCCAAAATAAAAAATTAACGTCAAAAGCCCTGTTCCATGGGGACTAAATGATAACCAGGGCGCCGGGTAAAGGAGAATAGATAAACATGTCAGAAACAAAACAAACAAAGGTGGTGAGCTTCCTGTGTAACTGGTGCAGTTACGGTGCAGCGGATCTTGCCGGGGTAAGCCGCATGCAATACCCTGAAAACATACGGGTCATCCGCATTCCCTGCACTGGACGTATGAGTCCCAAATTTATCCTGTCCGCCTTCAGAGAAGGGGCCGACGGTGTGTGGGTGTCCGGCTGACATCCCGGCGAATGCCATTACCTGGAAGGTAATTACTATGCACGTCGGAAATTTGCCATGATGGCCAATCTACTGGAACACATGGGTATGGAAAAAGATCGGGTTCAATTTTCATGGATATCCTCTGCCGAGGCCACGAAATTTGCCACTGTGGCCAGGGAAGTGGCCCAGTCTGTTGAAGCACTGGGTCCCAACACAAAATTTGTGAAAGGATCTGATTAGGGAGAATTACATGGAAAGCTACAAAGAACAGATCAGAACACTTGCCGTTGACCTCCTGAAATCAGGAAAGGTGGACGTGGTCATTGGATACCGCCAGGGAACTGTACCCATGGCAACCGTGCCCTTTATGGCAAGAACGCCGGAACAGGCAAAACAACTGACATGGGACAGCCACTGCACCTTGAACCTGGCCAATTATCTCACCAACCGCCAGGAAAAAATCGGCATCATCGCCAAGGGATGTGACAGCAGAAACATTGTCAACCACATCGTGGAAAACAAGATCAACCGGGACCAGCTCCACATCATTGGGGTCCCCTGCAAGGGCATGGTGAACCCAAAAGAACTCCAGGCCCTTCTGGCGGATGAAATTATTTCCTGCTCAGAGTCCGGAACCACCCTGACCATTGCCTCAAGCCAGGCGGAAATTAAAATCGAACGGGAAGATTATCTCAGGGACAATTGCACCCTTTGTACCCGGCGAAATCCCGTTATTTATGATGATCTGGTGGGCGAGGTCGTAACAGAGCCGGTATTGGATGATCCCTTTAAAGATGTCAATGCCATTGAGGCCATGGACACAGATACCAAATGGAATTATTTTGATGACCTGCTGAATGGATGCATTCGTTGTTATGCCTGTCGCAATGCCTGCCCGCTATGCTATTGCCCCACCTGTTTTGTGGATGAATCCGATCCCCAATGGGTGGGCAAAGGGCAAAACGACACAGACATCAAGACCTTTCATTTTCTCCGGGCCTTTCACTGTGCCGGACGCTGCACCGACTGCGGTGCCTGTGAGGCCGCCTGTCCCATGGACATCCATGTCCGGGCATTTACCCGGAAATTGATCAAGGACTCCAAAGAGCTGTTCGGATGGGAAGCCGGGCTGGACATAAGCAAACGTCCACCCCTGGACACATTTGCCCCTGATGACCCCAACGATTTTATAAAATAACCACAAGGGGACCCCCATGAAAGTCATAAAAATAGATAAAAACCAATGGACCCAGGGTGTGGACACTGCCCGGAAGAGCTACCAGCTCTTTGGTCCTGTGAAAATAAAAGAAAATTATTGTTTTGCCCCCCTTAAAGGGAATCAGCAGCCGGACATGAGCGTTGCGGACACGGTGTTGTCCCCCAAGTCAGCAGTATTTCCCCAGACGGAAAAACTATTGAGTGCCACCCTAGATACCTCAAAGCCGGGTCATCATCTCATGGAACGGGCCAAGACAGACTATTCCCCCCGGGCCGTCATTGGTATAAGCCCCTTTGATGCCCGGGCCATTGAACTGGTGAAGCTTAACTTTGACACCAAGGATTATCGGGACCCTTATTGGTGTGACGCCCATGATGCCACCACCTTTGTGGGCCTTGCCGTGAACACCCCGTCCCAGTTTGATTTCAGCACCTCCATGGGATCCGGCCCCTTTGATGAAAAGGGACTGGATGTACTGTTGGTGGACATGGACACCGCATATCTGGCCAAGGTGATCTCCGAAAAAGGCCAGGCCTTCATGGCAGCCGCCGGATTTGACCACGAGGCAACACCCAATGATGTCCAAAACATGAAAGATTTAAAAAAAGCAGCAGAACAGGCCATCACCACCCAGGTGGACACGGAGAATCTTAAGGGAAAATCCCTGCTGGATCTTCACCAGGCCCCTTTCTGGGATGATGTGGCTTTTTCCTGTATAAACTGCGGTACCTGCACCTTTGTGTGCCCCACCTGCTGGTGTTTTGACATCCAGGATGAGACCAAGGGCAATGACACCATAAGATTCCGCAACTGGGATTCTTGCATGTCCCCGCTCTTTACCCTCCACGGCTCCGGACACAACCCCCGGGGGGAGAAAGTCCAGCGGGTGAGACAGCGGTTCATGCACAAATTAAAATATTTTCCGGACAAGTACGACCAGGGAACCATGTGTGTGGGATGCGGCAGATGCGTCAAATCCTGTCCGGTGAACATTGATATCCGGGAAGTGTGCAATGTCATGAACGCCTACGAGCCGCAAAAATAGAGGAGACAAAATGAATAATCCCTATATGCCCTACCCGGTTCGCATTGATGACATTGAGGTTGCAACCGAGGATCGATCTTTAAAGACCTTTACCTTTACCTTTTTAAATCCCGCTGATGAAGCCGCATTTGACCATAAGGCCGGCCAATTTGCCATGCTCTCCATCCCCGGCAAGGGGGAAATCCCCATTGGAATTGCCTCTTCGCCCACGGAAAAAGGCTTTGTGAAATTCACCGTGTTCCGCACCGGCGTGGTGACCAAAGCCCTGCACAACATGGCCGTGGGCGACATCATGGGCATCCGGGGCCCCATGGGCAACTGGTACCCCTGGGACAGCCTGAGAGGAAAAAATGTGGTTATCATCGGCGGCGGCTTTGCCTTTACCACATTAAGGGCCTCCATTGTCTACATGCTGGACCCGGCCAACCGTGCCAACTTTGGTAATATTGATGTGGTTTACGGGGCACGTTCCCCTGGCATGCTCCTATATCGGGATGAGCTGTTTGAGTGGGAAAAACGTGATGACATCAACATGCACATCACCGTTGATGGCTGTGATGACCCCAACTGGGCTTACAATGTGGGGTTTGTCCCCACCATTGTGGAGCAAAAAGCCCCAAAGGCAGATGAAGACACCTTTGCCATTGTGTGCGGTCCTCCCATCATGATTAAATTCACCCAGCCTGCCCTCCAGTCTCTGGGGTATGGCGAGAACCAAATTATCATGTCTTTGGAAAATCGTATGAAATGCGGTATCGGTATGTGTGGTCGATGCAACATTGGTAAAGAGCTGGTTTGTAAAGATGGCCCGGTCTTCACCCTGGAAGCACTCAATAAAACCCCCAGGGAGTATTAATGATGCCACCTGTCCAAACAAAAAGACAGGGGGGAGTTATCCCATTCATATAAATTTATTTTTTTTAACAAATGCCCGCATCTATATATTGACAAGAGAAACCGACTGGGATATTGTTGCTAAATGTAAATTCTAAAGATAAGACGGCAAGCTTACTTATAGAAAACAATTATTTTTTACAGGAGGTTATTTCAAATGGCAACAATAGAGATGAATGGTACAAGTTTTGAAGTGGATGAAGACGGATTCCTGCTTGATTATAAAGGTTTCACCAACGACTGGGTGGAATATGTAAGACAGCAGGAAGGTATTGATGAACTCAACGACGAACACTGGAAAGTTGTTAACGTTCTCCAGGACTACTATGAGAAAAATGGTATTGCTCCCATGGTACGTGTACTTTCCAAGCTAACCAAATACAAACTGAAACACATCTATGAACTGTTCCCCTCAGGACCTGGAAAAGGCGCATGTAAAATGGCTGGCCTTCCCAAACCCACTGGATGTGTATAGTTCCTAATTTTTGATCGTTTCTTGATCATCCATAAAGGCTCTGCATTTCCATGCAGAGCCTTTTTTATTACCTTTTCCCGACAAGCAAATGGAGCACCGCCACTGGCATGGATTCCACTGACAGAAAAATAATCAACCGGATACAAACCCACTTTCCCATTGACTCCAGACCCTACCAAAAAATCGGCCAGGACCTGAACCTCACAGAGGGTGAGGTAATCCGCCGGGTGGAGAACCTGAAACAAAATGGTATTATCCGAAGAATCGGCGGTAATTTCGGCCCATACAAGCTGGGTTTTTTCAGCACCCTTTGCGCTGCCAGTGTTCCCGAACATACGATAGACCTTTTTACGGAAACGGTGAACGCATACACCGGCGTGACCCACAACTACATGCGGGAACATCACTATAATATATGGTTCACCTTTATCGCAAATTCCAGACAGATCATTGAGCAAAGCCTGGAAACCATTGCCAGGGATACGGGGGTGACAGACATTCTCAACCTGCCTGCAACGGATCTTTTTAAAATTAGTGCCAATTTTAAAGTATAATCAATACGGGAAATCGTCCCTTAAATTATTCTTCCACCCGATTCTGCCGCAATTGCAGATATGCATCTTTTAATGCGATGTAAGGGTCAAAGGCCGCCTCTTTTAGTGCCTCATAGTCCCCTATTCTCAACGAGGTACCATTTATCACATCCAGGGCAGTCCCCCCCACTTTCACCTCATTGGAATCAATATATCCTGTGGGATTTAAAAAATAATCCCCTGCCGTCCCTGCAAAATCCCGCAAAGACGATGGCCCCAGAAAAGGCAAAACCAGGTAGAATCCCTGCCCCAGTCCATAGGACCCAAGGGTCTGTCCCAGATCCTCCCGGGAATCTTTAAACCCATGTTTCTCCTGGGCAATGCGCTCAAACCCAAGGCTTCCCATGGTATTAATCATAAAAATGCTGAACTCCTGCCCGGCTGATATTATTTTCCCCTGGAGAAGATTGTTCACAAGCCTCACCGGAAAAAGAATGTTATAAAAAAAATTATTAATGCCCCGGCGTAATTCCACTGGTGCCACAAATTTGTAGCCCTGGGCCAGGGGCTTGAGTCCCCAAAAATAGAGCTTATCGTTAAAATGATACATGCTGTAATTGAACCAATAGAGAGGATCGGGCACAGTAGGTTCTTTTTTGTCAGATTCATATTCGGCAAAAAGATCATCTACTTCCAGGGAAAGCGTAGGTGTGTCACTGGCCAGGGCCGGAAGTGAACACAACAGAACCAGGAAAATCACCAGGGCAGCAATCCTTGTACCAGGAAAAATTTCCCGTTTTTTATCAATGAAAAGAATTCCTTTAGTTCTCATTTTTCACCTTTTCCCTGACTTCCTGAATGAGTTTATCCGGACTGTCCATGAAGCGTTCACGATACTGCTCCCGATAGTTTCCCAGGAGACTGACGCCTTCTATTTTAACATCATAAATCTTCCATACACCACCGGGGGGCTTGAGCATACGATAATCCACCGGCGTAATCACACCCCCGTGGGACACTTCGGTGAAAATATCGGCTCGCTGCCGTCCTGATTTTGTGGAGTCAAGCATTTTTTCTGCCACGTACCGGACCGAGAGGTCCGACAGTTGTTCTCCTTCTATTTTTGCAAAATAGGTATCAGCAATGAGCCGGGAAAAATAGGAGATAAACGTTTCTCGCTGGGTTGGCGAAAACCCTTGCCAACTGCGCCCCAGGGCCCCCATGGCAAAGGAATAAAAATCAAACAGCTCCTGGGCCTTTTTAAAGAGAAGTTCATCCCGCTGTTTTCTATTTATTTCTCCTTTATATTCAGGTTTGTTCAGGATGGAAAGGACTTCATTAACGCCGTTTTCCAACACCTGACGCGGCCCTGTCTCCGATGCCCAGGCTGAAAAAGCCCACATGAGACATCCCAAAATCATCATTGTCATCATATATTTTTTCATCATCATTCCTTTCAATCCAGATGGCTTAATAGCCATGATCATAATGCCAGGGTTACCCATGGCAGTTACTCCGGGTCTTTATTGAAAATATATTTACTGACCAGGGATTCAATGTCAATGGCGGATTCTGTGTTGAACAGGGTATCTCCATCCTCCAGGGTCATATCAGAACCTCCGGGGGAAATATTGATGTACTTATCCCCGATAATACCCGATGTTTTCACAGATGCAATGGCATCTTCGGCAAGTATCACCTCCTTGTGAATTCCCATGACCACCCGGGCCAGTAATTTTTTGGTATCCAGATTCACAGAAACAACCCGACCGATCTCAACGCCAGCCATCTCAACGGTGGCACCATTTTTAAGCCCTGCGACATTGCTGAAGTAGGCCTCAATGTGGTAGGTTTTACCCCCGCCAATATCAAGGTCTCCCAGTGCAACTAACAGGTAACCCGAACAGAGTACCCCGACAATTACAAACAGCCCCACATAAAATTCAACCCATTTTTTCTTAGCATTTCCCACTGTTTTCTTCCTTTCCATGAATAAAACATCGGACAATCTCCTGGTCGGTTTTCAAAAACCGCTCTGTGTCGTCCTGAAGTATGATTTTCCCGTTATCCAGCATGGCCACCCGCTGGGCAATATCAAAAATTTCGGGAATTTCATGGCTGACAACCACCGCCGTAAACCCGAATTGTGCCTGATATCCTTTGATCATGCCATGCACCCCCTGCTTTCGAACGGGATCAAGGCCCGTGGTGGGTTCATCAAACAGAACCACCTCGGGATCAGTGATCAGAGCCCTGGCCAGGGCCACCCTTTTTCTCATGCCGCCGGAGAGCTGGGCCGGATACTTCTCCCCAGTGCCGGAGATGTCCAGCTGGTCCATGCGGGTGATCACCCGTTCTCTGATCTGACTCCTGGAGAGCGATGATTTTTCAACAATGGGCAGGGCAATGTTCTCAAACACCGTCATGGCATCAAAAAGGGCATTGTCCTGGAACATGTAGCTCACCCTTTTTTTAAATTTTCCCCGGGCAGCCCTGTCCATGTCTGCCATGTCCCGGCCATCATAAAATATCTTTCCGGAATCCTGCTCCTCCAGGCCGATGATATGTTTAAGCAACACACTTTTGCCACAGCCACTTTTACCGATGACAGCAGTGATCTGACCCCGATGAATGGAGAGGTTGACCCCTTCCATGACCCGGGTATTTCCAAATCGTTTTTTGACATTCACAAATTCAATCAGAGGCGTTGTCATAGACGCACCCTCCTCCTCAATACGTATTTACTTAAGATTCAAACAAAAAAGCACTTTTAAGATAGCCTGAGGGATTTGAATTCCCATTAACCCAAAACCCAGTACCCATTAATCGCTTTTACACTTAAAAAAACCATGCTGGCCAACTTGGGATGAGTCACCCAGTTTAAAGCAACAACCAGGTAATCAGATAGTCAAAAAAAAGAATCAGCACAGAAGAGGTGACAACAGCACTGGTGGTGGAAGAACTCACCCCCTTGGCTCCATACCCTCCCCCGACCTGGAGATGGGTAAAAAATCCCCGGGAACAACACACCGTGGTTACCACCAGGGAAAAAACCAGGGATTTCACAAACCCGCCGGTGACATCCGTTAACACCACACTCTCCGTCACCCGGTAAAGATAGATGCCAGGATTAATTCCCAACATCAGAGACCCGGTGATATACCCCCCGAACACTCCCACCACATCGAACAATGCAGTGAGCAGGGGAAAACTGATAAGAGCTGCTGCAATGCGGGGACTGAACAAAAAACGTACCGGATCAATGTCCATGGTCTCCAGGGCATCAATCTGCTGGGAAATTCGCATGACACCGAGTTCCGCAGCCATGGAAGAGCCTGCCCGGGCCGTCACCATGATGGCGGTGAGCACAGGCCCCAGTTCCCGAATCAGGGTCAGGGCCACAGCAGAACCCAACATCCCCTCGGACCCAAACTTCACCAGGGTATAATATCCCTGGAGTCCCAGGACCATTCCTGTGAATATGCCGGTGAGAATAACCACTCCCATGGATTTCATACCAATGAACCAGGAATGTTCCACCATCTTGTACACCTGCCAGGGAAGGGTGAATATATGAAAGATACCGGTGAGCATGAACAGGCAGGTTCTGCCGATACCCTCCACAATATCCATGGTTTTTCGTCCCAGATATTCAATATGTTCTTTTATCATTTTAAATCCTTACGCAAAAAACACCCTTGATAATGCTTTACACGGCCAGGGGTCGAAATAAAATATCTATGTGACAAAATTTAGGCAAATTCACCACAATTCAATGGTAGCATTACTTGTTTTTTACAGCACTTATTTTCGTAAAATTTGTTTTTAATTTTTTATTCAAAAAATGGAATTTGATTCAAACCACACCGTCTTTTTGAATTATTTCAGACAATTTTGGCTTTCAGTCTGTAGTTTTGAAGAAATATGTAATACTCCTCTCCAAACTCGATGAGCTTTTTTTGAGACTTGATCACCACATCGACCACTTACGGGAGGATCGGGCCTGGATTATGGACATTATTCTTGGGCATTGTGATTGGCATCAAGCAATTAATCCCCCCATAAAGCCGAGCCTGAAGTCACTCTCCCCAAAAAGCGCCTTCAAAAAACCTATCATCGACTATAACCATACATGGGTAAGATGTCCACGGGTTTGAGCTTTTTTTTACACACCATAAACAAAATCGCGGGATTGCCTGCTTCCATGGAATCCTTCACAAATAAATCTTGACACTCCCTTAATTTAATAATACGTATTCATTACTATGACACTCAGGCATAGATATCATACGGGTCTATATATTAAAACTATCTGCTGGAACAAATTGGGTTTTGGAATTTGCAGGGTCCAGAATACGGTCTGCCCGTGGCAGTTATCGAGATCCAGTCCCCTTTACAAAGAAACACCAAAGGAGCATTCCAATGACACGTAAAATAACCTTGAGCATTCCAGACATGCTCCATGAAAAAATGGAAGAATGGCGAAAATCATTTAATCTCTCAAAGATGTTCCAGGATGCACTCACAGAGGCAATCCAGAAAAAAGAAGCCTTTCAGAGACGATTGCAGGAAGACCATGACATGACAGACATCATAGAACGACTCCGGTATGAAAAGATGCAATCAGAGGGAAACTATTCGGAAAATGGAAGAATGGAAGGAATTGAATGGGTGAAAAAAGCCCACTATGACGATCTGCTATACGTCCTTGACCTACTGCCCTCCCTTCCAACTATGGTAACCGATCCCAGACTGGAGGGATATTTTTCACCCCTTATTGCCAAGGACCCATTGATGGAGTCTTCCCCGGAAGGTATCAACAAATACACAAAGCTCTTCATCGAAGGCTGGCACAAGGGCGTGGTGGAATTCTGGAATGAAATAAAGGAGAAAATTTAACCATGGAATACGTATTCAATATTCTTGGCATTGATATCGGATCCGTCTCCGTATCCGCTGTGGCCATTGACGCCGGAGGGAACATCCTCCTTAAAAAAGCCATTGCACACCAGGGAGACATTGCCCGGGGGGTAAAAACGGTCCTTACCCCCATTGAACCTGGCCTGTTTTCTGCCATTGCCGTCACCTCTTCCACTCCATCCACCATCCAGCGGGATGCGGCCTATGATGAACAGGTGGCCATTATCCGCGCAGCAAAAGAACGCCATGGTTCTCCCGGTTCCATCCTCAGCGTGGGAGGAGAAAAATTCAGCCTGAGCCTGTTTGATCCCTCAGGTCGATACGCAGGTTCCCGGAACAATACCTCCTGTGCTGCAGGAACCGGCAGCTTTCTGGACCAGCAGTCCACCCGCCTGGGTCTGTCAGGACCTGGAGATTTGAGCCAGGCTGCCTTTGAAAATACCCAGGAAATTCCCGACATTGCCACCCGGTGCGCCGTCTTTGCCAAGACCGACCTTATCCATGCCCAACAGGAGGGGTTTTCAGTGCCCCAGATCTGCGATGGATTATGCCGGGGACTTGCCAGGAATATTGCCAACACCCTTTTTACGGAAAATAAAACCCGGGAACCCATTCTTTTCTGCGGCGGTGTTTCCCAAAATCTTTCGGTGAAAAAACATCTTGAACATATCATTGAGGCCCCCCTTATCAGTGATGGGGATGCCCACCTTTATGGGGCATTGGGGGCGGCGTTGTGCCTGGCAGATGACATCCGCCAGGGCGTTTTTACCCCATCCCCCCATGGATACAATACCATGGAAGATATTATTGTCACCTGCCAACAGCATGGGCAAAAACACTTTTTTCCGGAACTTAACCTTAGTCTTTCCACATATCCTGATTTTGGCAGCGGCACCCATTTTGTGGAAAACGGGGTGGAAAATGATATTTATATGGATACCACCCTCATTGAGACCCGTCACTGTTTTCTGGGTATGGATGTGGGTTCCACCAGCACCAAGGCAGTAATTGTCAGCAATGACGGCCAGGTGGTGGCGGGTTTTTACACACGTACGGCCTCAAGACCGGTGCAGGCGGTGCAGGCCATTTTCAGATCCATTGACACCTTTATTGCAAGCCATGAACTGGACATGGAAATAATTGGATGCGGCACCACAGGCTCTGGGCGGAAACTCTCCTCTGCCATCATGGGGGCAGATCTGGTTCTGGATGAAATAACAGCCCATTCCCGGGCCGCCTTTGAGCTCACCCCGGAGGTGGACACCATCATTGAAATCGGAGGCCAGGACGCCAAGTTCACCACCATGAAAAACGGGGTGGTCACCTCCTCTTTCATGAACACGGTGTGTGCTGCCGGCACCGGCAGTTTCATTGAGGAGCAGGCCTCAAAGCTGGGGTGTCCCCTGGACGACTATTCCCGGCGGGCAGAGTCCGTGTGCTCCCCCATCTCCAGTGATCGCTGCACCGTGTTCATGGAGCGGGATATGAACCACTTTCTGTCCGAGGGGTACAGCGTGGATGAGGTGCTGGCATCGGCCCTGCATTCGGTGCGGGATAACTACATGACCAAGGTGGCCACCGAAGCCAGAATCGGCAAGACCATTCTCTTCCAGGGGGCCACGGCCAAAAACAGAGCCTTGGTGGCAGCCTTTGAACAGCGGCTGAAAAAACCCATCCATGTCTCCCCCTACTGCCACCTCACCGGGGCACTGGGGGTGGCCCTGACCCTCAAGGACCAGGCTCCAGCAAAAAGTGGATTCCGGGGATTTAATCTCTGGAAGCAAAGCCTTCCCGTGCGCCGGGAAACCTGTCAACTTTGCACCAACCATTGCAAGCTGACCATTGTCACCATTGAAAAGGAGACCGTGGCCTTTGGATTTCTCTGTGGCAGAGACTATAACACCGATCATTTTGTGGCACAGAAAAATCATTTTCATCTATTGCGGGACAGAAAAAAAGGGATCACCCTGCCCCACCCCACCCCGGAGGCATCCGCCTTTACTGTGGGCATACCTGCGGCCCTTCACCTGGTGGAGGATCTCCAATTCTGGAAGAGTTTTTTCAACTATCTTGGCATCAAGACCATCACCAGTGAAAAAATGAAATCACCGGTCACCCGGGGACGTGCCATTGCAACGGCGGAATTTTGCACCCCTATGGCTGCCATACATGGCCATGTGGCCCATCTCCTTGAAAAGGCAGACCACGTATTTCTTCCCTATTACTTTGAAAAACAAACCCAGGATAAAAAATCCCGGCGCCAATACTGCTATTACACCCAGTATGTGCCTTCGGTGATTGCATCCCTTGGTGACATTGACGAAAAGCGCCTCATCTCTCCAGTGGTAAAATATCTTTACACAGGTTTTCACACCAAAATGGAGCTTTACCGGGCACTTAAAAAAATCCCCGGGGCCCATTTCAGCTTCTTTGATGTGGCCTCAGCCCACGAAAAGGCCCTGGACTGGAAAAAAGGCTGTGAACAAGAGCTGAAGACCATGATGATCCGTCAACAAAATCGAGCAACGGAAATTGATGTTCTCCTGGTGGGAAGACCCTACACCATTTTATCAGAGAGCCTCAATGCAGGCATCCCGGATATTTTTGCCTCCATGAAGGTCAACGCCTTTTTCCAGGATATGCTGGATTTGGACCATCATAACTTTGACGACATTGAGCCTCTTCTTCAGGAAATCCACTGGGAGCATGCCGCCACCATCCTCAAGGCCACCCTGGTGGCGGCCCGGACGGACAATCTTTTTCCTGTCTATATCACCTCTTTTAAATGTTCCCCCGATGCCTTTGGTGTGGGATATTTTAAAAAAATCATGGAGGCCCATGAGAAACCCTATCTGGTGCTGGAGCTTGACGAACACGACTCCAGCGTGGGCTATGAGACCCGCATTGAGGCAGCTGTAAGGGCCTTTCGCAACCATGCCCAAACCATGGAATCCCCCCTGCAGATGTCCCTTTCCCAAATCAATCCAAAGCTGGATCATAGGCTGTCTGACAAAACCATTGTCATGCCCAACTGGGACCCCATAACCGGAAAATTTCTGGCAGCGGTACTACGGGGGGAGGGATACAAGGCCATTCTCATGGAAGAGACCCCTGACACCATTAAGAAAAGTCTTAAAACCAACACCGGCCAATGTATTCCATTAAATGCCATTGCCGCAGGTTATGCCCAGACCATGGAAAGCCATGACCTGGACCCTGCCCGCACCGTACTG